>WLOT01000131.1 GCA_009699125.1 Actinomycetota bacterium
ATCCGGCGGAGCCTTGAACATGTACTCGGCCGGAAACTCGAACTCTTCTTTGGACTGCGAGTCCTTCGTCTGCTTCGTTATGAACTCGTACTGCGCTTTCAGATCCTTCGCCGGAAAGCCAATCATCGTGTCGATGACCGGAACGTCGGTCGGCATAGCCATTATGAATTCCCCCTGGAATCGGCAACGTGTAATTCGTTGACTTCGTCAATCTAGGACACCACTCGCACTTGGGCGAGTTACCGCAAAAAGCAATGTGGGGCGGGTTGCCCCGCCCCACATTAAGGATCCGCCACCAAATCTTTTACAGAGAGCGGTGACTACTTGCCTGCGATGCGATCGGCCGCTTCGCGCTGTTCAAAGATGAGACGAACAAGCCAGAATCGGAAATAGCGGCGCAGTGACATCACAATGAAAAGAGCTGCGCCGACGACAGCGAGGACAAGTCCGAACGTTCCCATAGCGGCGAGATCGTCGGTCTTTGCACCTTTGCCGCTGCCTTGAATGGTCAGCCAGGCGATGAGTGAAAGCACAATGCCTGCGAGCATCAGTAGCGACCCAAGGGTCAGCCACGTGCGCTCAGGGTTGGCCTTTCCGCCATCGACCTTCATTGCATCGACTTCGCCCTGGAACTCCTGGAGGCGGGCCGACGGGGTGGTTTCAGTGTTACTCATGTTTCCTCCGTTGTTCTGGCGTTGATCAGTGGGTTGTTCCGCCCAGATACGCCTCGGTCAGTTCCTCGGCGATCTCGGCAGGTGGTCCGGTACGAGTAATGCGTCCGTGCAACATGATCGACGCAACCGTCGACACGCCCAGCACGGCTTGGGCGAACTGTTCCACCACGAGGATGGAGATGCCGTCAGCCGCGAGTTCGGCCACACGTTCATAAAGCTCTTCAACGATGAGGGGTGCGAGGCCCATCGAAAGTTCGTCGAGAAGCAAAAGAGATGGGTTCACGGCCAACGCTCGCGACATTGCGAGCATTTGCTGCTCGCCACCGGACATCGTTCCGGCGATCTGCTTACGGCGCTCTTTCAGCCGCGGGAACTGCGAGAACGCCTTCTCTTGCACGTCTGACACTGATGCACCCGCGTGGGTGAACATGCGCAAGTTCTCGGTGACCGTGAGGTTCGGGAAGATGCCTCGCCCTTCGGGCACCAAGCACACTCCCGCACGCGCAAGTGAATCGCTACTGACGCCGTTGACCTCACGCCCGCTGATCAACAGCTGGCCGCCCGACGGAACAATCTGTCCGCTGCAGACTCCGAGAGTCGTCGTCTTTCCGGCACCATTCGGACCGAGCAGCGCATGCACCTGGCCCGCTTCAAGTTTGAGATTCACGCCGTGCAAGACATCGATGGCGCCATAGCCGCCACGAATATTGCTGAGCTCAAGAATGGGGGTCATGACGCCTCCTCAACTGTTTCTGTTCCGAGGTACGCCGATTGCACGACTGGATTTGCTTGGATTTCGGCGGGAGTGCCTGTCGCAATAATCGTGCCGAAGTCGAGAACGTGGATGTATTCGCACGTCCCCATAACAAACGACATGTCGTGCTCGACGAGAAGCACGGCGAGACCTTCGTCGACAAACTTGCGCAGCAGCGAGGCCATTTCTTCGGTCTCGTCTTCATTCAGACCTGAAGACGGTTCGTCGAGAAGAAGAACGCGTGGGTTCAGTGCCAACGCTCGTGCGAGTTCTACGAGACGTGCGGTTCCGGTTGGAAGGGTGCCCACCATGAACTCTGAAACGTCGGAGAGTCCGACCTTCTCGAGCATCTCATTACACACTGCATTGGGATCGAACCCAGAACGATCCCAGGTCTTGCGTTGTTCTGCTGCGACGAGAATGTTTTCTCGAGCGGAGAGACTTCCGAACACTTCAAGTTTCTGGAATGTGCGAGCAATGCCCATGCGAGCCCGCTTGTAGGGGTTCTTGTTGGTGATGTCCTTACCGTTGAAGAACACCTTGCCGCTCGTGGGCTCTTGAAGACCGGTGATGACATTGAAGCACGTGGTTTTACCTGCACCGTTGGGGCCGATGAGCCCGGTCACGCGTCCTTCAACAACATCGATGCTGGCGTGCGACACCGCTTGCAGAACGCCGAAACGAACGACAATGTCCTGCGTAGAAAGAATTGGTTCGGTCATCGTGCACCTCCCGGCACCATCTTCTTTTCGTCAACGAGATCGGTGATTGCGAGGACACGATCAAGTTGCGCGACTTTGTCTTCGGTGAACGGACGAGTGAGACCGAGATCGTTGATCTCGTCCTTCCCGATGTTCTGTTCACGCTCCTTTGCTTCAAGGAGTTTCTTTTCGTCGCGAGCATCTTGACGCCATGGCAACAAGCCAGCGACATCTCTGCCCGTGTAGAAGACCGCTCCTTCAGGGCGGTATGCCATCGCGACTGCAGCGATACCTGGACCTATGAGCGCAAGCTGCGTGAGCCAACTCGGGTTTCCAAAGACTTCAGAAATGGCAGGGAACGATGCGAGTCCGAGTACACCCATAAATGCAGCGATTGGATACCGGACACCCTGAACCGCAAGCAACAGCACGATGGGCAAGCCAGCAAACATCGGGAACGAATCGACTCGCAGTGCGCCGTTCTGGAGTCCGAGCATGCAGCCAGCAAAGCCAGCCATTGCTCCGGACAACATGAACACCGCCATCTTGGATGTTGTGAGATTCACGCCGATCGTTGCCGAAGCCGCCGGAGAATCGGACATTGCGATCCATCGACGAGCCCAGCGCGTTCGACGGAGAAGCTCAAGCATCAAGAACAGGAGCGCAAACGTGATTACTAAGAACATCACGAATGCTTTTCTGTCGTTCGCAGCGGACGAAATTGAGAAGCCCAAAATCTTGAGTGGCTTGTACAGCACACCTGAATTCGACGGATCAAGCAGGCTTGGATGTCTGGCGATGACTTTGTCAGTGAACTCGGCAAAGGCCATCGTTGCCAGCGCTAGGTAGAGACCCTTTAGTCGGAGGGCCGGTAGCGCGATCAACAGGCCGAGCGGTGCACAGACGAGCATGACCCAGACGATGCCCATCGGGTTGCCGTCGCCACCTCCGAAGTGCACGAACAGCAACGCACCAATGCCAGCGATCGCGAAGTTTGCGAACGACACCTGACCGGCCCAACCAATGAGCGGAATCAGCGAAATCATGACGAGGCCAAAGACCAGGAAGCCCGCACCTCGACCCAACCAAATCGCGGACCGCTCCCCGAATGTTGTGCCTGTGAACCACGGAATCCAGCCGTTGGCCCATGCCCCAACGATTGCGACGATGGCGAAAGCACCCAACAGCGCTTCCCACGGCTTTGTGAGCCGTTCGGTGCGCTTGGTGAGCCGAATCTTTCCGGTGCTGAGACGAGCTTGCGGGAGGAACAACAGAGCGATGAACAGAATCACGCAAGGGATTGCCTCGCTCGCGTAGCTGTAGTCCTTGCCGAACTGGAGGAACACCGCGGAGAACGCTGTGGCCAGGCCGATGATGAGACCGCCAACAAACGCCATCGGAATCGATTTCAACTGCGCAATCGCTGCGGCGGCTGCGGCAACGATGATGATGAGCGCCAGATTCTCGACGACGAGCCCCGTTTCGGGAGCGATGAGAATTCCGGCGAGACCAGCGGTCATGCAGCCGAGCGACCACGACGCACCCGAGATAACTGACGGCTTCGCGCCGACGAGTCCAGCAAGGCTGCGACTATCGACGACGGCTCGCATCGAGATACCGAGGCGGGTCCGATAGAGCAACCAGCGAAGCGCTACTGCGACGAGAAGCGCAACAACCACCGTGATGATGCGGTGCCAGGTTGCAACAACTGAACCGATTTGCACGCCCTTTGAACTCTCAAAGAAGTGCGGAATTGTTCGGCTGGTTTTCGGTGACCAAATCGTAAGGGTGAGACCCATGATCGTGAGCATGAGGCCCACAGTCACCATGAGCTGGACGACAAGTGAGGCATCGCGCAGTCGGCGCATGATCACGCGATCAAGCAAGATGCCGAGCGCGGGCGCCACCACAAGGAGCGTGATTGCCATCGCTAACAAAAGTGGCAAGTGGTACTGATGAGAGAGCTGCCAATAGACGAACGCTAAGAAACAACCAATCGCAGCATGCGCGAAGTTAAAGATGCCAGTGGTGGCGTAGGTGACAACAAGTCCACCGGCGGTGATGGCGTAGATACCACCAAGAGCGATACCAACGACAAGGAATGTCGAGAGGTTTTTTGAGTCGAAGAACGAGGCGGCGCCCCAGTTCTTGTTGACGATAAAGGCGAGAATGAGCGCCACCACAATTGCGGCAACAAGCCTTCCGTTCAACTTCCCCCGCATCGTTTCCCCTGTCTCGCGAATCGAACTGCATTACATCGAATTGCATTGCATCGGGACGCAGTTACACAAGCGCCCGATTGACGTCATGCGAACCGTTGAGGGGAGCGCCGTTCTGGCGCTCCCCTCAGGGTTTCACATCGGTATTACTTGACCAGCTTTGCGGCTTCTGCTGGGTCGATCTTCACCGTCGTTACATTCGACGGCTTGCAGTCGAGCGTGCCTGCCTGCTTCGGGAAGACCCGTTCAAACTTGCCACCGTTGATCTGCATGACGACCATGCAGTCGGAGAAGACCTTCTGCCCGGTGCGCTTGCCGATCCATCCGTCAGCGTCGAACGTGAGGGTCTTCATCTTGGCGAGAAGGTTCGGACGAGTGATTGCGTTTGCACCTTGCTCAGCAACGATTTCGTCGACTGCCTTCTTGAAGGCCATCCCTGCCTGCCAGGCCTGGGCACCGAAGGAATCGGGCTTGCCGCCGCTGGCATCGATGTAGGTCTGAAGCGCTTTGTTTGACGAGGCTTCTTCAAACGGGAGGTACTGCATCCACACGTAGGTGCCATCGACGGCGCTACCAGCGTCGCGGAAGTTCTGCGTGTAGCAGGCCAGCGAACAGCCCCAAACGTTGACGCCGGTAAGGCCCTGTGCGGCTGCCTCTTTGCGCATCTTGACCATCGCTACATCGTTTGATCCGTTGTAGAGGAAGTTGCCGTTGCCAGCCTTGAGCGCCTGCACGTACGTCGCGAATGCGGACTGTTCGGACCTACCCGACACCTTCATCTGGTCGGTAACCGTGATGCCATCAGCCTGAGCAGCAGCGATCTGATACGTCGCTGACTGCACCGTGGTGGGAAGATCGCCCGGCACGAGCCAGACGCCCTTCAG
>WLOT01000132.1 GCA_009699125.1 Actinomycetota bacterium
CAACGCTCAAGAAGATCAGCGGTGAGTTCCTGGAACTTCGCACGAGTGAGTTGCTCGTCAAGATGCAACGGACCATCAGGAGTTGCAGTGATGAACGGCAGATTGATCTGCGTCTGCTGCACCTGTGACAGTTCGATCTTCGCCTTTTCGGCGGCTTCCTTCAGACGCTGGATCGCCATGTTGTCCTTCAACAAGTCGATGCCATGTGCGGTCTTGAAACCGTCGGCAAGCCAATTGATGATGCGCTCGTCCCAGTCGTCGCCACCAAGGCTGGTGTCGCCATGGGTCGACTTCACTTCGAACACACCGTCGCCGATTTCGAGAACCGAAACGTCGAACGTGCCGCCACCGAGGTCGAACACAAGGATCGTCTGATCGGCGGTTTCTTTGTCGAGTCCGTACGCGAGTGCTGCTGCGGTCGGCTCGTTGATGATGCGAAGCACCTCGAGGCCGGCGATCTGGCCCGCCTCTTTGGTTGCGGTGCGCTGCGCGTCGTCGAAGTACGCGGGCACGGTGATGACGGCCTGGGTGACAGTGTCACCGAGGTAGGCCTCGGCATCGCGCTTGAGCTTCATGAGCGTGCGAGCGGAAATTTCCTGAGCGGTATAGGCCTTGCCATCGATGTCGATGGTCCAGTTAGTGCCCATATGGCGCTTGACCGAACGAATGGTGCGGTCGGGGTTGGTGATGGACTGACGCTTGGCCACTTCGCCGACGAGAACCTCGCCGTTCTTTGCGAATGCGACCACTGAAGGCGTTGTGCGGCTGCCTTCTGCGTTGGGAATGACCACCGGGTCGCCCGCCTCGAGAACCGAGACGACCGAGTTGGTGGTGCCGAGGTCGATACCGACGGCCTTTGCCATGGTGATGCTCCTTGTTTCTGTGTTTCTGATGCTGGTTATCGGGGGGATACTTCTCGACTGCCAAGCGGGGCTGAGTGGCCGGCGCTAAGAAAGTTGAGCGTGATACTAACAACTTTGATCGGGGCCCTTCCATTCCCAGATTCCAAAGATTTTTCCGATTTCTCAAAAATTCCTCGACCAGGCGGCGTCGAAACCGGACCAAGCCCCCGATCCCGTTAGGGCAGACTGGAACCATGACTTCCACCCTCGTCCTGCTGCGCCACGGTCAGAGCACCTGGAACCTCGAAAATCTCTTCACCGGTTGGTACGACGCCGATCTCACCGATCAAGGCCGGGCCGAGGCCAGTGCCGCCGGGCCCGCCATGGCCGCTGCCGGTGTTGGTCCCACCGTGGTCCATACCTCGATGCAGACCCGGGCCATCCGCACCGCCAACCTCGCCCTCGATGGCATGGATCGCTTGTGGGTCCCCGTGCGCCGCTCGTGGCGCCTCAACGAACGCCATTACGGCGCTCTCCAGGGCATGGATAAGAAGGAAACGACCGAGAAGTACGGCAAGGACCAGGTCTTCGAATGGCGCCGCTCCTACGACGTCCCGCCACCCAAGCTCGAACTCGACGATCCCCGCCACCCTCGGTTCGACGAGCGCTACGCCTCACTGCCGGCAGATGTCCTGCCCGCATCGGAATGTCTCGCCGACGTTGTCGAACGCATGCTGCCCTATTGGTACGACGGCATCGTTCCCGATCTACGCACTGGCCACACCGTTCTTGTTGTCGCTCACGGCAACAGCCTTCGAGCACTTATCAAGCATCTCGATGCAATTAGCGATGCCGATATTGCCGATGTGAACCTGCCCACCGGCGTCCCGATCCGTTACGAACTCGACGACGCGATGGTGCCAACGAAGCGACTGGCATTGACCGATCGCTATCTCGGCGATGCCGAAGCGGCCAAGGCTGCTGCCGAGGCCGTGGCCCGTCAGGCCGGCTGAACCATCTGCAATTCGCCGGCTTCTAATAAGTAGCCACGCGAACGAACCGTGCGGATCGCCAAACCCAATGGGGCGATCCGGCGACGCAAACGAAGCATGTGCACATCAAGTGCATTGCGCCCCGGCGCGCCCGTAGGCCATCCGGTTCGAGAAAGATTGTCTCGACTCACTACGGCGCCAAACCGCTCGAGCAACGCCGACATGAGTCGGGCTTCAAGCGGCGGTAGCGACACCCAACCAGCTCCGACCCGCAACACGCCGTCGGGGTCAAGCCCGGGTGTCTCAGAGTTATGCACCATCGCTCGGGTCGCAATAGCTCGGCATCGAGCGTCGATGTCGTCCTGACTGGCGGGCAAACGGATCCAGTCCTCGAGGCAATCGATGGCATCAGGCGCGGCCGTGTCGGCCTCGACCAGCAACAGGCGAGAGCCACCCCGAGCCGCAAGGGCTTGGCGGCGGTCTTCTTCCATTGGCCAACGAAGTAGGGCGACATCCACGACGACCACGGTACGGATCGCCTGTTTCCCAATTGTTTCGTAGTCATGAAGGGTCGGTGGCCGAATGGACGAGCAGAGCGCCGGGGTTCTCCCTATGCTTCGGCTCATGGCACGCGACGCATGGCTCGATCATCTGGCTCAGGTCCCGCTCTTCGCAGAGTGCGACAAGCGCCAGCTCCAGCAGGTGGCAGCAGCAGCGGTGGAGGTTTCCATTGAGGCAGGAAAGGTTCTGGTGCGCGAAGGCGAGCCGGGCCACGAGTGCTTCGTGATCGTCACCGGCTCAGCCACTGTGACCCGTGACGGTGCAACCGTGGCCAACCTTGGCCCTGGTGCTGTTGTCGGCGAACTTGCTCCCCTGACCGGCGGCGTCCGCACCGCAACGGTCACGGCCGACTCCGCTATGGAGGTCCTTGTGATCGCCCAGCGAGAGTTCAATGGCCTCATTGAAGAGGTACCTGGCTTCGCCGTGCAGTTGCTGCGCAACCTTGCAGCACGCATGACCGACGAATCCTGAATCTCTCCTAGCTCCTCGACCCGCCCGCTGGTGAGGTTTCGCGCCCATGGGCGCGAGTAGGTTTGCGACCGTATGGAACGTAAACGGATCAAAGGCCCACATATCGTTCTCGTCATCGGAATCGCCTTCGCGATCGTGACCGCCCTTTCGGGTATCGCAGCGACAGTGTTCCAACAACACGACGAGTCTCCGACAACGCGCGAGGTCTTCGGGGGCGTCCCCGATGCGCTGAAGATCGCGTTCTACGTCATGATGCCGATCCTGCTCATTTACGGAGCAGTGCTGTTCAGCCAACGGGTCAAGAACTGGACCCGCGGCAAGCCTGACGATCGCCGCACAACAAAGAAGAATGTCAAGCGTCGCCTCGGCGATTTCCGCGCCGGTGTCTACATGCAGACCCTGTTGCGCGATCCCGCCGCCGGCATCATGCACTCGCTCATCTACTTCTCCTTCGTGGTGTTGCTCGCTGTCACCACCATCCTCGAGATCAACCATCAGATTCCCGAGTCCTGGAAGTTCCTCAACGGCAACGTCTACATGGCGTACTCGTTCATCGGTGATCTCGCTGGTCTGTGTCTGTTCATTGGCGTGATGTGGGCGATCGTTCGTCGCTACATCCAGCGTCCGTATCGCATTCGCATCAAGACCAAGCCGGAACACGCCGTCATCCTCGGCGTCTTTCTTGCCATCGCTGTCACTGGTTTCGGAACCGAAGCCTGGCGCATCGCCGAAACTGGCATGCCGACCTTCGAGAAGTGGTCATTCGTTGGTTGGCCCATCGCCAAGCTCATCGAGAACAACTCAAATCTCGCTGGCGGACATCAGGTGTGGTGGATCCTCCACGTTCTTTCGTTCTTCGCTTTCCTTGTGATCCTTCCGGTCACGATGCTTCGACACATGTTCACCTCACCGCTGAACATGTACCTCAAGGATCGCGAGCGCCCCAAGGGTGCAATGAAGCCAATGCCGAACCTCATGGAAACCGAACTCGAATCGTTCGGTGCTTCCACAATCGAAGACTTCACCTGGAAGCAGTTGCTTGATCTCGACGCATGCACCATGTGCGGACGTTGCACATCGGTGTGTCCTGCACATGCAACCGGCAAGCCGCTTGATCCCCGCGAAATCGTTCTCAAGTCGGGCGAAGTTATGGCCGCAACCGGAACGCCTCAGGTGTCGCCGCCGCTCGGTGTTGTTGCCGAAATCACCGTCTCTGCCAATTCCCTTTTCGAACGAGTGACGCCCGAAGAGGTCTGGGCCTGCACCTCGTGTAAGGCATGCGACGAAATCTGCCCGGTCAACATTGAGATCCTCGACAAGATCCTCGACATGCGTCGTTACTTGTCGCTCATGGAATCCAACTTCCCGACCGAACTCGGCAACGCGTATCGCTCAATGGAAAACTCCGGAAACCCATGGGGCATGAGCCAGGCCGACCGCGGCGAATGGGCCGAGAAGTTCGAGGGCATCGAAATCCTCGATGGTTCAAGCCCGCTCGAAGCCGAATACCTCTACTGGGTTGGTTGCGCTGGTTCGTTCGACGACAAGAACAAGAAGGTCACCCAAGCAATGGCGCAGCTTCTGCAGCGCTCGGGTATTTCCTTCTCGATTCTTGGTCCATCGGAATTGTGCACGGGCGATCCGGCTCGTCGTTCCGGCAACGAATACATCTTCCAGATGCTCGCGATGCAGAACATCGAAACGCTCAACGGAATGGGCGTGAAGAAGATCATCACGCAGTGTCCGCATTGCTTCAACACACTTGCGAACGAATACCCGCAAATGGGTGGCAACTACGAGGTTGTGCATCACAGCCAGTTCCTTGAGTTCCTTATCGACAGCGGCAAGCTCGATCTGTCGAACGCCAAACTCGAAGAGCGTGTTGTGTACCACGACTCGTGTTACCTCGGTCGTCATAACGACGTCTACATGGCACCACGCAACGTCATCGGTTCACTCGGTGGCATTGAAATCGTTGAAGCCAGTCGAAACGGCACGCAGGGAATGTGCTGCGGTGCTGGCGGCGGTCGCATGTGGATGGAAGAAAGCACCGGCAAACAGGTGAACATCGAGCGCTCGCAGGAACTTCTGCGTACCGGCGCAACGAAGATCGCTGTTGCGTGCCCGTTCTGTTACATCATGATCGACGACGGTGTGAAGGCACAGGGTGTCGAAGAAGACGAAGTGAAGGTCGCTGACATTTCGATGCACATCCTTGAGGCACTCGAACGCTCAGAAGCCGACGCAACAATCACCCCGATCGTCTAACAACAACACTCCTGCAACAACCGCAAACGCCGGCCCTCGGGCCGGCGATTGTGATTACAGCGTGAAAGAAATGATCAGCGGAAGTTTTCCCAGTAGC
>WLOT01000133.1 GCA_009699125.1 Actinomycetota bacterium
ACCGCGATTACCTGCTTCCATGATTCCAGGACCACCGCCGGTCATGATCGTGAATCCCATTTCACCCAAACGTGAAGCGACCGCCCGTGCCGCGACATATGCAGGTTCTGTTTCCGCGATTCGCGCTGAACCGAAGACGGTTACACATGGACCGACGAAGTGAAGCTTTCGAAATCCTCGCAAGAACTCGCGCGCAACGCGAACGATCGTTCCGAGTTCATGACGCCGAAGTCGTGGACCCCGGAGGAAGATGGACTCACTCGTAGAACCAAAGAAACGCTTCGAATCAGGCAAAGTCGTACTCATCGGCGTTTACATTACGAGTCCACGCCCAATAGTCAGGAATTGGCCACGGCGAAAGCGTGTAGATCTTTCCGTCTTTGTTCTTGAAATGGGAGTGCTTCACTGTCGGGTGAGCCCAGACCATTTGATTGATCTCTGACTCGTAGATCTCGACGTACTTATCGTGCACCTCAAGTTTCGGCTCCATGGCTCGATGACCAGTCGAGAGGAGCTCGTGGATAGCGCTCATCACATAGTTCACCTGACACTCCGACTGGAAGATGAGGCTGGCCCCGTGAGCAAGGTTCGTTCCCGGCCCATAGAGGCAGAACAGGTTCGGAAAGTTCGGGACCGAAATTCCGAGATACGCAGTGGGCTCTTCGCCGAATTGTTCGCGAAGGTTGATTCCGTCACGACCGATGATGGTCATCGGGAACAGGTAATCATTGTGGCGGAAACCGGTTGCATAGATGATCACGTCGGCAGGATGATGCTCGCCGTCGTCGGTCACAACACCATCGGCAGCAATCCGCTTAATTCCTGTCTTGATGAGTTCAACGTTGGGCTTGACCAAACACTTCAACCACGAACCGTTGTCCTGAAGCATTCTCTTTGCTGACGGCGGATAGTGCGGCATCGATTTCTCAATGAGATCTGGATGGCCTTCAAGATGTGAGGTAATCCAGTTTTCAAAGATCCCACGTCGTTCAAAACTGGCCTGGCTGATCGAACGGCCTTCGGGATCATGCCAATTCGGATCAACACGTGATCCTTCGATACTCAAACCAGACGCTGGATAGAACATCAGGAAACGGAACCAACGCGCATAAAAGGGAAGATGGCGCATCGCCCACACATCACCTTCAGGAACGCCGCGGTGGTAGTTCATGTTCGGGAACATCCATTGCGCGGTGCGCTGATAGATGTCTAGATGCGCAACTTCGTCGGCGATTGTCGGTGCAATTTGGAATCCGCTTGCGCCAGCTCCAATCTGCGCGACGCGCTTGCCTGCAAGGTCGAGCCCATCGGGCCAACGAGCCGAATGGAACGAAGGCCCGTTGAACTCGTCCATGCCCAGGATGTCTGGCATCCTCGGCGCATTCAGCGCTCCGGTTCCACTGATAACAACGTTCGCTTCGATGACATCCGTGCCGCCGTCCGGCGTGCGCACTTCGACTGCCCATGTTGCCGACGTTTCATTCCACGTCGCCGTGAGTACCTCAGTGTTGAAGCGACACTTTTCGTCCACGCGATATTTGCGCATCACCCGTTCGAAGTACGCCCGGAGTTCTGGCTGGCGGCAGAAATATTCGCTCCAATGATCTGATGGTTCGAACGAATAGCAATAAAAGTGACTACCGATGTCGACTCGGGCTCCGGGATAGCGATTGTCGCGCCATGTTCCTCCGGGGCCATCGGTCTTCTCAACGATCGTGTACGGGATGCCCGCCTGATCGAGGCGAATCCCGGTCAACAGTCCGGACTCACCGCAACCGATCACAACGACATGGAACGCATTGCGGACGCCCTCCGGAATTTCGTCTTTCCATGTGATTGCTCCGCTGTCGGCGCCATCGAAATGAAGGTCATCGGCAAACATCGGCACGACCGCCGGATCCACTGGCGCCGCAGCCATGAAGTCCATGAGTTCTTTGACGAGTTCGGGCGACGGCACCTGCGGTTCTGGACAACCTGCATCTCGCCACTGCGCAATCACCGGAACGGCACGCGAACGAATATCGGCCTGCTCGTCAGCCGTCAATCCGCTTTCGTAATTGTTGAGAATTGCCACACGGGGTCGAATCTCTCCCCTAATCCATGATGGATCGCCCGTCATGTGCACCATCGAACACATCAGCGCTGGAACACACACGTCCTCAAGTGCTGCGGCGATCGCACCATCATCATCGGTGAAACGAAGGCCAGCGTGAGGGTTTCGGTCGGTCGCCATGGCGACACTCTTCCCCATCACCGTGACCGATGCCACTTCCGGTCAGGAGCACCGGGGAACCCCGGCAGCCGGACTACTTGGCGACGGTGGTGGTGCTCGCCTTGCCCGACATCGTGCCCATGACCGTGGTGGTCGAGCCTGAAGTTGCCGCAGTGGTCGTGGTCATAGCCATCGTCGTCGGCGGGACCGTGCCCGTGATGGGGGTCTGATGCTTCTTCGAACTTGAACAACCAGCCACGACCGCAGCGCTCAGGGCGAGGGCAGCGATGAACACCTTGATTCCACGTGAAGTCATGGTCTGAGACTAGCGAGCGAGACGCACCATTCCGAACCGGGAACGTGACACGATCGAAGGGTGCTGAGAATCGCAACCGTCAACGTCAACGGTCTCCGGGCCGCTTCCCGCAAAGGCATGAACGAGTGGCTGGCTGAGACCCAGCCCGATGTCGTCACCCTCCAAGAAGTCCGCGCCCCTGATGAACTCGTGGCCGGCCTCATGGGCGAGGGATGGCACATCGTGCATGCTGAGTGTTCGGTGAAGGGACGGGCCGGTGTGGCCGTTGCCAGTCGCCTGCCGATCACCGATTCCCGAAGCGGCGAACACTCTGTGTCCTTCGCCGACAAAGGCCGTTGGATTGAGGCCGATATCAAGACCGGCAAACGCAAGCCGTTCACCGTCATCTCGGCCTACGCCCACACAGGCGACGAAACCTCGCCCGAAAAGATGAAAGAGAAACTCGCGTGGTTCGACGCTGCGACCTCTCGACTTACAGAGCTTCGTGAAGATGGCCGACATGTCGTCTTCACCGGCGACCTCAACGTTGCCCACCGAGAGGCCGATCTCAAGAACTGGAAAGGCAATATCGGTTGCGCCGGATTCCTTCCAGAGGAACAGGCCTATTTCGACACCTGGTTCGACCAACTCGGCTGGGTCGATGTTGTGCGCGCTGCGTTTCCTGAAGATGCCGGCCCGTATTCGTGGTGGTCCTACCGAGGTAAAGCATTCGATAATGACGCTGGGTGGCGTATCGACTATCAGATCGTGAATCCGCAGCTCGCAAAGCTCGCTCAGAACCCGCGAGTCGATCGAGCCCCGTCGTACGACACGCGCTGGAGCGATCATGCTCCTGTCGTCGTCGACTACGACATCTAGATAGATCGAAGTACTTCTGGTTCGTCAAGAACCAACTTGGAGTTTCGAACGCCCGAGCGTCGCCATAAGTGTTCGGGCTGACTCCAACGTTTGGACGTGCTTCAACGTTGCATCGAAGAACGTCACCACTGCGCCATCGAGCACTGGCGTCCACACCGTGTTGCCATCGATCGGCGGCAAATGATCGGCACCGATCAGTGTGAGGAACGTGCGTTGTCCAGGGACTCGAGCAAATACCTGCACGCTTTCCGAATATGGCACCGTCGCGTCGGCGTCAGCGTGCACCAGAAGTAAGGGTGGCCGATTCGTCGAAAGTTGTCCCGTAAACGCGTCAGGCGCCACCGCAACGACCGAACCAACAGCAGCATCGGCATAACCCTGCTGATAGCCAATAATCAAAGCGACATCAGCACCATCAGAATGCCCCGCGACGCCGACCGGCCCCGATGCAATGACTGAAGCAAAAGCGCTTGCCCGAAGTGCTGCAATCACGAACGAAACGTCCTTCGCTTCATTCGGAATGTCATCTCGATTCAACCCGTTGCCACGCGACTCGTCAGCGAGTGGAAATGACGGTGCAGCAACGATGTATCCAGCATCGGACAACATCGCGCAAAATCGCGCGTATCCGGGCGGTCCTAATCGATAGCCATGGGCAAAGACGACAAGCGGAAAGATGCCTTCTCGATTCGGTCGCCACACAGTTGTGGGAAGTGAACGAGTCGACGAAATTGTTCGACCGTTACTCACAACTGGTCGCGATGTGTCGACGAGCGCAAGTACCTGAGAGTTCGTACCCGGCACGGCCGTTGTCGTTGTGACATCTGGAGCTGTTGTCGCTGGCGCGGAATGAACACCATCGTTCGAATTCGAAGTCTCTGAAGTGTCAGACACCTTGTCAGTCGTTGAGTCTCTGCAACTCAAAACGAGTCCGGCGGACATCAACATCAAGAGCGCTGCCGCGGGCACTCTGAGGTGCCGCCGCACCATCGTCAGGAGCCTTCACCAATAAATGTTCCCGCAACAAAGTCCTGGAACTTTGAAACCTTTGTTCGCCAACGCGAGTCGAACTCTTCTTCTCGCTTCTTTGACTTCTCCATCCGATTCGGATGCTTTCCATAAGCGCGTTTCGCCCACGGAGAACTAGGACGAGCGATTCGTACCGCTCCGACATAGGCGATTACTGGAACAGCAATTCCGGCGACAGCGGTACCCAGTTTCCCCTTCGCTGCACAGATCGCGGCCATGGTGAGATCGATGGCAATCAGCACGACGAGCCCAATCCGCAACCACGATTGCCCCCGATCCACGTCGACACCGAACGGCGAGCCCGCAACCAACAGCAACATCATCACTCCGGCGAGGACAAAAACGGCATCAACAGAAAGTCGACCCTCTTCCTCCCAGTAGACATCTTGAAGATGCAAGATCAGCGCGAATTCATCCAGTACGAGCGCAAGTCCCATTCCGAAAATGACACCGGCGGCGTTGTCCCATCCCGTTCCAACGCCGCCAATCGCCAAGAGACCGCCAACGATCATCAAAATGATTCCCGGCACCACATGGTGAATATGCACACCGCCGACCGAGTTGTCTTTGAACGGGCCGCGTCCCGAACGAATCATGCGAACGATGACCCGCGTAATCACGAATGTGGCGATGAACGTGAGCATGCACAGTAGAAGCGGAAGTTTGCTTGCGCTATCGACATTGCCACTCCAAATATCGCCCATGATCCTCCTCGAGAGACTTCAGCGTAGGGGTTGAATCAGACCAGAACGGGTTCTTTCTTCGGTCCCTCAACAAGCTCAAGCTCAGGTTCAGGAAGTCG
>WLOT01000134.1 GCA_009699125.1 Actinomycetota bacterium
GAATGCCGAACCGAGCGGAACATGGATGTGTGTACCTGGTTCACACGGTTCGGCTCCGATCCAGCCGCTGCCACCAAGCACAAACACAACGTGGTTGCTGCGGTGGCCGTGGCGGCGAACGACCATTCCTGGTTCGTAGTGCACGTGCGCGGAGAGAAAATCGGGCCGAATGATCGGCCACTTTTCGCGCACAACAGACACAGAGCCATCGGCGTTCTGCTGACGCTGGACTTCGGTCCAGTCGATGTCGTCGACATGCCAGAAGATTGGTTCGGAGGCGCCGTGAGATTCGGGAGTAGACATTGAGCCCTACTTTTTGCGAAGTCCGCCGTAGAGCACGCGTTGCACAAACACGCTGAAAAGCAAAGGCTCGGCAAGTTTGCGCGGAATTCGGAAACGCTTGCCGTTGGGCTGCACGACGGTGAGTCCCTCTTCCTGAAGCCCGAGGATTGAACCCCATCGATACTCAGACGCCTTGTAGGTCTTGAGCTTCGACGGCCGGCCGCGAACAAGTTCCTTCACGTTGGACACAACGATTCGGAAACCCCAGTTGCGAGCTGAGCTGCGAAGTGGATCGCTGGCGGCGACATCGCCAACAGCGAAGACATTGGGGAGTGCGGGAATGCGAAGGTTCTTGTCAACGAGAACAAAGCCTTCGTCGTCGAGCACCGAGGCGGGAAGGAACTTGGTATGAGGTGTAACCCCGCCAAGCGCCCACAGCGTGACATCGGCGGTGAACGGATCCTGTCCGGTTGACCATTCAACGGGATCGTGCGTGAGATGGTCGCCAGCAAAGCCTTCGGGAACAACGGCTCGATGGTTGGGATGAACGGTGACGCCGTCGGTTGCGAGTTGGCGTGCCATCCAGCGGCGAACACTGGGGTGATAGCCCGGCAGTGGTTCATCGCCGCTGTGAAAGAGATGCACCGAGGCGTTCCCGCCGCGAGCGAGATTGTCAGCAACGCTCACGCCAGTTGCGCCGCCACCAACGACAGCGATACTTGAGGCGTTGGCGAGTTCGGCGTTGATCGCTGAAAGCTCGGTGTCGATCGTTGTCAAGTCTTCAACACGGTCGTGGCGCCAGAAGCCGTTGGAAACGCCCGTTGCAATCACGAAATAGTCGTACGGAATCTCTCGGCTTGAGCCGCCGGAAACGTCAACGGAAATCTTCGAATTTTCGAAGTCCACGCTGGAAATTCGTCCGTGGACAACATCTACTGCATCGAGTTTGCGGAAGCGCCGATAGGGAATGAGGTAGGTGCGTCGCCATCGGGGGAGATCAATGAGTCGCGTTCCCAGCTCTTGACCACTCACGAGCGCCGGACGCGTTGAGATGCCGACGACGTTGCACTTGCGCGCCAAACGAGTGGCGATGAGTGCGCCGGTATCACCCAGGCCGGCAACGACGACTGTTGGTTTGCGTGACGAACTCATGAGTTCGTCGACCTCATTCGCCCGTGAAGACGGGGTCGCGCTTTTCGAGGAATGCACGCGGACCTTCGCCGGCATCCTTCGACTGCATGACCTTGCCGCCGTGCTTCATTTCGATGTTGAACGCATCAGCCTCGGGCATTGCTTCGGTTTCGCGCAGAGTTGCCAGGATTCCTTGGACAGCAAGCGGACCATTGCGTGCAATGCGGGCGGCGATTTCCTTTGCCTTCGTGAGCGCTTGGCCGTCGGGTACGACGTGATTCACGAGACCAAGTTCATGCGCGCGTTGTGCGGTGAGGTCTTCGCCGGTCAGCAACATCTCTGCGGCAACCGCGTAGCCGATCTGACGACGAAGACGAACTGCTGAACCTGCCATTGGGAACAAGCCACGCTGCACTTCGGTGACACCGAAGACTGCGCTTTCACCCGCAACACGGATATCGGTGCCCTGAAGAATTTCCGTTCCACCAGCGCGGGCGTAACCCTCGGCGGCGAGGATCACGGGCTTGGTGGGACGGTAGGTCTTGAGCCAGCCGCCGAGGATGACCTCGGGCTGATCCTTGAAGCGCTGGAGCCATTCGTTGTCGACAATGCCTTCACGGAGTCGGCCGATTTCTGCGAGGTCCATGCCGGCGCAGAACGTGTCGCCCTTGCCGGTAAGGATGGCGACGCGAAGCGAATCATCGGTATCGAGGCGCACCCATGCGTCGTAGAGGCGGCAAAGGACTTCAGCATTGGCTGCGTTCTTTTTTTCGGGACGGTTGATTGTGACGACGAGGACCGGGCCCTCGGCTTCAGCCAGCACCAATGGTTCAGACATTTTGGGTACTCCCCCTGAGCGAATAGACCCCTGAGGTTTACTACGTCAGATCATTGAGTGTGACGGCGAGGGAACCTAGGGTCGGAGGTGATGGAACGCCACCCCACCCAGCAGAAGATCCTTGATGAGACCATCCGGATCATTGAGGCAACTGGTGAGGCGAGTGTGCGCGTTCACGACATCGAGGTCGCAGTTGAGGTGACAGCTCCGTCGATTTACCACTTCTTCGGTAGCCGGGAAGGTCTTGTCATCGCCGCCCAGGCTGAGCGCCTTGTGAGGAGTTTCGCCGAGTTCAACGCTATGTCGGTAGTGATCATGAGTCGGGTTTCGAATCGTGCAGAGTTGCGCGAAGCCGTCAGCGATCTCCTTGGACTGATCTACGAACCTTCTCGGTCTGTGTCTCGCCAGCAGCGCCTCTTTGCTCTCGGAAGTGCCGAAGGGCGGCCTGATCTTGCCGTGGTTATCGGGGAGGCTGCTCGGGATTTCTTGCACCGGCTCGCGGTGAGTTTTCAGACCTTTAAAGACAAGGGCTGGATTCGGTCCGATCTGGATCTCGAAGCATTCATGCAGTGGTTAGCGGGGCAGATCCTCGGACGCGTCTACATCGAAATCGGATGCGAACCGGTGGCGAATCCGGCATGGGACGCGATCTCTCAAGATGCGGTCGCGTTTGTGGTGTTTGGTTCGCTCTCAGACGACTGACGTGAGTAAGACGTCTCGCTTCTACTGAGGTGCGAGGGGGTGACGATGGAGACGATTGAGCAGCCAGAACTGAACGCCGTCACGACGACCGTCGGCTCTCGGTTTGGCCATGTTCGTGCTCTTGACGGACTTCGAGGACTCGCCGTCGCCCTCGTTGTCGTCTATCACTTTGCGCCTGATGTTCTGCCCGCAGGCTTTATTGGCGTCGACATTTTCTTCGTGCTGTCGGGATTCCTCATCACCTCGCTTGCGCTCGGTGAACACCAAACCTCCTCAAAGGTTTCATCGAGTCGGTTCTACATGCGGCGCGCGCGCCGACTCTTGCCCGCTGCGATCGTGACGGTCGTTGTCGCGATCGCGCTCGCAACAGTGATCCAGCCCGATTCAACGCGAGCTGCGAACCGGGGTATGGGGATTGCCTCACTTCTCTATGCCGCCAATTGGTGGATGATCGACCAGCAAAATTCCTATCAAGCCGCATTCGGCACCGAGTCACCGCTCAGTCACTTTTGGTCTTTGGCGGTGGAAGAGCAGTTCTATGTGTTCTTTCCGATGCTGCTACTTGGAATCGTTTACATCGTCGCTCGCAGAAGCGGAAGGACAGAAGCCCTTGCGAAGTGGCTTCTTTCACTTTCGATCGTTGGGGCGCTGGCCTCGGCAACTCTGATGTCACTGATGTACAACGCCGATGCGGATCCGTCCCGGGTGTATCTCGGTACCGACACTCGAGTTCACGCGATCTTTGTTGGGGTCGCGGGCGCTTGCATGTGGTCGTTGTGGTCAAGTGCGCTACGAGAACGACGATCGTTGTTTGTCTTGACGATTGTTGGTCTCGTGTCGGCGGTGTTTTTGGGTTTGGTGGCCGTCTTTTCAAATTTCCGAGCACCGTGGCTGTATCACTACGGCTTTCTAACGATTGCGATTGCTGGACTGGCAATCATCCTTGCTGCTGTTGCTGAAAGTTCTGTCGTTACGAAAACCTTTGAGATTCGCGCTCTCTGTGTTCTTGGACTTGTCTCGTACAGCGTCTATCTCTGGCACTGGCCGGTTCGAGTATTCGTAAATCAAACGAACACTCCATTCGATGGACTCTCGCTCTTTTGCGTACGAATTGCACTCACAGCAGTCGCTGCAACGCTTTCTTATTACGTGATCGAAAAGCCATTTCGACGAGCGAAGAACCCCCGACGGGTCGCTCTGTTTTCTGTTCTGGGGATGGTCGTTGCGCTTGGTGCGGTGTGGACGATCTCGCGGCCGGTTCCAGCGCCAGCGACGGAGTTCTCGACAAAAGAGGCACCGTCTTCTGAAGTACCTGCTCAAGCACTTCGGATTCTGTGGTTCGGTGACTCGGTTGGTTGGGTGCTTGGTGGTGGCATCCTCGATTTCCCGCGCCCGATTGGGTACGACTCTCCATTCGACAGCGCCCACATACTTCTTTGGAACAAGGCTGACTACAGCTGTCCGCTTGTTCGGTATCCGCAGCGGTCTTTCGCTGTTGTGAAGCAAAACACGGGGCCATGCGTTGAACGCGAAGCGAATTGGCCATCGTTGATTGCAGAGTTCAAACCTGATGCTGTCGCGTGGGCGTCGATCCTTTTCGATACCTACGACTACAAGGTCGACGGACGGTGGGTCGCGTTTGGTACGCCCGAGTGGGTCTCGATTTACAACGAAAACCTCGAATCATCGAGACAACTCGTAACGGCGTCCGGGGCCAAGTTCATGCTGATTGGCCAGTCCGATCCATTGGCTGATCCCTCCCAGAAAGACGACGGCCAAGAAACGTTGTTGCCCGCAAATATTTGGCGATTCGGATTCGTACGCGATCTGCAACGCAAATTCGCCGAGTCGCACTCAAGTGACACAGTCTTCGTCGACTTGCAACCAATTGTCTGTCCGAATGATTCGTGCAAGGGCGTAGTGATCGATCCGAAGGGAACCCGACCTGACGGCGTTCACTTCACGAAGGAAGCGGTCCTGGCCATGGCGCCGCAAATGCAGAGTGCCATCGAGAAAGCGATGGGCCGGTAATGGCGCATCGCTGCACCTGAGCTACCAGATGATGGGGCCGGTGGCATCGAGGGCGCGCCCTTCACTGCGCACACCCTTCGCCACCATGTCCTCGGCGATATCGCTCCAGAGTTTGCGAAGTCGGTAGTGAGGAACGCGTGGAAACAGATGGTGAACAGCGTGGTGGTCATGACCACGGATGAGCCATCGCGAAGCGGGAAACACAGCAACGCGAGTATCAAC
>WLOT01000135.1 GCA_009699125.1 Actinomycetota bacterium
ATCGCAATCGATCGCTTGATCAACGGCATCCTTGTGCAGTCGCCCGAGGACCGAGAAACGCTGACAGGCGTTGTTGGTTACGACGACATCAGCGGAAGTTCCATTGAACTTGTTGGCAACCTCGCATCATTTGTCGATGAACTGAGCGAATTCACAATGTTCTGCAGCGAGCCCCGCTTCGCCTCTGAATGGGCCGACACGCTCGAAGCTCTCCTCAACGCAATGTTCGAGGTCCCCTTCGAAGACCGCAACCAACTCACCGATGCCCTCGATGTTGCCCGTGAGCTTCGTCTGCATGCGGCGACATCAGCGGAGTCGGCGCAACTTGGCTTCCGAGAAATTTCGGCGCTTTTTGCCGAAGAACTCGACGGTATTCGTTCACGCTCAAAAGTGTGGGGCGATGTCGTGCGCGTCGCGTCGCTCTCTCGTCTGCGTGGTGTGCCGGCACGCATCGTTGCCATTCTCGGTTTCGACGATCGGGCATTCACCTCTGGTCGTGGAAATGGCGACGACATCCTTCTCGATGCTCCCCGCATTGCTGAGCGCGACTTCCACGCTGAAGAACGCCTTGGTCTTCTGAACCTGTTATCCGCTGCAAGCGACGCAGTGCTTGTTACCTGCAATGGCTTCGACGTGACCAATAACAAAGAACTTCCCATGGCGGTTCCGTTGGCCGAACTCACCGACGCCATTGCTGGTGTTATTGCCACTGGCCCCGAAGCCGCGGCGCCGAAACCGGTGCTCATTCGTCATGCTCGACAACTCACCGATCCAGTGAACTTTGGTGTCGTTTCGCAGAACGAAAGCAAGAACGTTGTGAAAGCGGTCGATGGCGCGTTCACCTTCGATCCAGTTGCCGCAGTTGTGGCTCGTCGCATCATCGATGTTGCCGGTGAACAGCCAGTCGAGATGGCCTGGCCTGATTACGAATGGGACCCCACCGAGTTCGATCGCAGTTCACTGTCGATTGAGAATCTCGTGAAGGCGATCAAGAAGCCAGCGGAGTTGTACCTGCGTGAGCGCATGCAGATTTCGCTTCCGAGCGAAGAGCGCAGTTCCGACGATCAAGTTGAGCTGTGGCCCGACAAGCGCGAGTACTCAATCATCGGATCAGATTTGGTCAGGGCCAAGCGTGCTGGCGCCAATCTGAGCGATCAGCGCCATCTCCGACAACTCATGGGTGGCGTGCCTATCGGTGCTGTCGGCGACCGATTCTGGGCGACGATCGGCGAAGAGGTCGATGCAATGCTGGCCGTCGAGGGCGTCGACTTCTCTGCTGAGGTCGCGGTCCCGATCGAACTCTCAATTGGCGACGCAGGCATTTTCGACACCATCGAGGTCGGCGCAAAGCAGGTCCTTGAAATTGCGTTTTCGAAAGCAAGTGGTCGTCATTTCGTGCGCCCGTGGTTGCAGTTGGCCGCATTGGCAATGGCCGAACCGAGCAAGGTTCGCGAGGCAATCGTGATTGCGCGTTCAGAGAAGAAAGGCGAAACGGTCGCGGTCAGTCGCTTCGTTCTCGCCGGAGAGTCCCAAGCGGACCGTCTCGCGTCTGCGACAAGGGTGCTGACTTTTGCACTTGGTGTCCACCAACGAGCGTTGTGTTCTCCGCTTCCGTTGTTTGAGTACGCGTCGTGGGCCGACCTCACAAAGTCCTCACACGTCAATACCGGGCTGAATTCGGATCTCAAAAATCCCTCCGCTGCAGCGATCTTTGAATCGCGTACCTTCGCCGATTTCACAAACGCCGGCGATGTGTTCAGCCCCCTGCATCCGATCGATGAGGGATTCGCAGAAACTGGTACGCGCTTCCAGGCCTATGCGAGAGCGTTACAAAATTGCTTTGGGGAAACGACGGTGACGCGATGAGCGCCCCCGACGTGTTCGAACTCACACACCCGCTGCCGTCTCGTGAATGGCTGTTGCTCGAGGCCAGTGCCGGTACCGGCAAGACCTATTCACTCACTGCGCTTGTGGCTCGGTATGTGGCCGAGGAGGGTCTGCGCGCCGACGAACTCCTCATGGTCACATTCACTCGTGCTGCTGCGGCGGAAATGAAGCAAGAAGTCCGCGAGCAGTTGTTACGCGCGCTCAACGCATTGAACGCACCTGACTCTGAGAAGCTTGACCCGTGGTTGGCCAACCTGCGCAACTGCACGGCCGACGAACTTGTTCTGCGTCGTGAGCGCCTCGAAACGGCCATCTCCAACATCGATTCGGCCACAATCTCCACCATTCACGGTTTCTTCCAGCAAGCGCTTGGCGATCTTGGTATTCGTTCTGGCGACGCCAAGACTCCGGCCCCGGCTGAAAGCGATGCCGCCGTTGCGAACAAGGTTGTGCGCGATGTCCTGGTGAATCGCTTTGCGGCGAACGCGCTGGCTCTCGATCCGACGGGCTCAAAAGACCCGTCGAGTATCGAGGTGTCAGTAGCGAAAGTCCTCAAGTCGACATCAAGCAATCTGGCAGCAGAACTCGCGCCGACTCCCGATACATCGCCGGCGGGGCAGTGGTCGTCGATCATTCAGGAACTTCGCAAGGCGATCAAAGAAGAACGCGTCAACCAGGGCGTTGTTGCCTTCGATGATCTGATTGTTGATCTCGTTGAAAAGCTCGACGACCCCACGCTTGGTCAAGAAATCATTCGAGTCTTGCGGTCTCGCTATCGCCTGGTACTTATCGACGAATTCCAAGACACCGACACCTTCCAGTGGCGGTTGTTCTCAAAGGTGTTCGACCTCGCTGGCGTTCCCGACGAATTCCTGGCACTCATCGTGGTGGGCGATCCCAAGCAGGCCATCTACCGCTTCCGTGGTGCAGACATCGATGCGTACCTCAAGGCCGCAGACGATCGTTCGATGGCAAAGCGACAAATGACGACGAACTATCGCTCCGACAGGCCGCTGGTCGAGGCGCTGAACTCGTGGCTCACAGGAGTCACATTCGGCGACGAGGACATTGCCTATGTTCCCGTCACTACGCCCGACAATCACGCCAATGCACGGCTCACAGGCGGCGGCCAGCCCTTGCAGTTCCGTTTCCTTGCCAATCCCAATAAAGAAAACGCCGAGCAAGTTCGTGCTGCGATTGCAATCGACGTCGCCGATCACATTCAGAAACTGCTGAAGGACGGCAAGATCGCGCCGGAGCCCGGATCAAACACCGAACCGCGCCGAGTGAAACTCGACGACATCTGCATCCTCGTGCGCGGCCACAACGACGCCGAGCCACTGGTCGAAGAATTACGCAAGCGTCACATCCCCGCAGTTCGTAGTCGCATTGGTTCCGTTCTGGAGTCCGACGCAATGGAGCAATTGCGCCTCTTGCTCACGGCAATGGCCAACCCTTCCGATAGTCGCCGTGTTCGTGCAGTGCAGTTGAGTTGGTTTGCACCCAATCCGGTGGTTCTTACGCCGAGCACCGAAACCACCGAAACCACTGAAACAAAGCAGGACCCAATTGAGGTGCTGCAAACCAAGTGTCGGGTGTGGGCCAATGAACTCGAAGCTCGCGGTCTTGTTGGTTGGTATCAGGTCCTTCGTCTCGACAACGAAGTCATCAAAGAGATTTCTTCCGACTTCGAAGCTGAACGCCGCCTCACTGATCTTGAACACATCATTGAGCTGCTCGATGGCCAACTCGGTGGTCGCCGAGCGCCAGTGAGTGCCGTGCTGCGAGCGCTCGATGAACTCAAAGAAACAATGAATACCGAGGCCGAGGCGCAGAAGCGCCGGATCGATACCGATCGTGATGTCATCCAGATCACCACGATGCATTCGTCGAAGGGCCTCGAGTATCCGATTGTGCTCATGCCGTTCCCGAAGGGCATCACCGCGTCGTCAGTATCGGTCTATGAAGACGAAGGCGTTCGTTACGTCGATGCCGCACCCAGTATCGCCTGGGTCGATGACGATCTTGATCAGACCGAACGGAAGCGGCGCGACAAAATCGAGGCAGAGGGAGATGAACTTCGCCTGCTCTATGTCGCAGTCACTCGTGCACAGCATCAACTGGTCATCTGGTGGGGACGTTCGCCCAAGGACTACGCGCTGAAGGGTCCGTTGGCACGCGTGCTCTTTGGGTCTACCGAAGATCTTGAACAAGAGACCAAGGTCGATGACGACGAGGCGCACGAAGCTTTGGAGAAACTCGTAAAGCGACTTGGCCCGAACGTTTCATTCGACGAACTCACGAAGTGGGTCGACGGCCGACACTGGGACGCTCCCGCACCTGAAGGCATCGGCGTGCTGACAGCAGAACCGTTCCCTGAGCACGAGATCGAGCGCGACGCTTGGTATCGCTGGTCGTATTCCTCATTGTCGAAGGGCGCGCGCGCAAACAACGAAGGCTCTGCCCGTGGCGGAACCGACGAAGCACCCGGCGGGCCTGAACTTGGCGAAGACGGCGGCCCTCAAACCTTTGAAGGTCCGCTTCTTGGCATGCAGGCGAGTGCGGATTTTGGAACCTTCGTGCACGAACTGTTCGAAGTCATCGACCTCTCGGCACCCGATGTCGAGGCCGAGGTGCGCGCTGTCATCGAAACCTCGGGCCGAGCTGCGTCGTTCGACGCCAATCCCGAGGTCTTGGCCCAGGGCTTGATGCTGGCCATCGATACGCCACTTGGTGCCACGGCCGACGACGCCACGCTCCGCACGATCGGTTCCAATCGCCTTAACGAGTTGGTGTTCCACTTCCCGCTGGCCGATGGCAACTCGCCTGTCACGCCGAGCGCCCTGTTCGAACTCGCCGCGTCGTTCGACGATGACCAGTTCTCTGACTATTTCAAGGCACTTGCCGCGGGCAATCGCATGTCTGCGATGGCTGGTCTCATGACCGGCAGCATCGACTCAGTGATTCGTCTTGGCGATGCATCGAATGGCACCTACGGCGTCATTGATTACAAGACCAATCGACTGCATACCCCGGGTGATGTCGCGCCCGTCTCGGCTTATGGCTATGAGTCGATGAAGCACGCCATGGAACACGGCGACTATCCGCTGCAGATCCTCGTCTACAACGTCGCGCTTCACCGCATGTTGCAGCTCCGGTTGGCCGGCTACGACATCGATCGCCACATCGGCGAAACGAACTATCTGTTTGTGCGCGGAA
>WLOT01000136.1 GCA_009699125.1 Actinomycetota bacterium
GACCGCCTCGTCACCGACCTTCGCTTGACCCCAATCCGTACTGATTCATTCACCACTCAGGAGCAACCATGAGCCGCATCAACAGTGACCGCCGAATCGATTACGCCGGTTCTGTCCACGACGATCGCGAAATCGACGCAGTTGTTGAAGTTCTTCGAGGTGGCCCGACTGCCATGCGTATTGGCAAAAACGTCAAGGCGATGGAACGCCGTGTTGCCGATCTCTTCGCGAAGAAGCGCGGCGTGATGTGCAATTCAGGGAGTTCAGCGCTCTACCTTGCCTACGAAGCAATCGACCTTCAGCCTGGCGACGAAATCATCACAAGTTCGGTCACGTTCTCAACCGACGTCGCACCCGTCATCCGCAAGGGCGCAGTTCCGGTCTTTGTCGATGTCACCCCTGACACGTTTCAGATCGACGTCAACCGCATCGAAGAGATGATTTCAGCGAAGACTCGCGCGATCCTTGCCCCAAACCTCATTGGCAACTGTCCCGACTGGGATGTCATCCGCGAAATCGCCGATCGCCACAACCTCCTTGTCATTGAAGATTCCTGCGATGCACTTGGCCAAACATTGCGCGGAACAACTACCGGCACGCGGGCCGATATTTCGCTCACGAGTTTCGCCCTTTCTCACATCATCACCGCAGCCGGAACTGGCGGCATGGTGTGCTTCGATAACGACGAGCTTGCAGACCGTGCACTGCTGTTTCGCCGCTGGGGTCGGCGCTCAGAACTGCAACTCTTCGGCTCACTCAAGGGCAAAGTCGATCGCTTCTTTAGCGAGCTTGATGACGGACTCGAGTACGACAACATTTTTATCTTCGATGAAAACGGCTGGAACTTTGAGCCTTCCGAACTTTCGGCTGCGTTCGGCCTTGTGCAACTCGACAAGTTGGACGAAAACCTCGCTCGTCGTCAGCGCAGTTTCGCCATCACAAGTTCGCACCTTGCGAAGTACCCGCACCTGTTCGTACTCCCCCAACTCACCGAAGGAATCGAAACTGGGTGGCACATGTTCCCGTTCATCATTCAGCCTGATTCAGGCATCCGTCGCGCTGAACTTCAGCAATGGATGGAGTCACATGGCGTCGACACCCGCATGGTCTGGACCGGCAACATCACCCGGCAGCCAATGTTGCGTAACCAAGAATTCCGAGTCCCTTCCGACGGTCTGCCGAATGCTGACCGCGTCATGGAATGGGGTCTCATCGTTCCAAACAATCACTCGCTTTCCGACGCGGACTGCGACTACATCGGCGAATGCATCGATGGCTTCGTCGCAGAAAAGGGATTGTGATGGCTGGGCGCTTCGCAGGACGACGAGTTGTCATCACCGGTTCGAGCCGCGGAATCGGAGCCGCGCTCGCAGAACGAATGGCCGCCGAGGGAGCAAACATCGTCCTCACCGCGCGCACGCTTGACCAACACGAAACCCTCGAAGGCAGTCTGAACTCCACCCGCGAACGACTCGCGCGGTTCGGCACCCAAATCGAAATTGTTGTTGCCGACCTCACCGATCCGGTTGATCGACTTCGCGTCATTCCTGAAGCAGCCGAAGCGCTCGGCGGCCACATCGAGATCCTCGTGAATAACGCTGCAGCATCAATCCAGGCACCCCTCACTGGTTTCTCGGTCAAACGTCGCAACATCATGTTTGAAGTGAACGCCAATGCTCCGCTTGATCTTTCGCTTGCTGCTGCTCCCGCAATGGTCGCCGCCGGCGAGGGATGGATCGTGAACCTTTCCAGCGGCAGCGCCAAACATTGGGGTGGGCCTAGCGATCCCATCGAGCCAACCTCGCCCAATATTTCTGCCTATGGCGCGTCGAAGGCTGCGCTTAATCGCATCACAAACGGCCTCGCCATGGAGTTGTACGGCACAGGCGTGCGCGTCAACACCGTCGAACCGCGCGCCGCGGTGCTTTCCGAAGGTGCTGCAGCGCTTGTAGGCGATCGCTTGCGACCCGATCAGATCGAGTCGATGGAAGCGATGGTCGAGGGCACCCTCGTCCTTTGTGATTGCGGACCCGATGTCACTGGGCGCGTCACCGTGAGTCTCGACAACATCGAAGAGTTTGGCCTTGAGGTTCGCAATCTCGACGGGTCGGCTCTCGCCTAAACGCTTGCCCTAGGCGCCGGTGCATTCCTCCGCGAGTTGGAAGAAGTGCAATTTGGGTAGGTAGTAGCGTGAAGCCACTCTCAACCTTCCCGGAGGAACCAATGTCGTCATCACTTGCAGGCCGCTCAGCAATCGTCACCGGTGGTGGCACCGGTATCGGCGCGGCGTGCGCAACCCGTCTTGCCCAAGATGGCATGAACGTCACCATCTGCGGCCGCACCGAAAGCAGACTCACCGAGGTTGTCGATCGCATCAAGGCCGGCGGCGCATCAGGCCAAATCCGTCATCAGGTCACAGACGTAACTGTTGAATCCGATGTTGCTGCACTCGTTGCAAACCACGTCGACGCGTTCGGCGGCCTTAACGGATTCGTTGCCAACGCCGGTGGCGGCGGCGGCATGGGTCCGTACCATTTGCTCGACACCGAAGAGTTCCTTCGCGTGCTTCATCTCAACGTGCTTGGCACGATGTTGTCGGTCAAGTACTCCGCTGCCCACATGGTCGCAGCAGGCGGCGGTTCATTCGTGGGCATGTCCTCGCTTGCGGGCCATATCCCACACCCCATGTTCGGCGCCTACTGCGTCTCAAAGGCTGGCATCGAAGAAATGATGCGCAATGCCGCCAATGAGTACGGCGAGACCAAGGTTCGCTTCAACGCCATTCGCCCTGGTTTCATCTCCACCGAAATCATGGAAGGCATTCCGCGTGAATCCGCGGTGTACGACTCCTACATCGTCAACACGCCGCTCAACGATGTTGGTGAACCAGAAGATGTTGCCAACCTCGCTGCCTTCCTCCTCAGCGATGAAGCTCGCTGGATCACCGGCACCACGATCAACGTCGACGGTGGCCACCATTTGCGCTCTGGTCCCGACTTCCGCTCGTTCATCGAGCCGGCAATCGGTCACGACGCAATGGTCGGTCGCATGTCGTGAAGCTCGGCCTCTATTTCGATCTGCGTAACCCAGCGCCTTGGGCCCGGCCGTGGCCCGAGGTGTACGGGCGAGCACTCGATCTTGTCGTCGAAGCTGAACGTCTCGGCGCAGCATCGGTGTGGTTCTCCGAACACCATCTCTTTGCCGATGGTTACCTGCCCCAGCCGCTCACCTTTGCCGCAGCCGCTGCGGCACGAACCTCTCGGGTTCGCATCGGAACTGCAGTCCTTGTTGCCGCGTTGCGACCAGCGGCATTGATCGCCGAAGAAGCCGCAGTCATCGACCAGCTCTCTGGTGGCCGCCTCGAGCTCGGCATCGGTGCCGGCTACAGCGTTCCTGAATACGAGCTCTACAACACTGACATCACGAAGCGCTACGGGCTCACCGACACCGCAGTTGCAGAAATCCGTCGCTTACTTGACGATGGAATCGTCACTCCCCCAGCGGCGCAAACCCCTTTTCCCATCTGGCTCGGCTACCAAGGGCCACAAGGAGCAAAGCGCGCTGGTCGTCTCGGCGTTGGTCTTCTCAGTCTCGACCGCTCGCTTCTTGATCCATATCGCGAAGGACTTGTCGAAGGCGGTCACGACACCGCCATTGCCCGAACGGGCGGAATGCTCGACATCATCGTTGCCGATGATCCAGAAGCCGCTTTCGAGCGGATCCTCCCCCACTACGCGCATCAGTTGAACTCCTATCGTGCCGCTGCTGTTGCGGGCACAGGCCGCGATGCGCCGAGAGAGATCACCGTCGACAAGTTGCGCAGTGGCGCTGCACAGAAAGGCCAGATCCCTGGCCTTCGTGTTCTCACACCAACCGATGCGGTGAACGCCATTCGAGAGGCCACCGATGGTTCACCGGTTGAGCACGTGTATCTGTGGGCAAGCGTGGCTGGCATGCCCGACGATCTTGTCGAGCGTCATGTTGAACTCACCTGCACGCAGGTTGCGCCCAACCTCTAGTTCGTTCTCGCCGAATTAGTCAGTTTCAGGAAGCGGCGGCAACAGCCCAATGTTGCGGGCAATCTCTTGTGCCTCGTGATAGCTGCCGTTCTTTTCGGTCGTTGCACCTGTTGTCGCCAGCCATGTAATCGCAGCGCCCACGACAGAAGGCTCAACCCCGCGAGAAGCGATCTCTCCGAGTTCGGTAACCATCTTCGTTCGTTCCGTTGCTACAAAGCCCGGGTCAACCGTGAACGCGACAATTCCCTGATCGCCGTATTCAAAGGCCAAGCGATCGGCGGCGCGATGAAAGCCTGCCTTGGCCGCGCAGTAAGCCAACTGGGGACCACCTTGGCCAATTGGGAACTTCAACTTCCATTTGCCAGAGCCCGAACCGATGTTGATGACAACGCCACCGCCGCGAGACACCATGTGCGCGACCTGTGGCTGCAGCAACAACAACTGCGCTGTGAGATCGCCCCACATCTGGTTCACAAGATCATCGGGATCGGTGTCGAGGAAATACTTCGGACCTCCACCCGTGACGTAAATCGCGTTGTTCACGACAACATCAAGATGACCGAGACCACTGATTGCGGACTCAACCGCGGGCACGAGCGCATCGCGATCGAGAAGATCAAGCGGGACCTGCACCGCTCGCTGGCCGAGCGCTTCAATTTCCGCTGCGGTCGACGCCAAACTGCCCGGGAGCACCTTGCCGTCATCAGTCAATGCCGATGGATCGCCGTCCACGACCGTTCGAGCGGTAATAGCGACATCGAACCCGGCTTCGGCCAAGGCGATCGCAGTAGCCCGGCCGATTCCGCGGCTGGCACCCGTCACGAGCGCAGTTTTCTGGTGTGTCACAGGTGCCATGGCGTCAGATTAGCGAGGTGAGGAAATCTGCTGGGGGTCTCATCCATCGCGTTCCTCTCGGGCAGTTCTCGACCCATTGCGACGTCAACGGCTGGGGGTCAGGACACCAGCATGCAAGGGATCCATACCCTCAGAAGAAGCGGACAAGAACACCAGCACCCAACAGCGGTTTTCATGTGTA
>WLOT01000137.1 GCA_009699125.1 Actinomycetota bacterium
GACGGCGAGCGTTCAATGCGAAGAATGCAGGATTCCATGCTCCGAGTAGGTGGAACCGCTGCCAATCGGGATCTTCCTTGCGCTCTCCTCCAATTGGAGAGAAGGCGCCCTTCGGCGTGGTGTCGGCACCAATGACCATTGCAACATCGGCAAAGCCCGCAAGGATCTGCGCGCGTGCCGATTGCATGGCTTGTGCGCCCGATGCGCATGCGGCGTACGAAGAAGAAATCTGCGCGCCGGTCCAGCCCATTGCCTGAGAGAACGTGGAGCCAGCAACAAAGCCGGGATAGCCGTTACGAATGGTGTCGGCGCCAGCAACGAATTCAATGTCGCGCCAGGCAACGTCAGCATCGGCAAGTGCAGCCTTGGCAGCAACGAGTCCGTACTCGACGAAGTTCTTTCCCCACTTGCCCCATGGGTGCATACCTGCACCGAGGACAACGAGATCACGTTCAGTAGCCATTACTTCGCTCCGTTCGGGGCGGAAGGTGCCCAGGTCCAGATCCAGTGGTCGACGCCTTCGTCGTCCCGGTAAAGCACCTGCAGGTCGACTTCGACTTCCTGACCAATAGAAAGGTCAGCGGCCATAACGCCCTTGGCGACCTGCCCAAGAATCACGATGCCCTCGGCTTCGAGCTCCACCGCAGCAAGCGCATAGGGCTCGAACGGTTCGGCAGCTACATACGGGGGCGGCGGTGCGTAGTGGTTCTCGGTATAGGACCACACCTTTCCTTTGCGGGAAAGGGGAGTGGGCTCAAGCTCGGTGCCATCGCAATCGGGGCTGGGGCAAGAGCCAGATCGGGGCGGGAACACGACGGTTCCGCACGCAGTGCACTTGGCGCCGATGAGGGTGTAGGGCTCGGAGGTGGTGAACCACCCCTCGACCGCTGGAATTCGTTCTGTGGTTGTCACGCCCTGCAATGTAGTTGTGTCAACGGAGGGGGCCCGATTCCTCAGGAGAATCTGGCTCTGGTCAGATGATTTCGAAGGCTCGGTCCTACGCTTGGCGCATGGTTGACGACGCCGCAGATGCTCATCGACCGATCGGTGCGATTCGCAGGAAGCCAAAGTCGCGTGAGACCCATGTCGTTGCCGACTCACCGCTCTGGGGGCCCGTTGCAATTGCCCTCGGTATGTTCCTGACCGTTGCTGGCGTCATGCATTTCGTTACACCGAGCTTCTTCGACGCCATCGTTCCGCCTTGGCTGTGGCCGTCGGAGCGTTTCTGGACCTATGCCAGTGGCGTCGCTGAACTTGTCATCGGACCGCTTGTGCTGATCCGCCGTACTCGCCGAGTGGGCGCACTTGCAGCGATCGTGCTGCTGATCGCCGTGTACCCCGCCAACCTCTACATGGTCTGGGATTGGAGCGACCGTTCGTTCTCCGAACGATTCGTGTCCTGGGCCCGCTTGCCATTCCAGTTCTTGTTTATTTGGGTGGCATGGATGGTGTCGAGGAGCCAAGCGGCGCCTCGACACCAAGTCTGATCAGTTGCCGCCCGATTTGTGATCGTCCTTCGACCACTGGTTGAACGACATCATTCCGTAGAGCAACAGGCCGACGAAGACGATGAGGGTGACGAGGCCACCGGCGATGAAGAGCCCAATCTCGGTCATGATTCGCTCTTTCGTGCAACGAGCAGGAGTGCGCCGAGAGAAAGAATCGACGGCACCCAAACGCCGACGTAAATGCCGTTGAGGCGTCCGAGGACATCGTCGCCGGCGCCGAAATAGATGATGATGCTCAATACGAGGCTGATCATGGCTGCCGCGATGAGGCAGCCCTTCAAGATGGTGTCTGGCTTCATGGTTCTCTGTCCGTTCATTCGTCTACGAATCATTTGGTCGAGGCGAGCCAAACGAGTTGATTCCTCAACAAACTACCCCTGTTTGGATTTGTAATCCCGGACTTGGGTTCAAACATGCGGGCTCGAGCCCTGTGCGTCTCTGGATCTGTTCAACGCCAAACTTTTGAGGCGTGATCATCGTTCTAACCTACGTTCATGAGTTCTACGGAGGCATGGGCAGAACTGTCAGACGCTCTCGAATTCGCGGTGTCGCGGATCGAGGGCGACCCTGATCCGCTGAATGATCGCGAACGGGCCGACGGCAACCTCTATGTGATGCGAATGCTCACGGCCGTTACACAGAGCACGACTCTCACGCTTGACCCCGATCATCCATCATTTCTCACGATGCTCGATGGTGTGCGGTTTGTGGGAGCAGCAGGACCCGATATCGATTACGACGTTGCCGCTGTTCGTCCTGATTGTCTGTACAGCGTTGCGGGTGTGCGTGGCGACGCGACCTATGTCGGTATCACCGTCTACGCCGGTGCCGGAGCAGGCGGCGCGTCAGCAGTTGTTGCATCGGTCGACGTCGACGACATCATCAATGCAGACGGCACATTTGTTTGGGAGTTCAGTCATCCCGAGGCCGCGCGAGTCATCGTTCGTCAGTACTTCCACGATCGCGTAACGCAATCTCGTGGTTCTTGGTCAATTGAACGCATTGATGCAGGTGCAGGTGGCACGGCACCGCGAACAGCACAAGCCCGCCTCATGGGAAGCGCGGAAATGTCGGCGCGAGTTTCCAACGCTGCCAAGTCGCTTCGATGGAATGCACAACTCAATCAGTTGTGGACGCCAGAACGACGAGAGTTCCCTAACGAGTTCGTGCGCCAGACCTGCGATGACATCGTCGCTGCGATTCCGAACCCTGACGTCATCTATTCCTACACCTGGTGGAAGATGGCAGAGGACGAAGTCGTGGTTGTCGACTTCGTGCCGCCTGCAACCGACTACTGGGCGCTGCAACTATGCGATCGCTGGTATCAGTGCTTCCCCGATCGACGTTCGAACATCAACAACCTGGAAGCTGTCGCCAATGCAGACGGTTCGGTTCGCATCGTGGTTTCCGATGGTGATCCGGGCGTGCCGAATTGGCTTGATACCAGTGGGCATCGCGTTGGAGTCATGTTCTTCCGTTGGCTCCATGCCGACATTGCTGAACAACCCGTGTGTCGAGTCGTGAAGCGCTCGGAGCCCGGTTTAGTCGTCTGAAGCGATGCGCGTGCGCATGACTTCGACCATCATCCACACCGCAACGGCACCCTTTGCTGTCCAGAGCCAGGCCCGGACGAGGTTCACAGCCATTAATCGGTCGTAGGTCGACTGATCCCAGTGATTCAGCAGCACTCCGTGCGCCGGTGCGGAGAATGCCGCTGTATCGATGAGGATGAACAGCATTAGGAACGCGCTGATGAGGGCGGCGATGCGCATGCGCGTCGGATGCGCGAGTAGCAACACGAGCACGCACAGTCCCTCGATCAACCATGGGCCGAACAGCACCTTTCCGATTCGGTCGACATGCGCGTGTTCGTAGGCATCCCACGAATCTGCACCGACGAGCGGGAAGAGGTCGTAGTGGACAACGTGAACCGTCCAGATCATGCCGACCATGAGCACTGTGACAACGAGCTGCACAAGTACGACCCATCGCAAACCCAATCGGTTCAGGACGGGCAGGTTTGGAGACCAATCTCCGTTGGGCGACGGCGTGAAGGTGGGAAGACGCATGGGCGGGACGGTAGTGATGCGCGTGTCGCGGGAACGGGTCGGGAGAGAAGTTGGGGAGTTGGGCGTGAGGTTGGCGGTGTGGGCGCGTCAGTCGGGTTCGTTGGCAGCGGCACCTTTCCAGAATGGGCCGAATGGCCTATTCACGGAGACGACCCGAGTCCGTACTATCGAACACATGTTCGAGTCTGCGACTGAACCTGCAATCGAAACTGCAAACGCGACAGCGGGTCCATGGAGCGATGCCGCTGCTTCGTTCGGGTCCCTGTCGACCGATTTTGCGTCGGCGCTCGCTGCGTCGGAGTCCGGAATCGCTGGGCAGGTCGCGTCGGGTTACGTCTCGTTCGACAGAGCGTTCGCTCAGTTGGCGAATGCGGTTGCATCAATCGATACATGTGGTGTTCCCGCCGATGCCGGCGTAGTGGCGGGCCTGCGGTCTCAGATCGACCGTCTCTCTGCACTGATCACCCAGGCCGAAGTTCGGTTCAATCGCAACCAACTGTGGCGCGACGAAGGTGCGGGTTCGTTACGCGCCTGGCTCGTCGATGCGTGCGGATTGTCTCGCCGCGAGGCAACACATCTGGCTCGTCGGGCTGACCGGCTCGAGTCGTGGCCGGAAGTTCTCGAGGCTTGGAAGTCTGGCGCGCTGAGCGGCACGCAGGTCGACGTTGTCGTTGCCGCTGTACCGGCCCGCTTCGTCACAGAGTTTGCTCAGCAGTCTCCCGAGGTCGTTCGTGTGCTGGGGCCGCTCGATGTTGCCCAAACCGAAGTCGCCATGCGTCAGTGGGTGAGGTGCGCCGAAGCAGCAGATGGTGCCGAAGACTTTTCCGAACGACCATCGGGTGTGTACCTCGATTCACTGCTCGATGGTCGTGTGGTGGTGCAGGGTCAACTGAATCGCACCGAAGCAGCCATTGTTGAAGCTGCGTTGCGAGTCTTCGATGTTCCGGATTCTGTCGACGAGAACGGCGAGTTCATCGGTGCGCCGCGCTCACTGGGCAAGCGCAATGCCGACGCGTTAGTCGAAGTGTGCAAGTTCGCAATGTCTCATCGTGAAGGCGCAGGAGAGTCGGGTCGATTCGTTCCGCACGTTTCGCTCGTGGTCGACATTGCCGAGTTGCGTGCGTCGGCTTTGAGGGGGTCGGGCGTGCGCTCAAAAGCAGGTCTCGAACGCGCTGCCGAGGCTCGTGGCTGGTCAGCTGCGGAAACTGCATGGTTCAGCGACGCGCTGCATCGTCATGGCGATGCGGTGACTGCTGATGGTTCCGAACTCGATGCAACTGCTCTGGCAACGCTCACCTGCGATTCAGTTGTGCAACGGGTGCTCATGGCAGGTTCCAAGATGTTGAACCTGGGTCGCGAAGTCCGAACAGCGACGGCATCGCAACGAAGAGCAATCGTCGCTCGCGACCGACA
>WLOT01000138.1 GCA_009699125.1 Actinomycetota bacterium
AGACCGTCGAGTTCGACATCACCAAGGGTCAGAAGGGCGATCAGGCCGAGAACGTTCGCGTCATCTGATTGCACTCCCCTCGGGGAACCATTTGAGTCACTGCCGGCCCGCAAGGGTCGGCAGTTTCTGTTTTGCGGTGCTGTCGTTGCCGCGCACGTTCGATGCAGCAGAAGTTCTGGCTGTGAAAACGACAAAGGCCCCGGCCGAAGCCGAGGCCTTTGTTTCGTTCGCTCGAAAGAGCGGCTTGTTCAGCCGACCTTCTTGAGAGTGTTGCGATCACGGTGAACGATCGTGAGGCCCTTGGCCTTGACCTCGTAGGTCGTGGTCTCGTCGTAACTCCACTCGCCGTCACCGATGGTGAGCGTGCAGGTGTAGGACGGCGTGAAGGCGTTGGCTTCGAGGTGCTTGTTGGAAAGCACGCCGTAGGTGGTTGAACCATGATCGGCGCGGAGTTCGATGACCTTGGAGTCGGCCTTGGCGGAACCACCGGCGATCACGGTCTGGCCACGCGGCACCATGAAGGAGCGCATGAACTCGCCGTTGGCGGCGTCCCAGAGCCAGTAGCCGACCTCGGTGTGGAACGGCTCGTCTTCGCCCTGCTTGTAGGCAGCCATGCGGTAGTCGAGGCCAAACATCTGCTGAACGCCATTGTCGACAGGGCCGAACGGCTTGAGTTCAACCTTTTCGCGGTACGGGGTTTCGACGATCTCGCCAACATCGTGGTGGTACGAAATGTCGATGCCCTGATCGCCTTCCCATGAGCCAGCAAGGCCGGCAAGGGGGCCGAGTTCAGCGGTGGTGGGGACTGGCATTTTGATTCTCCGAGAGGTGATGTGGGCCGGACTTCCGGCCGAGTCGTTTGCAGACACGGACCCTAGCGGGAACGGGTGCCAGTTGTCTCAGCGAGTCTTCGCAAAACGAGAGAAGGACCGACGCCAGTGGATGTCCACCGACGCCGGTCCTTCGAAGAGCGGTAATCAGCCGGCTTCGGAATGGGTGACGGGCTGTTCGCCCATCCATTCGCGCAATGTGTTCTTGAGCTTGGTCTGCTGGATGAACAGATCGTGCTCGGCCGGGATCGGCGTCGCGGCCTGGGGAGCCTTGAAGTAGAAGCTCAGCCATTCCTGCACGCCGCTCTGGCCGGCGCGGGCGGCAAGGTCCATGAACAGCGCGAGGTCGAGAACGATCGGCGCAGCGAGGATCGAGTCGCGGCACAGGAAGTTGACCTTGATCTGCATCGGGTACCCCATCCATCCGAAGATGTCGATGTTGTCCCAACCTTCTTTGTTGTCACCGCGCGGCGGGTAGTAGTTGATGCGCACAACGTGGTCGACGTTGCCGTACAGCTCGGGGTACACCTCGGGCTGAAGCACCGAGTCGATTACGCCAAGCTTCGAAACCTCTTTGGTCTTGAAGTTGTCCGGATCATCGAGCACTTCACCGTCACGGTTACCGAGGATGTTGGTGGAGTACCAACCACGAAGACCGAGCATGCGGGCCTTGAGTCCAGGAGCAAGAAGGGTCTTGAGCCAGGTCTGGCCGGTCTTGAAGTCCTTGCCGGCGATGGGCACGTTCTCGCGTGCGGACAGTTCACGCATGCAGGGAAGGTCGACGGAAAGATTCGGTGCACCGTTAGCGAACGGGACATGGCTCATGAGCGCGGCGTAGGCGTAAATCTGGCTCGGCGAGATGTTCTCGTCGTTTTTGCGCAGACCTTCTTCGAATGACGCAATCGTCATATGCACGGCGCTGGCTTCTTGGTAGGCCTCGGTCGAACCACACCACACCATGACGAGACGATCGCAGTTGTTTTCGGTGCGGAAGTTCTCGATGTCGGCAATGAGGGCCTCGGCTTGGGCCATCTTGTCGGTGATGGTCTTGACTCGCGTGCCATCGAGGCGCTTGACCCAACGCTGATCGAACACGGCATCCATGGCGACAACGCCTTCGAGTTCGGCCGAAATGGGGCCGAGGTCGCGGTCTTCAAGTACGCCAGCGGTGCGGGCGGCCTCAAGGGCGTTCGGGCTGATGGGGTCCCAGCCGCCGAAGACGAGGTCACCGAGATCGGCCAGGGGCACGAACTCACGGATGAGCGGGTTGCGGTTCTCTTCCCGCTTGCCCAAACGAATGTGGGCGAGCTGGCTGAGTGAGCCGACAGGCACGGAATGGCCGTTGCGGGCGGAGATGACGCCAGCAATGAAGGTGGAAGCGACGGCGCCCATGCCGGGGGTCAGAACCCCGAGGCGGCCGGTGGCGGGGGCAATGGTTACTGGTTGGTTCATGCCCGAAAGGGTAGGTGAGTCTTGACAGTTCAGAAGTTCAGTTCAGAGAGACTTAACAGTAGGGTGACGGGATGGCGACCCCAGACCGTCGATTGCCCGCCGAGGGCCCATTGCTCAATCTCACCGTGCAGCAGTTGGCCTATCTCGTCGCCGTGGCCGATCACGAAACGTTCTCTGACGCGGCATCTTCGCTGGGCGTGACGACGTCGGCGCTCTCTCAAGGACTGGCCGAACTTGAGCGTCGCCTTGGCCTCCCGTTGTTCGAGCGACAGGGTCGACGCCAGCTTCTCCGAGAAGAGACGAACGAAGTTCTTGCCTATGCCCAACGCATCGTCGCTGACACCCGTGATCTTGGTCGCTGGGTCGACGATGCGAAACATGGTGGCGTGGGCCGCGTGCGCGTTGGCATGATCGACGCCGCGGCGGTGCACCACTTACACGACGAGATGACCTCGTTTCGTGCGCAACATCCCGAGGTGGACCTCCGATTGGTGGTTGCGCCTTCGGGTGAATTGCTTGACCAGGTGCGCCGCGGTGATCTTGATCTCGCGGTGATTGTTGATCCTGAACACGTTGATGGTCTCGACGTGAGCCCGGTCGTGACGGAATCATTGGTTGTTGTTGCACCTGCGGGACAAGAGGTTGGCGCACCAGCAACCTGGGGACCATGGGTGTTGTTTCCTCGCGGATCGAGAACTCGCGAACTCATTGAACGCGCGCTCGTGACCCGCGGTGCGGTGGTTGATGTTGTGGCCGAATCGCATCAACCCGATGTCTTACGCGAGATGACCCGACTCGGAATGGGCTGGACCGTGTTGCCCGATTCTCAATCAGGTCAGAAGCGCGGTCACGACGAGGTCGTCGTTGCTGAACGCCACCTTGTGCTCGTCCGTCCTTCTGCTCGAAGCGCGAATCCGGCGGCCGACCAGTTCGCACAGGCATTGGTGGACTGACGATTCGCACCGACTTCGGACTTCCGCTGGCCGACCCCTACGATTGCGTCACTCGGATCGCCTGAGTTGTTGGAGGAATGACATGTTTCTCGGTGAGGATCTTCTGGCGTGGTTGGTGCTTGCCATCGGTGGCGCGCTCGCGGTTGGAACGGCTCTCGCTCTTGTGCGACCACCGAAGGAAAAGGAGAGCGGCGATCTTGCACGCCCTCCGATGGCCCGCAGCGTTGTCATGATCGCGCTTGGCTCTATCGCCGCAATCTGGGGCATTGCCTCGTTGATCGCCTGAACTGACGACACATGACGACAGATCTTTCCGTTCTCACTCTTCAGTGTGCTGACCAACCGGGCATCGTTGCTGCGGTTGCAAACTTGATTGCTGATGTTGGCGGAAACATCGCAAACGCGGATCAGCACACCGATCGTGATTCCGCTGTCTTTCTTCAGCGCATTGAAATCGATGGCGCTGTTGATTGGTCAGCCTTCGATCTTGGATTGGCGCAACTCATTGAGCGCTTTTCGATGCAACACACATTGCATCGACCAGGAACACGAGATCGAGTCGTTATCGCCTGTTCTGCCGAGTTGTACTGCGCCGCTGACCTCTTGACTCGTGTGTCGCTTGGTGAACTCGACGTCGACGTTGTTGCGATCGTTTCTGACAAACCTGCTGCGGGTGAACTTGCCGCACAGCACAACATTCCGTTCCGACTCGTTGACGGCGGATTGTCTGGCGATGCTCGAGCAGCGCAAGAGGCAGCATTTGCGGCAGTTCTCGATGAACTCGAACCCGACCTCGTGGTGCTGGCTCGCTACATGAGGATTCTCCCTGAAGCGATCACGCTTCGGTGGAACGGGCGGATGATCAACATTCACCATTCGTTTCTTCCGGCCTTTGCAGGTGCCAAGCCGTACCACCGTGCGCATCAGCGTGGCGTCAAGCTCATCGGCGCAACCGCGCATTACGTCACAGCGGAACTCGATGCCGGCCCGATCATCGCCCAAGGCATTACGCCGGTGAGTCACCGAGATGAAGTCGAAGACCTTGTGCGTAAAGGCCGAGACGTGGAACGCACCACTCTTGCCAATGCGGTTCGTTTACATCTTGAGCACCGAGTGCTGGTGTGGGACAACCGCACCTGCGTGTTTGCTTGAATCTCGCGCGGGCGTCATCTGACTTTCCCGTGCATCCGAGGCACGGGCATGGTCGAATATGAGTTGTCGAGGGGGACTGCAATGAACAACGCGTCGAACTGGGTGCCACCGCTTGCCGGTCTGCGAGTGATCGAAACCGGCCAGGGGATTGCGAGTGGTTATGCCGGCAAGTTGTTCTGCGATGCCGGAGCCGAAGTCATCAAGGTCGAAAGTGCATCTGGCGATCCGTTGCGGTTTTGGTCGGCGACTGGCGCCGACACCGGCGGAAAGCCGGGTGCGTTGTTCTCGTTTCTTGCTGCGGGCAAACAGTCAGTGATCGGAGCGCTCACTGATGCGGCCGTTCAGCAACTGTTGGTGTCAGCTGACCTCGTCATCGATGACGGTTCGCTCGATGTTGAGGCCTTGCATGTCTCCGCACCACGTTTGGTGATCCTGTCCGTGACGCCGTTTGGTCGCACTGGGCCATTGGCGAATCGTCCAGCAACTGATTTCATTGTGCAGGCCGAATGCGGATCAATCGCCGCCCGCGGCGCACCCGACCTTCCACCGGTGCAGGCCGGAGCCCGAACTTCGGAATGGGCAGCAGGG
>WLOT01000139.1 GCA_009699125.1 Actinomycetota bacterium
AACTTCGCTAGTGATGAGGTTGGTGAACTCTTCCTGGCGGGCAGTGAGGAGTTCGGCGACCTTGGCAAGCAGAGCGGAACGCTCTTGCGGCGTGTAGTCAGCCCACGGGCCAGTAAGTGCGGCCTTGGCGGCGGCAACGGCGCGATCCATGTCGGCATTGGTTGCGACCGGAACAGAACCGATGACCTCTTCGGTGGTCGGCGAGAGCACCTTGAGTGTTTCGTTCCCGGCGGGTTCGACCCACTCGCCCCCGATGAAGAACTTGTCGTACGTCAGCATGACTTCCCCTTCTCGTCACCCGGATCGGCCGGGTGTTTAGGGGAGTGAATCTATCGGCCCACGGGCGTGTCGGCCCACCGGGCGGGGAGGAAGTCCTACGGGGCGGAAATCGGCAGGATCTTGCCGGAGTTGAGTTCGTTGACGACCTGTAGGGCATCACCAATTTCGACAAAGTTCACCCCAACGATCGTGGGGAATTTGCCTCGTTGGGTCATGCAGTCCCGCACCCGAGGCATCAGGACGTCGTAGGCATTGACATCTTTGGCCTCGCCAATGGTGGGGGCGGCTCCGGCTGGAGTGATCCAGTGGTTGATTTGGAAAAGCGGCGACCTGGGGGTTCCGCGGTTCGGGGCGCAACTCGGGATGCCAGCCCAGTCCTTGGTCCATTGCTCGGTTCCATCAGCGCCCGTGACGGTCGCGGGGATCGGGCCTTCCACTGTGGCTGTACCGGTGTACTTGGACGAGCCCGGGGCGTAGAGCTCGGAGTCCTTGCGGAATGTAAATGGTGTGTCTTGGAAAACCCCGTAACCCTTGATGTTCCACGCTGGTGGTGCGCCGCTGAACTCAGAGATCATGACGATGTTCTTCTTCGCATCGATCATCTCGCCGAGAGTGGGCATCGGCGCAGTGGGGTCGTAGTCCCAGACTCTGTCAAAGACCTTCGCCTCGCGAAGGGCCTTCTCGGTATCGGCCTTCGAGACGTAGTCGCCAATGAACCAGATGATGACGTTGTCGGGATTGTCGTTGAGGAACTGACGCGTGTATCCCAACGCCGTTGTGAATTTGGTTGCGCCATATTCGCAATAGACGTGACAGAGGTAAACATCACGGAGATTTGGATCAACCTTGATGTTGGCTTGAAGTTCTTTCGCTTTTGCTTGCTGTTGATTCGAATACTGATCGTCTTGATCAATGGGGTTCACTGCAAGCTCGGCGATGCTGTCGGTGATGACAGCATTTGCGCCAGTGATGTTGACGGTTGTGGGAATGCCGTAGTGGGTCTTCACGAGAAGAGCGCGCACTCCAAAATCCAATTGGGCGGGGATGCTTTTGGTTTGTTCGTAGAACAACCAGCCCGGATCAGCAGCAGTTGACATTGCATTGTGAGCGCCGAGGAAAGCGACCTCGTTCAGGGGTTTATCGCACAGCTCGGGAAAGCCATTGCACTTTCGTTGCTCGTTTGCTGCGGTCTGCGATCGAGCATCCGAAGTCGTGAACCATGCTCCGGCGCCAATCGAAATGAGAAGAACGGTCACCATGAGAGCAACGCGCATGGTCGGGTTATTCAGCCGAACTTCCTTGACATCGGCGAGGGCGGCACTGCGCGTCGTGACTGTCGAGCGGCGGCCAACGATAGAAAGGAGTTGGGATGCCCCGACGTAGGCAAGTACAGCGCCGACCACGATCACCAAAAGCGGAATGACGGTTTCGCGTTCAATGACGATGATGAACCCGATAACCATGAGGAGTACTGCGTGGACGATTTGTCCGCGCTGTGAAGTTGGTTTGTGTCGATCGATCGCAAAGCGCGCTCGATCGATCACTGAGCGGACAGTGACAGCCTCACCATGAGGGGCTGTTGCAGTCCCGAACGCACACAACACGACGCCGAATCCAACAATCCAAATGGAATAGAGCCGGTAATCGCTGACAAAGAACTCTGCGGCAGAAACGAAGGCTCTCTCGGTATCGGGATCGTTTGCATATGAGCCGGCGATGATCGGGGCGATTGTCGCCAAAACAAACATGACGATTCCGCTGAATGCCGCGGAAATTCCCAGAGCAAAAGTGGACCTGTGGCGGTTGGTGTCGAGAGCGATCGTGCCGAATGCAAAGAGGCCTGCCGCGAGGAGAAGGCCGGCACCTGCGAGGGTCAGCCTTTCGGCGATTCGCCAAAGCCCAAGACCACGGGTTTGGTCGCCGATCTTTACGAGTAGTTCATTCGTTCCTGTCGGGATTGATGTCGCCAAGTCAGGGTTCGTCGCCTGAAGGCTTCCCGAAAGCACATTGAGGCTTTCGCTCAGGTTGATGACTTGGGTATTGCCGCTTTGGGTAAAGAGGTAATCGTGACTGGTGTCGAGGGCTCTTCGAAAGATCGAACGAAACGCTGGGGTTTGCAAGATTGGATCAAGTGTCGAGCGGATGATCGTGCGAAACGACGCAAGATTCGAGGGCCCGGTATTGATGATGGCATCGGTGATTTCGTCGGCAAGCTTCGACCGCACCGCTTGAGAGTCGAGGACCCTCTCGGCTCGTTCCGCGAATCGGGCCGAATCGAAAACCGTCATTCGGGTCCATATGGAGGTCACCCCGAGAGTGAACGTGACAAAGAAGAGGATTGCGCAGAAGATCGAGCCCAGATGACGAGCGGTTGGCTTTCGCGTTCGTGCGCCTGATTGTTCGCCTGCTGCAGCGGTCATTCGTTACACCTTCGCCCTAGGACTCAGAAACTCTGCCACACCGTTGGTCGATTTCTGTCGGTTGCGCGGCTTCGTCAGCAGACGCGGGTGGGGTTTGGCAGGATGGTGGCCCCGCTGCCTGGCGGGATCGAAAGGACTCTGATGCAGCTCGGCATGGTCGGTCTTGGGCGAATGGGTGCAAATCTCGTTCGTCGTCTCGTTCGTGATGGCCACACCTGTGTGGTGTTTGATGTCGACGCAGCAGCAGTTGCAACGCTGGCAGCCGAGAGCGACGCCATTACCGGTGCAAGTGATCTTGCTGACTTTGTCGCGAAACTTGATGTTCCTCGCGCGGCCTGGGTGATGGTTCCGGCCGCATATGCCGGTGGCACAGTGAACGATCTGGCTGCGCTGATGGAATCGGGCGACATCGTCATCGACGGCGGCAACACCTATTACCGCGACGATGTCGATCGCGCCGAGGCTCTCGCGCCAAAGGGCGTGCACTATGTCGATGTCGGCACGAGCGGTGGCGTCTTTGGTCTTGACCGTGGTTTTTGTCTGATGATTGGTGGCGAGGACGACATCGTCACCCATCTCGAACCGATCTTCCGCACGATCGCCCCTGGTGTTGGCGATGCAGAGCGCACACCGGGTCGCACGGGCGAGTTCACCCCTGAAGAACAAGGTTGGCTGCATTGTGGGCCAGCCGGTGCAGGTCACTTCGTCAAGATGGTGCACAACGGCATCGAATACGGACTCATGGCGGCCTACGCCGAAGGTCTCAACATCCTGAAGCACGCGAACGCCGGCAAAGTTGTGCGCGAGAACGATGCAGAGACCACACCGTTGCGCGAGCCCAAGTACTACCAGTACGACATCGACATCGAGTCGGTAGCCGAAGTGTGGCGTCGCGGAAGCGTTGTCGCGTCATGGCTTCTCGATCTCACTGCAGCTGCGCTCGTTGAAGATCCACAACTCGACACGTTTGCTGGACGCGTAAGCGATTCCGGTGAAGGTCGCTGGACAAGCCTTGCCGCCATCGACATCGGCGCACCCGCGCCAATCTTGACCACGTCGCTTTACGAGCGATTCACATCGCGCGGCGAAGCCGATTATGCCGACAAGTTGTTGTCGGCGATGCGTAAGCAGTTCGGTGGCCACGACGAGAAGCCGGCGAGTGGCAACTGAACCTGTTGCTGACGGGTCGGTTGTCGTCTCGACAATTGACGGCGTTGCCGCAGTCACGCTTTCGGCTGGACCAACGGTTTTCTCTGTTCTTCCTGAGGTCGGCCTGCTCGGTGCATCACTGACCCATAAAGGTCGCGAGTACCTCAACTTTCACGGTGGAGCGAACGCCGCTCGCGACGGGCACACCACCGGGGTTCCGCTCTTGGCACCGTGGGCCAATCGGTTAGCCGGATCCTCGTATCGAGTCGGTTCGAAAAGTGTTGATCTTTCCGAACTTCCGCTGCATCGCGATTCAAATGGATTTCCGATCCACGGGCTGCTTGTCGGTCGTTCCGGCTGGGAACTGGTGTCGGTGAAAGGGCAGCCAGGGTCAGCAACGATGGTTGCGTCGTTCAATGCTGCGGCGGACGAAGAAGTGATGGCGGTATTCCCCTTCCCCCATGAACTCACTGTTGGGTTCACCGTGTCGCCAGGTCGATTGATGGTCTCGACCACGGTCACCGCCACAGGACGACGAGCGGTGCCGATCAGCTTTGGTTGGCATCCCTATTTCCGGCTGCCCGATGTTGATCGAGGCCGAATCAGGTTGGGTATGCCGTCGCGCACCCGTCTTGTCCTTGATGAACGTGGAATTCCCACCGGCGAGGAACTCGCTGAAACTGCTTCGATCGTGAAGCTGGGTGACACGGCATATGACAACGCGTATCGGCTTGGCGCCGATCGCCAGCTGTTGTTGGCATCGGGTCGTCGTCGACTCACCGTTGTCTTTGACCGGAAGTATCCCTACGCGCAGGTCTACTCGCCAGTCGGGGCAGACTTCATTGCGCTTGAGCCGATGACGGCTCCCACGAACGCACTTTGTCAGGGGGCCACACCCATGGTTGAACCTGGCGAACGCTTCATCGCTCGTTTCGTCGTTTCTCTTACATGAACTCAGGAGTCCACATGTCTGACGCCCCACAGCCGATTGAACAATCCAGTGAATGGTGGGAACTCGCTGCGCATCAGGCGGAAATTGCCGATGTGCACTTGCGCGAACTCTTTGCGTCGGACCCAACGCGTGGTG
>WLOT01000014.1 GCA_009699125.1 Actinomycetota bacterium
AGGATTTCGGCTTCGCCAACGACAGCCGAGTCGATGCCCGAGGCAACGCGGAAGAGATGCCCAGCAGCCGCATCGGCGTCGTGCACATACAAGTGATCGGCGAGTTCTTCTGGTGCAGCGAACGCGAGTTCAGAGAAGAACGTGCGCAGGTCGCCGTAGGCCGGGTGGAACTTTTCGGCAACGACATAGACCTCGGTGCGATTGCAGGTCGACAACACCACGGCTTCGCTCACGTGGTCGTGCGAGAGCACATCGTGAAGCGCCTTCGGCAGCCGACCGTCGTCGATCGTGACCCGCTCGAGTAGAGCGAGTGGGACCGTGCGGTGATTCAGTCCAACGACAACGACAGACACGCCTGCAGGCGCTCCTTAGCTTCGGCGCGGCGACCCTCGCGGATGAGGTCCAGCATTCCCGAATCCAGTGCTCCTTGCCAGTTCAGGCCCTCAGTCGACGTTCCTTCGGCCAGGAGCCGGGCACGTGCTTCAGTGAGGATCTCGACCAGTACGGCGTACTCGGGTCCGAACTCAGGACCATAGCGACGCCGGAGCCATGTTGAGAGGGCGGGTGACGAGCCACTGGTGGAGAAGGTGACCAGCAGCGGCCCCTGCCTGACCCGTGCAGGCAGCGCAAAGGCGCAGTTCGCGGGATCATCGGCGCTATTGACCCAAACCCCACAGGCCTCACCCTCGAGAAACACCTGCCGGTTCACATCGGGATCACTCGTGGCCGTAATTGCGAGGCGATAACCAGCGACCTCGCCGTCGACGTAGGGGCGCTTGTGACAGATGACCCCGTCGAGCGCAGCGATCTCGTCGAGAATTTCGGGGGCAACAATCTCAACCGACGCACCGCACACCACAAGTTCGCGCGCCTTCTGCAGTGCAACTAGGCCACCGCCCACAACTAAACAGCGACGACCAGCCAGCGAAAGGTTGACGGGATAGAGCGGCTGATCGAACGGCATGTCAGCTCACCGATTCCTTGGACTCTGCAGCAACGCCGAGTTCTTCACGCAACGACGCTCCAATGGATTCGCGTTGTCCGTAGAAACTCAACACCTGAAGTTCGAGTGCGAGGTCGACTTTTCGAAGTTGCGCATGATCAGGAACGGTGACGACCGCTGGCGCAAAGTTGAGAATCGACGTAACACCGGCGGCTACAAGGCGATCAGCGACTTCCTGGGCGCCGGCAGCTGGTGTGGCAATGATGCCGATGGCAATGCCAAGTTCGTTGACGAGTGCAGGAAGGTCATCAAGATCACGGATTTCGTGATCACCAAACATGGTGCCGACCTTCGAGGGATCTGCATCGACGAGCGCCGCAACAGGAAATCCGCGATCGCCAAAACCGCCGTAGTTCGCGAGAGCGGCACCGAGATTTCCGACACCGACAATGGCCACGGGCCAATCCCGAGTGAGCCCAAGTTCACGACTCATCTGCACAAGCAGATGGTCGACGTCGTAGCCCACACCCCGAGTGCCATAGGAGCCGAGGTAGGAAAGGTCTTTGCGAACCTTTGCGGCGTTCACGCCAGCGAGTTCCGCCAATCGTTCGGAAGAAATCGTGGTCATGCCCTCGCCCTGAACGTCGAGCAGGGTCCGCAAATACACCGGCAGTCGGGCCACGGTGGCTTCGGGTATTCGGCGTCTGCGGTCCACGACCGACCACGCTACCGACCTCGTTCGTTTGTTCACAAAGTCCACGGAGCCATTGCCGCCTTGAGGCCTGCCGCCGCGCCGCCCCTACGCTGTGCGCATGCATGCCGCCCTCGCCGCCGCCGCCACCCTGGTGTCGCTGGCCTTCGCCCTCTCGACTGGCGAGCGATGGCTGAGGGGCCGCAAGCGCCACGAAGCCGCCTGGACGATTTCGCTCATCATGTTCGCCTTAGGTTCGATCTCGTTGTGGTGGGGCGCTGGAGTCGGCTGGGGTGAGTGGTCGTTCAAATCGTTCTATTTGTTCGGTGCCATCCTGAACGTTCCGTTTCTCGCGCTTGGCACCGTTGAACTTTTGGCCGGGCCGAAACACGGTCGACGCTGGACCGCAATCATTTCGTTGTTGGGCGCGTTCTGCGCCGGCATCGTTGTCGCTGCTCCGCTTACCGGCGTGATCGCTTCCGATGTCTTGCCTCAGGGCAAGGAAGTCTTCGGACTCGGTCCACGGATCGCTGCAGCCGTCGGCTCGGGCGTCGCTGCCCTCGTCATCATTGCTGGCGCAGCGTGGAGCGCATGGCGGCTCTTTCGCGCGTGGCGGGCTGGTTCCGACACTCGGGCGACGCGAACCGCCGCGCCATCACTACGACGTCTTGCAATCGCAAATCTCTTCATCGCAACCGGCACACTTATTCTCAGCGCCGGCGGCATTCTCAATTCGGTGGTAAACGAAATGGATGGATTTGCCATCTCGCTTGTTGCCGGAATCTCCGTGATCTTCGTCGGCTTCTTGTTGACGAGTTCACAATCCTCCGCACAGTTACGTGCGGTTTCTGAGCCCGAAGCGTGGCACGCCCCGAAGGCTGATGTCGCCTAGCGGGCGAGGATGAACAACTGCATCACTGCTGCAAACAGAATGATGAAAAGCAGTGAGCCAACGGCAATGACGGTTCCGGGACGCATAGTTGTTCCTCAGCTTCGGCGTTGGCCGAGTTGCACTGGTGTGATGATGCTGGGCGGGCGGGTTTCATCGAACTGTTCAAACGTCACCGCAGATGCACTGGAGAGTCCGAGTTCTTCTGCGGCCGAATGTTTGTCGAGAACAATGGCGACAAGACCGTACGAATCGACGATGAGGCCGATTTCGTTTGGATCAAGATCGGCGAATGTTCCGACTCGGCGAGCAACTCGAGAACCGTCATCCATCACGAGACGCACGGTTTCATCGAACCCTTCAAGTTCATCGGGATCAACATTGAGTTGCGCGTTGCCGTAATGATCGATCCAAAGCACTTCAGCGTGGAGACGACCTTCGTCTTCGCGAGTGAGCGGGATCATCGCCGGGAAGAGTGAGATGGGATCGATAGCCGGACCGAGTTCGGAAAGATCGACGCCATTGCAGAGATGCGCTGCTGCCGGCGCAAAGACATCGCGTCCGTCGAAGGTGCCAGGTTCAGTTGTAAAGCGATACTCGGGGTTAACGATCTCGACCGCACGATCGGCCCCACCGCAGAGCTGCACAACAGCAGCGAGTACGCCATTATCGGGCCCGACAAGAACTGATGAGCCACCACCGATCTCGACCGCGATCGGACGACGCGGTGTGCCGACTGTGGGATCAATCACCGCAACGACGACACCCGGAGCGAGATAGTTCGCAGCCCGCACCAGTGCCAAACCACCTGCGCGCACGTCGTAGACAGGAATGTCGTGCGTGATGTCGATGACGCGTACATCGGGCGCGATCGAACGGATCACCGAATGCACGACGCCGACGAATTCGTCGACGCGTCCGTAATCGGAAAGGAAGGAAACGGTGTCGTAGCGAGGCATGGGAATGACACGTTACCGGCGGACCGGTGCCGTTAGTCCTGACCGAGTTGTCGCGAACGATCGGTCGCAGCGGCAACCGCATCGAGCACTGCCGAGCGGAACCCACCCGATTCAAGTGCACGCAGGCCAGCAGCTGTGGTTCCGCCCGGTGAGGTGACCTGGGCTCGCAAGGATGCGGCTGCTTCATCGCTTGATTCGAGGAGGCTTGCGGAACCAAGCAAGGTTTGAACGGCCAGAACTTCGGCGACATCTCGGGGAAGCCCGACAAGCACACCCGCTTCGATCATGCTTTCGGCCATAACGAACACATAGGCGGGGCCCGATCCCGAGAGGCCGGTGACAGCGTCGAGTTTGTCTTCAGAAACTCGAACAACAACGCCTACGGCTTCGAGAACTGACGACGCCCAATCGAGGTCGGCTTCTGACGCCGAAGAACCAGGAGCGATTGCCGCCGCACCGGCACGCACGACCGCAGGGGTATTGGGCATGGCCCGCACAACAGCGATTCCGGCGCCGAGCGCGCTCTGCAATGCAGCAGTCGTAATGCCTGCAGCAATCGACAGCACACGAGTTGCACCAGCCGCAGCGAGCGCTCGGCAGGTGTCAGCAACATCACCGGGCTTCACCGCAATGACTGCGCCCTCCGCCTGCACGATGGTGTCGGTAACGACCACACCGGGGAACAGCAACGTGAGCTGGTCGCGTCGATCGGCAACGCGCTCAACAACAGCGATCTCCGCCGGTTCGGCCCAGCGGGCATCGAGCAATCCGCCCAATAGAGCCTCGCCCATGCGGCCACCACCAACGATTTGAAGTCGAATCATGCAAAGACGCTACCTAATCGACTCGACTCAACCGCTATGGGTTCTGTCCTGATGCCCACCATGCCGCCCATTTCGGCCGTGCGTTCGTCGTCCGGGTGGTCGAACCGCCACACTCACTTCCCCGATGACTGCAGGAGTTCGTCCCACCCGGACAACTGCGAGCGTAGAAAGCAGTGCGGGCGTCCCGCATGGGCCGAACGGCGATTTCGTCGTCAGTGCCGTTGCGTCAGTTGTCCGAGAACCGGGTCGCGAAACCAATTCGCAGCGCCGGCTGAAAGAACTGTTCGACGTACATGTAGAGCGAACCCAGGATTCGATCGAGTTCACCTTCATCGACTGCGTGCACCGGCAATGAACCAGCAAGGAAGATCGCGTCCTCTTCGCCGATACAGAACGACATTCCGGTGATCTTGCGATTTCTGCGAAGCAAGTGCTCGAAAAACTCCGCGTGGTTTTCGTCGGGCGCCGGCATCACATAGGTCTCGTAATGCAATGTTCGTTGACGCAATGTGAACCAAATCGTGAACACGTCTTTGCTTTCGCCAAGAACGCGCACGTACCAGCGGCGTTCCGAAGGCTCGCCCCGTTCAACTGCGGCGACAAAGGGATTGATTGCGAGTTCGTTCGCAAGCCATGCCCCAATGCGGAGTTCGATGGCATCGAGTTCTGTTTCGTCTGCGATTTCGTCAGCCATGGGTTAGTAACACGTCACAAGTGCACGAGAAGTGAGATCGGCATAGAGGCGACGAAGTCGAGCTGCGGTGGTCGACCATGTGTAGTTCGATGCACTTTCGGCAGCAGCGATCGACATCGATTCTGCAATGGTCGGCGAATCAAGAATCGTTCGAAGGCCTGCAGCGAACTCGCGAGGGTCTCGGTTGTCGATAAGGAGACCAGTCGATCCATCCTGAACGAGCGTGAGCAATCCGCCAACCGCCGCAGCGACCACAGGGGTTCCGCACGCAGCGGCTTCCAGAGCAACAAGTCCGAACGATTCAGAGCGACTGGGCACAATGCAAACATCGGCAGCGCGGTAGTACGTGGAAAGAAGGTGATGGGGCTGAGGCGGCACAAATCGAACTCGGCCCTGCAGGCCAAGCGCTTGAACGAGAGACATCGCCGCTTCCAATTCCGCGTTTCCTTCGACGCCACTCGCTCCACCAACAACAAGGAGCATCGCGTCGGGATGCGAATCGGAAAGTTCCGCAAGCGCTGCAATCGCAACAGTCAAACCTTTGAGCGGTTGAATGCGTCCAGCGAATAGCAACACCGGCTGTTCGCCCAATCCAAGAGCGTAACGAGCACCACCGCGATCACCCGGAGAGAAGAACGCGTGATCAACACCCGGAGGAACAATTTCGATTCGAGAGGGATCGGCGCCATAGAGGTCAACAAGCTGCGTTACTTCCGCAGCACAGTTCGCCAAGATCGCATCGGAACACGCAATCACTTCGGTTTCGGCCTGCACGCGAACTTCGGGCTCTTCGTCGCCCGTTTCCGCCTTCACGCGAGCAAGCGTGTGGAAGGTTGAAACGAGAGGCAGCGAAAGCTCATGCTTCAGGCGGTGGCCAACGACTCCGGACAACCAGTAGTTGGCATGAATCGCGTCGGGGCCGCCGTCACGTCGAAGGTGCCGAGCCACGCCATCGCCAAATTCGTCGAGGACCTGAGGCAGATCTTCCTTCGCGAGATCGAGCGGGCCAGCATCGATGTGGACGACACGAAAGCCAGGCTCGACATCAACGTATTCGGGCTGGTCTTCCGCTGATCGCCGCGTGTAGACCACGGCCTTCACCCCCGCTTGCGCGAGCGCGCCGACGAGTTCGCGCACGTACACATTCATCCCGCCTGAATCGCCGGTGCCCGGCTGAGCAAGGGGGGAGGTGTGCAGCGAAAGCACCGCTAGTGAACGCATAACGTCCCCACGCTACGGCGCAAACGCTGCAAAGGACACCTTCGGGCAGCGGAACCGCTTCCGTGCAGCCCTCAGCCGATTTGGGACAAGTAATTGATCAGCATGAGACCCCATACCGGAGCCACGACAAACCAGGCGTCGAGGCGTCGAAGCGCTGGACCCGCTGACGATGCAGAAGGGGCCAGCGCCGAGGCCAAAGGTGCTCCGAGGGGAGCGAGTGCCGCTACCAGAGCTCCAAAGACCCATCCGGCGCGAGTTTCGAATGGGCCGAGTTGAAAAACCGCTTCAGCGAAGGTCACGACGAGCACTGCCGCGATTCCCGATAGCGGTCCTTCAAACACACTGTTGGCCTCAGAACCCATGAGGTAATCGCCGACCTCGTACGCACTTACGAGTATCAGCAGGACAACGAGTGCGCCCATGTCAGTGCGCCCAATCAAAACAACTGAACCTGCAGCAATGGCCGGAAGGAGTGCAGAGCGAAGCCCAACGATGACATTGCTGCGAAGGACTCCTCCGCCGATGATTAGAACTGCAACGGAGACAACAACGCCTGCGATAAATCCGATAGGTCCGACAAGTGCGGCGATCGGAACAATCGCCGCAGCGATCCCGCCGAGCAGAGGAGTTGCTTGACGGCCGTTATCGCTCCACGTGCGAATCGTTTGCATTGCGGCGATTGCAGCGACGGCAGCGAAGAGAACAGCGACTGCGATTGTCCCCAGCGCGCATGCCGCGCACGCAGCGATGAACCACAACACGCCGAGGCGAGCATGCGGGCCGTCGGGCTTTGGAAGGTAGGCAAAGCGGCGAACGAGCGCAGGCGTCGCTCGGGAACCACTCATAGGAACCCACCCGAGACCGGCGGCAGAACCGCTACCTCGTCACCATCGCCGACAGGTGTTTCGCCGGAGACGGATTCTCCATTGCACCACACGCGGCTATTCGCAACCACGTCTGCGAATGCGGGCCCGTAGCGTCGAACGGCTTCGGCAAGGACTTCATCAACCGTTGCGCCTGGGACGGTGTCGCGACCGGTGCCCGCGGCTTCTCGAGCCGACGCGAAGAGACGAAGAGAAGCCACAAGCGCAGGTTATGCGGTGATCGCCACACCTCGGTCTCGAGGGTCGGGTACCGTCACGCCGTGACTCGCCTGCTTCTCGTCCGCCACGGCCAATCTGAATGGAATGCCGTTGGCCGTTGGCAGGGAAAGGCCGACCCTGCGCTTACTGACTTTGGTCGGCAACAGGCATTCCATGCGGCGCAACGCATCGGCTCGGTCGACCTCATTGTCGCCTCGCCTCTTATTCGTGCGTTTGAAACGGCCCAGATCATCAGTTCGCAGATCGGAGTCGGCCCAATCGTCATCGACCCCGACCTCATGGAACGCGATGCCGGCGAGTGGGAAGGTCTCACTCGTGCCGAGATCGAATCCGAATGGCCGGGCTATCTCGGCCACGACAAGTGGCCACCTGGCTACGAACTTCATGACGAGTTGCTCGTTCGCACGCGCGCTGCGCTTGATCGGATTCATGCCGACTATGAAGGCGCCGACGTTCTCGTACTTACACATGGCGGCGTGATCGGCACGCTTGAAGTGCAACATTCCGAGCAGTGGCAACGAATGCCCAACCTCGGTGGCAGAGTCTTTACACATCACGGCGATCGTCTTGAGTTGGGCGAACGCGTCGTGCTCGTCGAGGACGACGAAATCACCATCCCTGATCAGATCTGAGTACGGCGGTGACCGAAGACGCCCGATCATCACTGCCCGTTGAGATCGTCCGGTCACGACGTCGGCGCAAGACGGTGCAAGCGACCATCGTCGATGGGGTCATTCGCGTCCAAGCACCGGCATCGATGTCGAAGCGCGAACTCGACGAACACGTTTCCTACCTCGTTGCGCGACTCGAACGCCGTTACCGATCCGAATCGGTCGATCTCGAAGCTCGTGCCCTTCGACTTTCCAAACGATTCGCACTCCCAAAGGCCAGTTCAGTGGTGTGGGCTGATCAACGCAGCCAATGGGGTTCGTGCACACCAACCACCGGTGAAATTCGCATCTCAAATCGTCTCGCCGCGTACCCGCCCTGGATTCTCGACTACGTACTTGTGCACGAACTCGCACATCTTGTTGAAGCGAATCACTCCCCCGCGTTCAACGCCCTCGTCGCGAAGTATCCACTCGCCGAACGAGCACGGGGATTTCTCATGGCCATTTCGTTTGGCGATACCGGCGTTGCCGAAGACGTCGACGGTGAAGCACCCGAACCCAATGGCGAACTCGAGTGGGACGAGCCCGAAGCGGTTCAAGAACTTCAAGTGCCTGATCAGATTCCAGAAGGTGGCGACAACACCGACACGCCACTCACGCTGTTCTAAGAAAGGGACTTCGTTCCCACCACCACGCAATGGGGATGGAAATAGCCCTTGTCGAGTCGCGCCACGCGAGTCGTGAGTCCACTACCGACCATCAGTGCTTCAAGGTCTGCAGCCGATGGGAAATCGAGTGCATCGCCATCGGTGATTCTCAGCACTTTGGTGGCGAGGGCCTCTTGGAGTTGTGCAACGCGAGCTTTGATCCGAGGTTCGGTGTCGACTTCTTTCACGATCAGACGCCCACCGGGCGCAAGCGCGGCAAAGCAATCTGACAACAATCTCGACCGATCTTCCGGAGCCAGCAGATACAGCACGTCGGCGAAAACAATTGCGTCCCATCCGCCTTCGATTGTCAGAACTTCTCCGGAATCTCGATGTTCGAACGAAACGGTTGCTTCGCCGGGGCGCAGACCCAGCAATGAGGCTTGAGCCAGTTGGATCTTTTCCGCATCGATATCAACGCCAACGACAGATCGGCTCGCAGACGACAATGCAAGAAAGGTCGCGAACACTCCGTGGCCACATCCAACTTCCAGAATGTTTCCCGAACGCGGGACTTCAGCCTCGAGGGCTTCAAACGGTGCCGTCCACCACCGAATCGTGGTGTGCAGTCGTGCGGAGCGAGCGGACTTCTTCCAGAGTCCTAGAGCACGCTTTGCTGCCGCCGAACGAGGTGGCTTCACAGTCCAGCCCGGGGCAAATCAGCAAAGGTCCCGAGGCGAAAGCCGAGTTCGTCGATGGCGACACGAATTGTTTCGGAACACAACGCGTCGTACTCAACGTCCCACATGTAGTTCCACCGATAGCGAACGCGATCAGGATCGTCTGGGAGTCCGGGATGACTCGCGAGTTCCGCACTTGATGCGCCAGACGATGCAAGGCGACCAACTGCCGCCACCATTTCTGTCAGTCCCATCGAGCCCGCTCCGTCAAGCCCCGTGGCCGCGTGCGTCCATGCCCAATGACGTTCACGTAATTGCACTTCAAGGCGGCGAGCGAGTCGGCGAACGGTGATGCCAATCGGTCCTCGAGCGTCCGATCTCATGACACGGATGGCGTGAACATCATTGGCATCGCCGAGTTCAAGAAGTACATCGCTCACCGCAGGCCACATGTGAATGTGCTGATGGGTATCGAAGTGGTCAACAACGAGGCCCGATGAGGTAATCGCTTCAAGTTGGGCGGCAAATTCTCGCCGGAGATCATCGAAATCGATGCGACCCGCAGCCGCACGCGGGAGGAACGATTTCCAGTTCTTCCAGAAGTTTCCGTTCTTATCGACCAGTGTCGGAATCTCACGAGCCGAAAGCAACGGAGGGTCTTCGCCTACCGCCGTGAAATGTGCCCCAACGCCAAGTGTCGGCACATCGCGCAAACGTTCCGCAGCAGACGCAAACGCTGGAGCTACAGCAATGATCGATGTTGACGAGACAACGCCTCGCTGATGAGCATCGATGATTCCATCAGAAACACGTTCCGTAAGACCGAAATCATCCGCCGAAACAATAAGGATCGGCTTATCGCCGGACGTAGAACTCACGAGGAGGTTCCGCCTCCCGTGTTCCACGGCTGTCGGACCTCGAGAGGCAGCGGCTCAAGGGCCTGCAGCTCACTTCGGAGTCCATACATCTCGCGAAGGATCTTGAAGATCACGGAGTTTGAGGAAAGCGTTGAGATACCACGCGTACGAGGGAAGTAATCGACACCAAACTGCACGATACTGAAACCAAGTTTCTGTGCACGAGCAAGAAGCTCAACGTCGATAAATGAACCTTCGCTATGGAGTTCGATGTTGTCGAGCAACGAGCGACGCATGAGCTTGAACGCAAAGTTCATATCGCGAAGGCGAAGGCCGAACACCGTTTGAATGAGGTGGTTGTAGACGTAGCTGTAAACGAGACGACGCGCACCTTCACCAGTTCGGTCGAATCGATAGGCGCTCACAATGTCGGCTTCGTAAATGCGCAGAAGTCGAACAGCTTTCGTAACTTCGGCCATATCGAACGGAAGGTCAGCATCGGTGTACAACACGAGCTCACCCTTGGCGTTTTCAAAGCCGGTCTTCAGCGTTCCACCAAGTTTGCGATTGGTTTCGTGATGAACGACAGAGATGCGTTCGTCCGCCGCCGCCATTTCGTCAGCGATCTTGCCGGTGGCATCAGTAGAGGCATCGTTAATGATGAGAACGTCGTAGCGGGCGATCTCGCCCGACTCGACCAGAGCGTCGCCGGCATCGAATGCCGCCGCGACGGCGCGAGCGATGGTCTCTTCTTCGTTCCACATCGGATAGAAGATCGTGAGGCTGTCGAAATTCGCCATGGCCTCAGGCTACGTAGTAGCCGCGCCCGAATGCGAAGGCCCACAGCAACAGCACTATTCCGCTGATGGACCACCACGCCCAGCGCAGGGCCCGACGCTCGGCCAAGAACCCTCCCAGCACAAGGAAACAGGGGAATGTGGACAGCAAATACCGACCTGTTCCTTGGAAATCCTTCGTCCCGACCAGGGCGATCGCCAGCATCGAAAAGCAGTACAGGCCGTAGCCCCAACCGAACTTTTTCCAGACATGCCAGGCCAGAAACAGGAATCCGAGAACGAACAAGCCCTGCAGAATCACCGTCACCGCGTACTGCACTTTTTCGAACGTGACGGTGTCGCCGTTCTGAAGCCAATCCCACGACCATCTCGGCAAATTCTTGATCTGCTGGAACCACGTGATCTTGAACCATGTTCGTGGTCCCGAGCCTTGGTCCCACCCCGGAGCGCTCTGCACTTCATCAAACGCGAGTGGACGACCAAACCGAATACCGAGATAGGTCATGTAACCGACAAGGCCACCTAGCGAAAGCAATACCCCTGCGTCGGCAGGACGCAGGCGGCGCCACATCACGCGTGGCCGCCAGCGAGATTCACCCGCTTCGATCACATGCCGACGCCAAAGGGCAACAGCAACAAGTCCGATGATGAGAGCGATACCCACTGGTCGGGTTGCGGTTGCGACTGCGCCAGCGAGACCCGCAAGGATCGTGTGATCGCGTTCAAGTAAAAGAAACGCTCCCACGGCGGCCAGCAGGAACAGCGCATCGCCATACACCGCACCAAATAAATAAAAGACATACGGATAGACAAGCAACGTGATCAGGGCGACTCTTGCGACACGATCATGGGTGTGGTCGCGGAACCATTTGAATATCGCGAGAACGACACCGAGTCCGCACGCAATCGTCACCAACGAACCCAGCAACTTCACCGACAACGTTGTGACTGAATGCAGTCCCCACAGCACACCGGGATAGGCCGGGAAATACGCGACTGCAGATTGTTTGTCAGGTCCCGCGAACCAATAGCCCGTGGTTGAAATCTGCGCGTACCAATTCCCATCGAAACGGAACCAACCACTGAAGAGGCCTGACCCTGGGTACGACGCCGTGTCAACGCCTCCGTAGGTTGCGAACGGCCCACGAGCGCCAAGCCAAACCGCAAAAAAGAGACCGACGAATACGAGTGCCCACATCGCAAATGCATCGACCCATGGAGCGAAGCCAAGAACTCCACGGTCGGACGTATTTTCGACGTCTGCGTCGCTCGATGCTGGGGCAGAAGGCACGAGGAGACGCTACCTGTGGCGTCGGCGAGGGCCGGGGAGACCGGTAACGTGTCGCTTCACGCCTCTGTGGCCAAGTTGGTTAAGGCAGCGGACTTTTAATCCGACGATCGTGGGTTCGACCCCCACCGGAGGCACCACAAAACGCTCGAAGCGCCCACCGCAAGGTGGGCGCTTCGTTCTTCACAACGTTTGCTCACAGGCGATCAGACTGGGGCCTTACCCGAGCGAGCGGCCTCGAGCAGAGCGTTCCACTGATCTTCAGTGATTTCTCCGCTCGTGCGGTAGACGACCTTGCCTTGGGCGTCGGTCACGATGAAGTACGGGAAGCCCGAGACTCCCAGGGCGCTTCCAGCTTGGCTTTGCTTGTCGTCGACGATCGTCGGGACGCTCCATTGCTCACGACGCAACCAATCGGCGGCAGGGAAGTTGCCCTTGGCGGGATCATTCGACGTTGCAACAGTGACGAGATCGATGTCGGCAGGCATTCCAGACGCGTTCAGCCACTTCTGAACACGCGGCACCTCTGCTTGACAGTGCGAACACCAGTGAGCCACGACCATGATGATGTGCGGCTTGCCGTTAGGAGCAATCGTGAGTTGCTTGCCGTCGAACTGTTGACCAATCACGGTTGGGATGATCGATCCAACCATGGGATCGGCACCGCTATCGGGCTTCGGAGTCAGCGCCGTTCCCGACACCGAAACCTGGCCGTAGTCGAGTTTGCCTGCAGGAACAACGGTGCCGCCGCTCGGTGACGCACTGCCACCGGAGGAACTCGTTCCGCGACCAGCGACGATCGCGACGATGCCGACGGCAATGACAACTCCAACGATGGCAATCCAAATCCAGGTCGTGGACTTTCCTTTGCCCGCATTCGATGCCGCTCGAACGCGCTGCGATGCAGATTTGGACTTACCGGGACGGTTACTCACGCGGATACCTCTACTTCTTCGGTGATTTCGAAATCACTGCCGGACGGATCACTTGCTAACAACAACGCAATCATGAACACGGCAGCCGAAAGTGCCATGAACGGAAGCGTGACGAAATCGAATTCGTTCACGAATTTGATAGTGCACGGCGCATCAGCGGTACAGAACGAAGTGCCAGTAGACGGCGGGAACCATTGAATCCACGAGTGATAGGCCGAGATCACGACACTGATGCACAAAACGGGAATGGCATAGATCTTGATGGCAGCGTCGCGTCGCCAAGCGGCAATTCCGAGGATTACCGACCATGGGTACAAGCAGATCCGCTGATACCAACACAACTCACACGGGGTATAGCCCTGCACCTTGGAGTAGTAGAGCGAACCAAGTGTGGTCACGAGTGCAACTGCCCAAGCAAGAGGGAGCGCAACTCGTCCGACCTGAATTCGGAGTTCGTCGAACGCATGGGGATTACCGAAACGCCGGACGAGTGCCCCGACGAGCACGGCGATTGCACCGACCCAGCAGGCCAAGGCCAGAACCGCGTAGAAGAAGGAGAAGGACTGGACATTCATGCCGGCTCATCCTCGCAGAATCCGGGCGCTTGGCCAACGCGGACCCATTTCCACTTCTGAAAGCGGCGAGTACCCCCTTCGGACGCAAGCGACAGCAAGACCGTAGGCTCGTTCCATGACTCCTTCGCCGTCTGAACACACCGTTATTGCTGCTGTCGACTTTTCTGACCATGGTGAACAGATCGTCCGCGAAGGACTCCTCCTTGCTCGTGCCGCTGGATCGTCTCTCCACCTCATTCATGTCGCCGCTGGGGAGCCCGCACTGGCGGGCTACGACAAAGAAGACATCAGTCCGTTCACTCGATCAGCTCGGGCTGGCGAACTCACCGACGAACACCGCAAAGTCCGCGAACTTGCGGCCACACTCACCGACACCACTGGGGTGGACGTGCACCCACTCGTCATCATGGGCCCAGCGTCCGAAACACTCCTTACCGCGATTGAGGAACTCAATGCATCTCACATCGTGCTTGGGACACACGGACATGGCGGGATGCATCACCTCATGTTTGGCAGCGTTGCCCAGGAACTCGTTCGCAGAAGCAACGTGCCCGTGTTACTCGTCCCCGTCGTAAAGCGCTGAAAGGTCAAGGAACCATCATGGGAAAGATTGTTGTTGGCGTTGATGGATCTGATGGTTCACGCGAAGCGCTTCGCTGGGCATTCACTGAAGCCACATTGCGCAACGATGCACTCGAGGTCGTCATCGTTTGGCAGTACCCCATCACCGCGTCGCTGCCCACCTTCGGAGCGATGACCACCCCCGACGACTTCGAAACCGACGCGCGTTCAACACTTCTGACCATCCTCGACAACGAGGGAATCAACGCGGAATCACCGATCCCGGTAAGCACACTGGTCGCTGAAGGAAACCCGGCACGCGCGCTTCTCGACGCTTCCGATTCCGCCGACCTCCTCGTCGTCGGATCGCGGGGCCACGGCGGATTTGCAGGCGTTCTTGTTGGATCGATCAGCCAACAATGCGTGCACCATGCAAAATGTCCCGTAGTTGTTGTCCATCCCAACTGATTGCAACGGGCGGAAATCAAAGTATGGAAACAACGCTGAAAGGTCTCAGCAGTTCCGAAGTCGCGCAACGTCGAACTGATGGGCAGACAAATGATGTTGCTGATCCGACGAGCCGCACTATCGGGCAGATCATCAAGGCGAACGTCATCACGCCGTTCAACATCCTTCTTGGCATCTTGCTCGCCATCATCCTTGCCATCGGTGAATACCGAGACGGCCTCTTTGGTTTTGTGCTGGTCGCCAATGCCGCAATCGGGATCTTCCAAGAAGTTCGATCAAAGCGTTCGCTTGACGCACTCGCCGTTCTCAACGCACCGCATTCAACTGTTCGACGCGATGGTGCAGAAACCACAATCGCCTCCAAGGACGTTGTCCTTGACGACATCATCGTCCTCACTCTCGGTGATCAGATCGTGGTTGACGGCGCCATATTGGCGAGCACCAACCTCGAAATCGATGAATCGCTGCTGACCGGCGAAGCTGACCCTGTCGACAAGTCAACAGGCGACAATGTGATGTCTGGAAGTTTCGTTGTCGCCGGAAGTGGCGTCATGCGGGCAACAGCAGTCGGCGCCGACTCGTACGCATTCCGACTTTCAAGCGAAGCTCGCCGCTTCTCTCTCGTAAAGAGCGAGCTGCGAACCGGCATCAACCGAATCATCACGATCGTCGGTTGGATGATGATTCCGATTGCGATTCTCCTTGTCACGTCGCAACTCGCAACACATGACGGTTTTGTGGCCGCGGTGCAGGGCTCCGTCGCCGGACTCGTTGCCATGGTCCCCGAGGGACTCGTCCTCCTCACGAGCATTGCCTTCGCTGTTGGCGCTACTCGTCTCGCCAGCAAGAAGGTTCTGACGCAAGAACTCGCCGCGATTGAAGGACTCGCTCGAGTCGACACGATCTGCCTCGACAAGACCGGCACACTGACCGAAGGCTCTCTCTCGCTTTCCACCGTTGAGCATCTCGGCAGCAGCGATGCGTCATCGGTTACTGCGGTTTCAGTCCTCGCAGCGATCGGCGAATCGGACGATCATCCGAATCCGAGTCTTGCGGCCATCGTCGCTGCGTATCCCAAAGGTCCGGGCTGGACCCTTACTGACTCGATCGCGTTTTCGTCTGCACGGAAGTGGAGCGCTGCACAGTTTGCTGATCATGGTGCGTGGTACCTCGGCGCACCCGACATCCTCCTCGATAACGCTCCCGCCGGCGCCGCGCTCGATTCAGCGCGAGAACGCCTCCAGCATTACTCCAGCCGGGGCCAACGTGTCCTCCTGCTCACATCATCGGCATCTGGACTTAATGGCGAAACGCTTCCCACCGAGCTTGTACCCACGGCACTCGTTGTCCTTGACGAACAACTTCGTGAAGCAGCACCACAAACAATTGCGTACTTCGGTGAACAGGGCGTTGCTGTCAAAGTGATTTCAGGTGACAGCCCAGTCACCGTCGGCGCAGTCGCAACTCGCTGTGGCGTTCCTGGCGCCGATGCACCCATCGATGCGCGAACGCTCCCGGATGACCAAGAAGCGCTTGCTGATGTGCTTGAAAAGCACTCAGTCTTCGGGCGGGTTACTCCTCAGCAAAAACGAGCGATGGTTCACGCCCTTCAGTCACGCGGACACACGGTCGCCATGACTGGCGATGGAGTCAACGACACGCTCGCCCTCAAAGACGCCGACGTCGGCGTTGCAATGGGTTCGGGCTCCGCAGCAGCGCGCGCAGTCGCAAGGTTCGTCCTCCTTGCGAACGACTTCTCGGTCTTCCCCTCAGTAGTCAACGAAGGTCGGCGCGTGATCGCCAACGTCGAGCGAGTTGCGAACCTCTTTCTCACCAAAACGTTTTACGCAGTGGTCCTTGCGATCGCCGTTGGAATCGGACACTTTCCGTTCCCATTCCTACCGCGCCATTTCACGATTATTTCGTCGCTCACGATCGGCACACCCGGGTTCTTCCTTGCGCTCTCTCAGAACAACCGACGTGCAGTCACTGGTTTCCTTCGCCGAGTGTTACGTTTCGCGATTCCCGCAGGAGTCATCGCCGCGGTTGCAACGCTTACGGCCTATCTCATCGAACGCAGCTCGAACGTTCCCAATGATCAAGCGCGCACAGTCGCAGTCATCACACTCTTCACAGTTGCGATGTGGGTGCTTGCAATTCTCTGCCGTCCGATGTCGTGGTGGAAATACCTCCTACTCATCGCGATGGCTATCGGCTTCGTCGGCGTCCTTGTCATTCCAGGACTGCGCGACTACTTCGATCTCCCACTTCCTGATGCACGCGACATCGCCAGCGCAATCGGAATCGGCGTCATCGGAGCTGCCGTCATCGAAATCGGGTGGCGTATGACCGACTGGTCGATACCCGAGCAAGCAACCAACGACTGATCCTTCGCTGCCACCGCGCTCACCACACCTGAGCGAGTGCTACCTGCCCGTGTGGCCGAATCCGCCAGCGCCGCGTTCTGACTCGCCGAGATGGTCGAAGTCTTCAACGGGCACCAGCACAACATGTTCCACTCGTTGCACAACGAGCTGCGCGATGCGTTCACCACGTTTGACCTCGAACGGTTCAACGGGATCGGTGTTGATCAACAGCACCTTGAGCTCACCGCGATACCCACTGTCGATCAGACCAGGCGTATTAAGACATGTCACCCCATGTTTCAGGGCGAGACCGCTTCGGGGCTGAACGAATCCGGCATGACCCTCGGGGATGGCAACCGCGAGGCCTGTCGGGACGAGGGCACGACCGCCAGCAGGGAGGAGAACGATGGTTTCGCGCGCAAGAAGATCGAGCCCAGCATCGCCAACGCGGGCATAGGCGGGCAGCTCAAGATCGGGGTCAAGACGCATCACGGGAACTTCAAGCACCGGGCGATCGTAGGACGGTGCGTAGGATCCGGTCATGCTCGCTTGGATCGATCTCGAAATGACAGGCCTCGACACCGCCACGAACGTGATTGTCGAGATCGCCACCCTCCTCACCGACGACAACCTCGAAATCATCGCCGAGGGGCCTGATTTGGTCGTCCACCAGCCACCTGAGGCCTTGGCGTTTATGGACGAAGTCGTCGTCAACATGCACACCCGCAGCGGGTTGCTTCCCGAAATCGAAGCCTCGACGATCAGCCTTCAAGAGGCCAACGACGCAACTATGGCCTTCCTGCGCGAGCACATCGCCGAGCCCCGCACCGTCCCATTGTGCGGCAACTCCATCGGCACCGACCGCCGCTTTCTGGCGACCTACATGCCCGAAATCGAAAACTTTCTTCACTATCGCTCCGTCGATGTCTCAACCCTGAAAGAACTCATCAAGCGGTGGAACCCCACTTTGCTTAAGGGAGCGCCCCGCAAGGCCGAGGGTCATCGTGCCCTCGACGACATTCGAGAGAGCGTTTTCGAACTTCGGTACTACCGAGACACATTCTGCCTGCTCGAGGGTGCAGGCGCTACGCCCGAACCCAGCGCCTGAGTTCCACGCCGCCCTCGGGCGGTAGTGTCGGATCGTCATGGGGGACGCACACGATCACAACGGGCATGCACACGGCGCCGAGGCGCCGCGCGTGCTGCGACAAGAACAGGAAGACGCCTCCACCGAAATCACCGAGGTTGCGCGTGGCATTCTTCGCCTCCAACTTCCGACCGACTTCACCGGCCTTGGCCATGTGAACACGTACGCCATCGAAGACTCCCGCGGATTCACACTCGTCGATCCTGGTCTTCCCAGCGACGAATCCTGGGCCGCGCTTCAAGACCGCATGCGCGACGCAAACATTCCGCTGTCGCGAGTACACACCGTTTACATCACTCATTCGCATCCTGATCATTTCGGCGGTGCGCATCGCATTGTCGAAGCCAGTCACGCCGATGTCCTGACATCAACGATGTTCCGCAAGTGGACCGATCTTCTTGATCTCGACGAAAGACCGCTCGAGCCGCTCGATCCTGCTGACGCGATTGAAGCCGGCACCATCCTCGATGCGATCGGCAACACCGACGAAGCCGATATGGAAGAAGCGTTCCCGGGCTTCAAAGCATTCCGGGATCGCATTCGTGCGGCAATCGCCGATGGCCGTATCGAAGAAGTGTCATGGATGAAAGCTCCGCGCCCGACAATCGTGGTTGATGATTCGCAACGAGTTCGCATGGGCGATCGCGACTGGATCGCGGTGTTTACTCCGGGCCACACACACGATCATTTGTGCATGTGGAACCCCGAAGATGGCGTGTTGCTTTCGGGCGATCACGTATTGCCCACCATCACGCCACATATCGCAGGGTTCATGGGTGGCGATCCGCTATCGAATTATCTGCAGAACCTCGACAAGGTCGCTGGGCTTGAAGGCATCACCACAGTCCTGCCTGCACACGGCCATCCGTTTGGCGATCTTTCTGGTCGATGCGAGGCCATCAAGGATCATCACGCAACACGCCTTCAACTTCTCGTCGACGCGGCCCCCGAAGCAGGGTGGGCTCCCATCACGAAGTGGTCTGAGTACTTGTTCTCTCCGCGAAGTCGTGGCCCTATGGCCGATAGCGAGACCTACGCCCACCTCGAAAATCTCCGCCTTGCTGGCAAAGCCGAACGTCGCGCTGCCGAAGAAGGTTTCGACTACCGCGTCGAGTACTGACCTCCATGGCGGAAACAATTTCAGCCAAACAACTTCTGCGCACCCGTTCGGTCTCGCCGTTCTTGTTGGCATCGGTGGCATCGACCATCGCGACGATGATTCAGATAACTGCGCTCGGCAAGCAGCTCTACGACATGACCGGGCGCGACCTCGATCTTGGTCTTCTCGGTCTTGCCGAGTTCGCACCAGCATTTCTCTTGATGACGGTGACGGGCTCATTTGCTGATCGTTACGACCGTCGCCATATTGCATCGATCGGACTCGGCGTTGAAGTCATCGCCACCGGCATGCTCGCGTTCTACATCGCAACAAAGCCCACGGCGACGCTGCCAATCTTTGTCATCGTGATCGTCTTTGGTATCGGACGAGCGTTTGTAAGCCCTGCCACCCGTTCAATGCCAGCTGATATTGCTCCCGACGGCGGTCTTCCTCGACTCATTGCCTTCCACGTGGCTTGCTGGCAGGCCAGCGCCATCATCGGCCCTGTCCTCGCTGGCTTTCTCTTCGTTGTTTCACCGTCGTGGCCGTTCATCGCATGCATGATCCTGACTGCAGCCGGTGCCCTTCTCATTCAGTTCGCGCGGCCGCGTCCCGATCGCATTGCCCCAGGAAATTCTCTCGCTGGGGCGCAAGATGCATCCGTCATCGAACTCGGCGACGAGATGCGCCCTGCCGAAATGCTCGAAGTTCTCGGCGAGCAGAATGCTGAACACATCGCCCACGAATCCCTCACGCCCACTGCTGCCTCAGGTGTCGCTACAAAGAAGAAGCGCACCTTTCACGAGGCGTTCGAAGGGTTCCGCGTTATTCGCCGAAATCCTGCACTGCTTGGCGCGATTTCTCTTGACTTGTTCGCTGTGTTGTTCGGAGGCGCCGTCGCGTTGCTGCCAGCGATCGCCGAAACCCGCTTGCACGTAAACGCAGTCGGACTTGG
>WLOT01000140.1 GCA_009699125.1 Actinomycetota bacterium
AGTTCAGCGGGTGGAGTGCGCGAGGGGCCTTCGGGCCCCTCCGTCGCGTTTTGCCCGTTCTCGCAATTGTTGAGTTGATTGGTCGGGATTAGGCCCCTAGAGTCTCGCTCCTGTCCGACCGGGACGTGCCGGTCGATCAATGAGGAGTGACCATGAGCGACAACTGGGGCTTTGATACCCGTCAGATCCATGCAGGCCAGGAGCCCGACCCGACCACCGGTGCGCGCGCTGTCCCGATCTACCAAACGACCTCGTATCAGTTCCGAGACTCGGCTCACGCTGCGAACCTTTTCGCTCTCGCCGAGATGGGCAACATTTACACCCGCCTCATGAACCCAACCACTGGTGTGTTCGAAGCGCGCATGTCTTCACTCGAAGGTGGCACGGCGACTGCAGTGGGGATCCCAGGTGCACTTGCAACCGCTTCAGGTCAGGCCGCCGAAACCATGGCGATCATGAACCTCGCCGAAGCAGGCAGCCACATCGTCGCTTCAGCAGCCCTTTACGGAGGCACGTACACCCTTCTCGGAAGCACCCTTCGCCGCTACGGCATCGATGTCACGTTCATCGACGATCCCGACAATCTCGATGCATGGCGCAACGCAGTCAAGCCGAATACCAAGGCCTTCTACGGCGAGACCATCGGCAACCCTCGTAACGACGTTCTCGACATCGAGGGTGTGTCAAAGGTTGCGCACGAAGCCGGCGTTCCGCTCATCGTGGACAACACCGTCGCATCACCGTGGCTGATTCGTCCGCTTGAACTCGGCGCCGACATTGTCGTCGAATCCGCCACGAAGTTCATTGGTGGACACGGCACCTCAATCGGTGGCGTGATCATCGATGGCGGTTCATTCGATTTCGGAGCGAACGACAAGTTCCCGATGTTCACCGAACCAGACTCGAGCTATCACGGCCTGCAGTACTGGCCCGCTCTTGGCGCTGGCGCCTACATCATCAAGGCCCGAGTGCATCTCCTTCGTGACATGGGTGCGGCGATCTCGCCGTTCAACTCGTGGACGATGTTGCAGGGTCTTGAAACGCTCAGCCTCCGCATGGAACGTCATAACGCAAACGCCATCAAGGTGGCAGAGTTCCTTGCTGGTCATTCGCAGGTTGAAGCAGTGCAGCACGCCAGCCTTACGTCGTCGCCATGGCACGAGCGGGCCAAGAAGTACAGCGGAGGCAAGGGCTATGGCTCTGTACCTGCGTTCGTCATCAAGGGCGGCAAGGAATCTGGCCAGAAGTTCGTTGAAGGACTCGAACTTCACAGCCATGTGGCCAACATTGGTGACGTGCGAAGCCTTGCCATTCACCCGGCTTCGACCACCCACTCGCAGCTCACCGAAGAAGAGCAGAGCACCACTGGTGTCTACTCTGGTCTCATCCGCCTTTCGGTTGGTATCGAAGCGATCGAAGACATCATCACCGACCTTGAGAAGGGCTTCGCTGCAGCGAAGTGATCTCAACGCAACATCAGTCGTCGCGAGAGGCCCGGTCACTGACCGGGCCTCTCCGCGTTTCTTTCCGGCTACGTTCGGGGTGAACAAGGGGGAGTTATGCAAGCAACGTTTGATTTCAGCGGCAAGGTCGTCATCGTTACTGGTTCGACCAAAGGATTGGGTCGGGCGATGGTCGACGGATTTGCTGATGCTGGCGCAAAGGTCGTCGTCAGTAGCCGCAAGCAAGTTCTTTGCGATCAGGTCGCAGCGGAACTCACCGAACGCACTGGTGCCGAGGTTTTGCCGCTTGCGTGTCACGTTGGCGATTGGGATGCGATTCCCGCGTTCGTCGAAAAGGTTGTCGAACGGTTTGGTCGTATTGATGTGTTGGTGAACAACGCTGGAATCAATCCCACGAGCGATTCGCTGATGGACACGAATATTGATCTGTGGCGCAAGGTCTTTTCGGTGAACCTTGAAGGTCCGTTGCGCATGGCCACGTGCGTCGCTCCGCATATGCGCGAAGTTGGCGGCGGATCAATTGTGAACATCGCAACCGTCGGCGCCTATAGCGGTGGTCCTGGTGTTGGAGCGTATGGAGCTTCGAAGGCAGGACTCATCAATTTGGGTCGCACGCTTTCGAAAGAACTCGCGCCATGGAACATTCGTGTCAACACGATTTGCCCGGGCCCGGTGAAGAGTGAACTCACCGAAGGCGCCGAACGCATGGCACCAGGCTTTTACGATCGTGCTGCTTCGGCGACCTCGCTGAAGCGGGTTGCGGAAACGGCGGAGATCATCGGTCCGGTGTTGTACCTCGCCAGTGATCTTTCATCGTTTGTAACCGGCGACGACATCGTTGTCGCCGGTGGCATGTCACGGGGCTGAGGGCGCTGTCTTTGATCTACGGGTTCACCCGATTGGAGGTGGACGCTGCAGCCCGTCGCCGAGCGTTTGGTCAGATGTTCTCGACGACGTAATCGACGCACTTGGTAAGTGCTTCGACGTCTTCGGGGTCAATCGCCGGGAACATGGCCACACGAATCTGATTGCGACCGAGTTTGCGGTAGCTGTCGGTGTCGACAATGCCGTTGGCGCGGAGCACCTTGTTGACCTCGTCAGCCGAAACCGAATCATCGAAGTCGATCGTGGCGACGACGTGGCTGCGCTCTTCGGGGTTGGTGACGAACGGCGACGCATACGACGATGCTTCGGCCCATGAGTACATGATCTCAGCAGAGCGGTCGCAGCGCGACGCAGCAAAGTGCAGGCCACCGTTTTCATTTACCCATTCGACCTGTTGCACGGCAAGGAACACAGTTGCGAGTGCTGGCGTGTTGTAGGTCTGGTCTTTGCGTGAGTTGTCGAGCGCGGTGGTGAGGCTCAGCGACTCGGGAATCCAACGACCGGAGGCGCCGATTCGTTCGATGCGTTCAACGGCGGCAGGGGAGACGGCTGCGAGCCAAAGTCCGCCGTCCGACGCGAGGCACTTCTGCGGAGCGAAGTAATAGACATCGGTTTGTGATGCATCGAAACGAAGGCCACCAGCGGCTGATGTTGCATCGACGAGTACGAGTGCTTTGCCTTCGGAGCCAGCGGGGCGCACCAAAGGCATCGAGACGCCAGTTGACGTTTCGTTATGGGTGAGCGCGTAGGTATCGATTGCATCGTCAACGATTGGAAGCGGATGCGTGCCGACTTCACTCTTGATGATGACCGGATCATCGAGGAACGGGGCTGCTGCCGCGGCTTGACCGAACTTCGAGGAGAACTCGCCGAAGTTGAGGTGCTGGCTGCGGCGATCGATCAGACCAAACGTGGCGATGTCCCAGAACACGGTGGAGCCACCGTTGCCGAGCATGATCTCGTAACCGTCGGGAAGGGCGAACATCTCGGCCAGACCGTTGCGAAGTCTGCTCACCATGTACTTGACGGTGTCTTGGCGATGGCTGGTGCCGAGGTAGTCGCGGCCGGCCTCGGCAAGGGCGGCAACGGCCTCGGGGCGGACCTTTGAGGGGCCACAACCAAAGCGGCCGTCGGCGGGAAGGAGGTCGGTGGGGATGATGATGGGGGATGCGCTCACCTCTCCATCGTCGCATCTCAAGCCGGTGGTTGCGTTACGCCGTGAGTCACATCGAATTCGCTGCAGGGGAGGGCCGCTGAACCGGTAGCGTTCGGGCGCCAACATCAGTCGATCCGAGGACTTCCCCCATGGCCCCAGAGCGCCTTTCTCGCCGTGTCTCCGCCATCACCGAATCAGCGACCCTTGCGGTCGATGCCCGAGCGAAGGCCCTGAAGGCCGCAGGCGAACCGGTCATTGGTTTCGGTGCGGGAGAGCCCGACTTTCCGACTCCTGCTCATGTGGTCGAGGCCGCGGTGGAAGCTGCTCGCGACGTCAAGAACCACCGCTACACGCCTGCGGCCGGTCTGCCGGAATTGAAAGAAGCGATCGCCGCCAAGACGCTGCGTGACTCAAAGGTCGAGGTGTCGCCGAGTCAGGTACTTGTTACCAACGGCGGAAAGCATGCCGTCTACAACACGTTTGAAGCGCTGTTGAACCCTGGCGACGAAGTTCTTCTTCCGGCGCCGTACTGGACGACGTACCCTGAGCCCATCGCGTTGGCCGGTGGTGTTTCGGTCGTTCTTCCCACCGATGTCGAGTCCGGTTTCCGCGTCACGGTTGAACAACTCGAAGCTGCGCGTACTGAGAAGACCAAAGCGCTTGTCTTCGTTTCGCCGTCGAACCCAACCGGAGCGGTGTACCCGCCCGAGGAAGTTCGTGCGATTGGTGAGTGGGCACTCAAGCACGGCATTTGGGTTATCACCGATGAAATCTATGAACACCTCACGTTCGGCGACAACGTGTTCACGTCAATCCTCGCTGAGGTGCCTGGCCTTGCTGACACCTGCGTGATTCTCAACGGCGTTGCCAAGACCTATGCCATGACCGGTTGGCGCGTGGGCTGGATGATCGGCCCGGCCGACCTCATCAAAGCCGCCACAAACCTTCAGTCGCATTCGACCTCGAACGTGGCAAACGTTTCGCAACGTGCCGCAATTGCCGCGCTTGAAGGTGGCCTCGAATGCGTCGAGGAAATGCGTGAAGCGTTCGCGCGTCGTGCGATTCTCATTCACGGCCTTCTCAATGACATTCCCGGTGTCACCTGCATGGTGCCCCAAGGCGCGTTTTACGCATTCCCGTCGATGGAAGGTTTGTTCGGTCGAAACTTCGGTGGCGTAACACCGACGACAACTTCAGAACTGTGCGAGGTCATTCTCGACCAGGCAAAGGTTGCGCTTGTTCCCGGTGAAGCGTTCGATGCACCGGGCTATGTGCGCATTTCGTTTGCCGTGAGCGACGCCGATATCACCGAAGGCATCGGTCGCATCGCAGAACTTGTCGCCAAGAGCAGTTGATCAATTCATGACAACTGCACCGTTCGGATCGTGGTCCTCACCGATCACTGCCGATCTCATCGTCTC
>WLOT01000141.1 GCA_009699125.1 Actinomycetota bacterium
AATTTCGAATTATTGGGCCGATCGCCTCGACGACATGTTGAATGCAGCGATGCGCGACCGAGACCTGCTTGGTGGACCAGAAACGTCGATGGACATTCGATTCGATGAGTTCATGAGCGATGACCTCGGCACCATTCGCCGCATTTATGACCTCGCCGGGCAGCCCATGGACGCTCGAGCCGAGGCTGCTCTGGCTAACTACGGGGCGACGCACGAGCGCGACCGGTTCGGAAAGGTCATCTACGACGTCGATCAAATTGGCATTGACGTGCCGGCCCGACGCGAACAAATGCGCGCCTACAGCGAGCATTTCGGCATTCCCGACGAGCCCTGGTAACAACTAACCCAGTGGAAGTCACCGCTGGAGAGCCAGTGTTACCAGATGGTTCAGAGCCAGTAGCCGGTGATGTCGATGAAGAAGTCGGTCGAGCCAGGACTTCTATTAACCGCGGTGAGTTGACGAGAGTCATTGAGTGTGAGCGCCACCCCGTTGGCCAGAATTTGCCCGGCGGCGCTCCAGTTGATGGTGGAAGCGGAGACTGCTGTGACTCCACCCGGATTCACCGCCAGCCAACCCTCGCCGACCGTGTTCACAACGCCCACGTTCGCGAACACCGCGGTGGCGCCTGCAGGCACGAAGTTGGAGGTGACGAGTACGCCAGTCCCGGTGTGGTAACTATTCGCGACCGAAATGGTGCGGTTCTGTCCGCTACTGAGCACGCCGTTCAGGGGATAGGTGGGGCGTCGTGAGTCATAGACGCGACTTGGGGTGACGGCGTGGTAGGCGCCAGCCACGCCCAACCCACCGATCTGCTGCCAGACGCCGGGCGTGCCGTCCGCAATGCACAACCACAGGACGCTGTTGCTGTCGAGTTTGATCGAGCCGGCGTATTGGATCGTGCTAGACGAGGGCGGCGGGGTACCCGAAGGATTCATGATGATGTGAGCGTCGGTTCCGTTCAAGATCACCCCCCAGTTGCCCTGGAAGCTCCCTCCAGAGATACCGCCATAGCCGTAGACGCCGTAGCCATTCGTTGATGTCGCACTGATTGCATCGCCGCCTCTGCCGGAGGAGTAATTGGCCGCATTGATGGCTGGTTCACCGACAAAATAATTTGTGGTGGCCGCCGCTGGGCCGGCGGTGGCAACCGTGGCAATCCCACCGGCCAAAGCGCCGGCGACGATGACGCCCGCGGTGTGAAGCGCATGGCGCCGCGAGACACTGCCCGCGTCGGAATCACTTTCGGAATCACTTTCGGAATCGGATCGGACCGTGCCGTCGTCGGCATCGATCGCAGCGAAAGCCGGACCAGCGGACCGGCTCAAGCCGCGGCCGCTGTTGCGGAGCAACTGCTTCACTTCATCGAGTTCAGCACGTAACCGCCGAACTTCATCGGCCAAGTCAGAATCGGACATCGGATACGCCCCCGGTCTTGCCGGGGCCCGGCCCTGACGCCGAAACTGTATAATGGGATGCGTGATTGAGTCAATGGTTCGCCGCTACCCCCCTCGACGCAGAGCGAGTGGCCAGTGGTATCGAGGGCAAGGAATTGGTGGCGAACTGCTCAGAAACCCGCCTGCAGATTCGCCTGAGACGACATCGAGATCTTGAGTGGCGTTCCTTGGTGAACCGTCGCTCAGCGGACGATCAACCCAGCAGAAGTGTCCGACACTGATCGACGTCTTTGCCCATTTGGGCGATAAGCGCATCGATTGAGTCGAATTTCAGTTCGTCACGAAGATGCGAAACGAACTGCACAGCGAGTTCTTCACCGTAGAGATCGGCATCGAAGTCAATAAGGTGCGCTTCGAGCAGCGACGTATCGGCGAATTCGTAGAACGTCGGACGGCGACCAAGCGAAATGGCACAGGCCCGGTTGACACCGTCGGGGGTGCGACACCAACCGGCATAGATGCCGTCGGCGGGCAGACAGATCGTTTCAGGGATCGCAAGGTTTGCCGTGCGAAACCCAAGGTCACGAGCGCGTCCATCGCCGTGACCGACGATGCCACGCACCTGGTGAGGTCGACCCAACATTGCATTGGCCGATTCAAGGTCGCCACCGCGCAACGCCGCGCGTATTCGCGTTGACGACACTGACTCGGTTGACGGTTGTCCGTTCAGGTCGACGAGTTCGTGAGCCAGCGTCTCGAAACCAAGATCGGCTCCCATTTCTGTAAGGAGTTCCACGTTGCCGGTGCGCTTGTTGCCAAAGTGGAAATCGCTACCGACCGTGACCACCTTTGCGTTGAGCGTTCCCACCAGATCAGCCGTAATGAATTCGGCCGCTGTTTCCTGCGCACGTTGCTCGTCGAAGCGCACAACGAATGCAGCATCGACACCGCATTCCGCAAGAAGCTCAAGTTTCTGGTCGAGGTCGGTAAGAAGTAGTGGAGCGGAGTCAGGCCGAACAACTGACGCCGGATGACGGTCGAAGGTGACGACCACCGTTCGGAGTCCGCGCTCAGCAGCAAGTCCACGCAACGTGGCAATGACCTGACGGTGCCCACGATGGACGCCATCGAACGCGCCGATAGTCACAGCAGAACCATGCCCTGCGAGATGCGCTTCGTCGTTGTCGTAGATGACGTCCATGAACGATAGAACGCTACCGTCCGTCGACCGGAGCAACGACAACATCGGGCTTGGCGGTGCCACCCCGATGAGCGATGTACATCGCGAGCAGGCGACCTTCACCGTCAGCAACGGCCCAAGGGCCTTCGCCGACGAAACGCTGGTCGATCGTGAGCACCTTTCCGTGCCCGACGTCGATGCGCTCTGCTTCGGTCGCCACCACTGTTGGGTTGTCGCGCATGGCTTCGGCCGGCGTCAGGAGCACGTCGGGCGACACCGTTTCAAGCGGATGTGCTTCAGCGAGAGTGAACGACCCAATGGCAGTGCGTCGGAGTTCTCGAAGGTGCGCTCCTCCGCCAAGGGCGTGACCAAGATCAGCAGCCACCGTGCGCACGTAGGTGCCCGAAGAACATTCCACCTCGGCAGTGATGACGAGCGGGTCGTTGGTGGGCGCAACGGTGAAGCGATGAATGGTGACCGGGCGCGGTGCTCGCTCAACTTCGATTCCTTCTCGCGCGAGTTGGTGCAAGCGCTTTCCGTCGATCTTCACGGCCGACACCATCGGAGGAATCTGCATGATCTCGCCGGTGAGTTGTGGAACCGCCGCTTCAACCTGCGCAAAGGTCAGACCTGACATGTCGTGCGTTGCGGTGACATCGCCAGCCGCATCGAGAGTTGACGTTTCGGTTCCGAACACGATCTCGCACGTGTAGGTCTTTGGCAACGCGGTGAGATATTTCAATAGACGCGTAACGCGACCAACGCCCAGCAGCAGTACGCCGGTGGCGTCGGGGTCAAGAGTTCCTGAATGTCCGACTTTGCGGGTGCCGAGCAAGCCGCGCGACTTCGCAACAACATCGTGCGAGGTCCAGCCAGCGTCCTTGTCGACGACGACGAGACCATCGGGTCCGTCGTCGCGCTTCTTCGCGCTCACGATTCGGTGGTGTCGGGTTCCGGTCGGGGGCCTTCGGCCAACAACGATTCGATACGAGCTCCGGCGCGAACCGCGGGATCCGGAGCGAACGAAAGTTCTGGCGTTCGCTTCATGCGCGCTTCGCGACCAATCGCCGACTGCAACTTGTAGCGAACCTCACCAAAGGCTTCGAGCACCTCGGGATCGCCTTCTTCATCTTGAATCGAATCGAAGTACACCTTGGCGTGGCGAAGATCGCCTTCGATATCAACCGACGTAATAGTCACGAGATGGAGACGATCGTCATCCATGCGTTCGAGTTCGCCCGCGATGATCTCGCGCAACAACTCGTTGAGACGAGCGGTACGCGGATACTGACGGGCCGAGCCGTGGTTGCTTCGTCGACTCATGCAAACGCCTCCTGGTTGACCCTAAGGAATCCGAACAGCGAACCGTCGGACAGAACTTAGGTGCGCGGAATCTCGCGGTCTTCGTAGGTTTCGATGATGTCGCCAGGCTTGAGGTCTTGGAAATCGGTGAGACCGATACCGCACTCGAAACCAGCCGCAACTTCGCGGACATCGTCCTTGAAGCGACGCAGCGACGCGACCGAACCCTTCCAGATGATTGTTCCTTCACGAAGGAAACGCACCTTGGTGCCACGAGTGATCTGACCGTTGGTGACGTAACAGCCAGCAATAGCGCCAACCTTGGGCACACGGAAGATCTCGCGGACCTCAGCTTCACCGGTAACGATTTCTTCGTACTCAGGCTTGAGGAGACCAAGCATGGCCTTCTCAATATCTTCAAGCACCTGGTAGATGATTTCGTACGCACGAATTTCAACGTGCTCGGTATCGGCCAGTTCTCGAGCCTGACGATCGGGTCGGACATTGAAGCCGATGATCGTGGCGTTGGACGTTGCCGCCAACTGGACATCGTTCTGGGTGATGCCACCGACAGCGCGGTGCACGAATGCGAGTTTGACCTCGTCACGTTCGAGTCGCTTGAGACTCTCGGTAAGTGCTTCGAGAGAACCGGTGACGTCGGCCTTCAGAATGAGGTTGAGCGTTGCTGATTCGCCTGCCTGAATCTGTTGGAAGATGTCTTCGAGCTTGGCGCCTCCGCTCATTGCATGAGCTTCACGGCCGATTGTGGCGACCCGGAGCCAATGCTCGCGAGTTGCGGCAACCTTCGAAGCGGTCTTTTCGTCGGGAGCGACAACGAAACGGTCGCCTGCGATGGCGACGTCGGAAAGACCAAGCACCTGAACCGGTGCTGAAGGGCCAGCTTCTTTGATCTGGTTGCCTTGGTCGTCGATGATCGCTCGGACGCGGCCCCATGCGGCACCGGCAACCATGGGATCGCCGACACGCAGCGTTCCGTGTTGCACAAGCACGGTGGCG
>WLOT01000142.1 GCA_009699125.1 Actinomycetota bacterium
CCAAGTTCGTTCGTCGCACGACGCACGAGCGTGTTCTTGTAGACCTTGTAGTCACCACCGGCTGCACGAAGTGCCGTTCGAAGCTCCGCCAGTCCACTGACGTCGATTCCGCGGTACTCGGTGAGCAGGACGGCCTCAGCATCGGCGAAGCGCTTACGCACCTCTTCGACCACGGCCACCTTTTCCGGTCTCGGGTTTTCCATCGCACCTCCTCTCATCTGGTGTGTCTCTTCCGGTTTTCTGGTGCGTTGCACCAAATCACCGCTGGGCTGGTGTCGAACTTTTCCGGAGAAAACTTCGACACCGGGTTGCCACGTTGCAAAAAACACAACGGGGCGTCCGCCGCTTAGCGCGAGAACGCCCCGAGATTCGGAGGTTCACCTCGTCAGGTGGGTTCCGAGGAACCTGTTACACCCCTAAGGGCACCGGATGTCTGCGGCGAGCGGATTTAATTGATTGCGAACTGTAGTGGCGGGCTTCACTCAGGAGCCAGCCCGCCACGACAGCGAAAACTCAGACCTCTTCGACAACGAGCATGCGCTGGGGGTCAAGTTTGACGCCCGGGCCCATGGTCGATGACAGCGAGACCTTCTTGAAATAGCGACCCTTTGCCGAAGCAGGCTTGGCCTTCTCGAGCTCTTCAAGCACGGCACGGAGGTTGGCCACAAGGGCGGGAACCTCGAAGGAGACCTTGCCGATCGGGACATGAACGTTGCCCTGGCGGTCGGTGCGGTATTCGACCTTGCCGCCCTTGAAGTCAGCGACTGCCTTGCCGACGTCGGGAGTGACGGTGCCGGTCTTGGGGTTGGGCATAAGACCACGCGGGCCGAGCTGACGGCCGAGCTTGCCAACCTGGGGCATGAGATCGGGGGTGGCGATGACGAGATCGAAATCCATCATTCCGCCTTCGACCTGCGCAAGCAGATCGTCGGCGCCAACGAATTCAGCGCCAGCGTCGCGAGCGGCCTGCGCGGCATCGCCGGCGGCAAACACTGCGATGCGAACATCGGTGCCGGTGCCGGACGGAAGGGCAACGGTGCCACGAACCATCTGGTCGGCCTTGCGGGGATCAACGCCCAGACGCACCGAGAGTTCGACGGTTTCATCGAACTTTGCCGATGCCAACGTCTTCACCTTGGTGACTGCTTCGGTCGAGCCATGCTGAGTGGCGCTGTCGAAACTGGATGCTGCTGCGTTGTACTTCTTACCGTGCTGTGCCATTTCGGCTCCCTCGGGTCGGGCACCACAGTGGGTGCAAACGATTCACCTGCCGGGTGAGGTTGTCCTCGGCATGGCGGGTTCGCAGGTGCGAACCGGTACTGCGATCAGCGAATTTCGATGCCCATGGAACGGGCGGTACCAGCGACCTGAAGGCGAGCGGCCTCGAGATCGTTGGCGTTGAGATCAGGCATCTTGACCTGTGCGATCTCGGTGACCTGTGCGTCGGTGATGGAACCGGCGACGGACTTGGACGGAGTCTGCGAGCCCTTGGGCAGACCAGCAGCCTGCTTGATGAGCACCGAGGTCGGCGGAGTCTTGAGGATGAACGTGAAGCTGCGATCCTCGAAGATCGTGATCTCGACGGGCACGATGGTGCCCTTCTGCGCCTCGGTCTTGGCGTTGTATTCCTTGCAGAAATCCATGATCGCGACGCCGTGCGGGCCGAGCGCGGTACCGACGGGCGGGGCCGGGTTGGCTCCACCAGCAGGGATCTGGATTTTCACGACGGCCGAAACCTTCTTCTTGGCCATGATTGCGACTCGCTTCTTTTCTTGTGTTCCTGCGCCCAGCGGGCGGCGGGAGATTCTGACGGCTCAGAGCCGTCTCTGACAATTCCTCCGGCCGAAGCCGGTGATTCCTAGAGCTTTGCGACCTGAGAGAACTCAAGTTCAACGGGAGTTTCACGACCGAAGATGTTGACCAACACCTTGACCTTGAGCTGATCCTCGTTGATCTCGACGATCTCGCCGGAGAAGTCGGCAAAGGGGCCTTCCTTGACCCGAACGGTTTCGCCCTGCTCGTACTCGAGGCGGGGCTTGCCGCGCTTTGTTGTGACTTCTTCGGTTTCGTCCGGAACAGTAAGGAAGTTCTCGACGTCGCGGCGCGGAAGCGGCGACGGCTTTGCACCCTGACCAACGAAGCCGGTGATGCCTGGCGTGTTGCGAATGACGTACCAAGAGTCGTCGGTCATGTCGCAACGAACAAGGAGGTAACCCGGGAAGACCTTCTTCTGAACGATCTGCTTCTTACCGTTCTTGAATTCGACAACGTCTTCCATGGGAATGACGCATTCGTGAATGCTGTCTTCCATGTTCATCGATTGCGTACGAGCTTCGAGGTTTTGCTTGACCTTCTTCTCGTAACCCGACTGCGTGTGCACGACGTACCAACGACCGGGACGATCGAACGGGCTTTGCGCACGCGGACGTGCTTGCTCAAGCAGTTCGTCGGTGTCGATAACGTCGACCTCGATCTCGGTGTCGATCACTTCGATGTCGCCTGCTTCATCGACGATGACGTCGATTTCCTCAATGATTTCTTCAACAATCACGTCGGAGGCAGACGCATCAACTGCGTCGTTTGAAATTTGGGAGTCGTCATTCATGGTCATCAGGCGTTGAACAGTTTCAGTACGGCCTCGGAGAACACCCAGTCGATACCGAAGATCAAGAGGGTGAAAAAGATGAGGGTGACGATGGTGATGATGGAGTAGTTGATGGTCTCGGACCGAGTGGGCCACGCGACCTTGCGCAGTTCCGACCGAACCTCACGAGCAAACTCGACTGGACCGGTACGTTCTTTTGCGCGTTGCTGGGTACCTCGACGGGCGCGAATGGGTTCGCCATCGGGGCCAAGTTCGCCCTGACGCTGCAGCATTCGTTTTTGTTCTCTGTTGAGAGCCATCGAAACACTTCCACTTACGTTTCGCGCCGACATCGACGCGGACTTTTCGAGCAGGGCAGGAGGGACTTGAACCCCCAACCGTCGGTGTTGGAGACCGGTGCTCTACCAATTGAGCTACTGCCCTAGGGCACTACGCCGGGCCTGTGAGGGTACCAGCCGACGCGTTCGGCCAGACCCCTGCAGGTCCGAGTGGGAGAGACTAGGCCCCCTCCCCCATCCGTTGCGAACCGGGAATTTTCTGCCCCGGCGAAACCTCAGGCCGATCGACGGCGAGTGGCCAGTACCAGCACGCCCCCAACCCCGGCGGCAGTGGCGGCGGCCAGCCCCACGATTGAGGCAGCCCTTCGGCTGGCAATGCGGTGGCGATCCCGGCGTTCGGCGGCCGAATCGAGCCCTTCGAGAAGGTCATCGACCAGTCCAGGGTCGGCCGGAACCTGCTGCAGCCGAAGGCTGGCCAGCACCCGGCGGAGGCGACGGAACCGGGCCATCTCGGCCTGACAGTGCAGGCACTGGGCGATATGTGCCGAATCAGCACTGGAAAGAAGTCCGGGGTCGTCCAGTAGATCGGGCATGAGCTCGGCCAAACGGTCACATGGCACGGCGGTCGACGTCATCATGTCCCCTCCCTTCGGCTTCGGAACGCAAAAAGACATCGTCACGCAAGCGGTGACGAGCCCGATGCAATCGAACTTTGGCGGCAGAAACGGAAATCCCGAGTTCGGCGGCGATGACCTCGTGGGAGAGGTCGTAGATGTCACGCAGTACAACAACAGCCCGCAGCTTTGGGGGAAGCGCCGCTAACGCCTTTTGCACTGCATCACGCAAACTCGCGGATTCGGAACGACCTACCGGGTCAATGCTCGGCGAAAGATCGTTGAGTTCAAGGTCGTCATCAAGTTCTTCGTGTCGATGGCGACGCCGACGACCCAACTGCGTCGACGCGCAGTTCGCGGTAATTCGGTACAGCCACGTCGTAAAACGCGCGTCGCCACGGAATCGACGAAGACCGCGGAATGCACGCAAATACGCTTCTTGGCAAACGTCGCGCGCATCTTCTGCGTTACCCGTTAACCGAAATGCCAGCGAATAGGTGTCGGCCCATGTGCGACGAACAAGCGCATCGAATGCGCTGCGATCGCCGTCGCGCGCTTCTGCAACGAGCGTTCCCATTTCGTGCTGGCCCAGACGCGCCACGTCGGCGGCGGCCACAGGGGCCACCACCGACGTCGACTCGACATGCACCGACGACGTGTCGTCGGTGTGCTTATTCAGCGGGTCTCCTTGTGTGCAGTGTGCACACGATCCCACTTGCAGTACTTCATGAGCTCGATGCGCTCACGATCATTGATCTTGTTCTTCTTGGTGATGTAGTTGCGACGCTTGCACACCTGGCATTCCAGAGTGACAGCGATTCGCTTGTCGTTGCGGGCCATAACGGCTGCTCCTACTTAAGGATCTTGGTGACGCGGCCGGCGCCGACGGTACGGCCACCTTCACGAATGGCGAAGCGCAAGCCCTCTTCCATCGCGATTGGGTGGATGAGTTCAACAGTCATCTCGGTGTTATCACCCGGGATACACATTTCCGTGCCCGCCGGAAGCGAGATCTGACCAGTGACATCGGTCGTACGGAAATAGAACTGCGGACGGTAGTTCGTGAAGAACGGCTTATGACGGCCGCCTTCTTCCTTGGTCAGAACATAGGTCTGAGCCTCGAACTCGGTATGAGGAGTAATGGAACCAGGCTTCGCGAGCACCTGACCACGCTCAACATCTTCCTTCTTCGTTCCACGAAGAAGCGCACCAATGTTGTCTCCCGCACGACCCTCATCAAGAAGCTTGCGGAACATCTCAACACCAGTACACGTCGTCTTCTGCGTCGCCTTAATACCAACGATCTCAATTTCATCACCGGTATGAACAATGCCCTGTTCCACACGACCAGTCACAACCGTGCCACGACCAGTGATCGTGAAC
>WLOT01000143.1 GCA_009699125.1 Actinomycetota bacterium
ATTCGCGACAACATCGCCTACGGACGTCTCGATGCATCTGAAGAAGAAATCATCGAAGCCGCGAAGGCAACGCACGTCGACCACTTCGTCCGAGCAATGCCCGATGGCTACAACACCATCCTCGATGACGAAGCCAGCAACCTGAGCGCCGGCGAAAAGCAGTTGCTCACGATCGCTCGTGCATTCCTTGCCGAGCCCACGATTCTCATCCTCGATGAAGCGACGAGTTCGGTCGATACCCGCACCGAGGTGCTCATCCAGCATGCGATGGCCGCGCTGCGGTCGAACCGCACGAGCTTCGTGATCGCCCATCGTCTCTCCACCATTCGAGATGCCGACATCATCTTGGTGATGGAGAACGGCAGCATTGTCGAACAGGGCAATCACGAGGAACTTCTCGCAGCCGGCGGGGCCTATTACAACCTCTACAACGCCCAATTCGTGGCTGCTGCGATTGATCTCGATGCCAACTGACTCCCCAAGTTCTCCGGCACCGGTCTCTCTTCGCAACAGCGTCTTCGCCGTCGTTATCGCTTTGCAGTTCGTGCTGGTGTTGGTGAACGGCTCGACCACCATGGCGCTGCCTGGAATTCGTGACGGTCTCGGCGCAACAAATAGCGAACTGCAGTGGTACGCCTCGCTGTTCGCGCTGACGTTCTCGTTGGTCCTTGTTCTCTCTGGTCGCCTCGGCGATCTCTTCGGCACCCGGCGCCTTCTCATCATTGGTTTCGGTGCGCTTCTTGCATCGTGGGCTCTCAGCGCGGCCTCACCAAACATCTATTTCCTTCTTGTTGCTCGCGCACTACAGGGAATCGCCGGCGGCGTGACTGCGCCCCAGCTTTCAGCGATGATCCAGCGAACCTTCACCGGACACACCCGAACTCGCGCGTTCTCCGTGTTCCTGATGTTCGCTGGTGGTGGCTTCATGCTCGGTCAACTCAGTGCCGGTGCACTGACCAACGCGAATCTGTTCGGTGCGGGATGGCGCTGGGCGTACCTTCCGTTCATTCCGATTGGTCTCGTGGTGTGGCTCATCGCCGCCAAGGTCCTACCTGCAACACAACCAGGAACAGCCGGCCGACTCGACATCACAGGTGCTGCAGTTCTTGCCGTTGTTGCGTTCTTCTTGATGTTCCCACTGATCCAAGGACGAAACGCCGGATGGCCGGTCTGGATCCTGCTGATGTTGGCCTGCTCGTTGCCGCTGTTCTTCGCGTTCATTCGCTACGAGCAACGGCTCGTTCGCAACGGCGGCGACCCACTCGTTAATCCGATTCTGTTCGCTATCCGCAGTTTCCGTATTGGCAACATCATCACGTTGCTTGTTGGTTTGCTTTCGGCAGCGGGTCCGATTTATCTCATCCTCACGATTCAGCTTGGTTTCGATAAAAACCCACTCCAAGCGGCCATTCTCACGTGCCCCATGCCGTTCGCCAACATGTTCGGTTCGCTTGCTGCGGCGCCGATTCTTCGTCGTTATGGCCGCGGTGCGCTGGTCATCGGTGCCGCACTCAATGCGCTCTCGGCTGTTGCCGTTCTCTTTGCCTCCCGCGTCGGCTCGGCTCAATTTGAAGCCATCCACTTGGTGCCGGCAGTTGCGCTCCTTGGATTTGCGCTGGGAATTTCTATCGCCGCGACGATTGCATTTGTCCTGTCTGAGGTTCCGCACGAGTACGCCGGTGCTGCCTCGGGCGTGCAAGCGACTGGCCTCCAACTCGCTGGCGCAATCGGCATCGCCGTCATTGGTGTGGCCTATTGGGGTCGCATCGGCGGATCAGAAGAACTCAGCGCATACATCGATGGCATCAATGCGGTGATGTGGATTTCCATAGGTCTCGCAGCCATCCAAGCCGCGCTCGTGTTTCTTCTGCCCCGACATAACACGAGGCCGAACGAGGAGTTTCTCCTCGCCGACCCCGAGCTACTTGTTATGCCTGATCTTCACGGCGACAACGTCTGAATCGTTGTTCCTCAGCCGGTGAAGGTTGGGACCGCAACAAAGGTGTTCACGACAGAAACCGGATACACGCCTGGGTCGTCAGTATTGACCGTCGCCGGCGTAATTGCCGTTGTGGTTGCGCCACCATTTCCCGGTTCGGTAATCGTGCAGTCAGAAGCTTGGTAGCCAAAGACATACGAGGTGCCTCCGGCGGCGGTGAACACCAAGTCAATCGAGATTGGATCCATAACCGAAACTGCCGATGGCCCGAATGACTGAGAAGTCATCGCGACAGGAGACATCGATGCGATGCAGGCAACATTTACCGTGAAGGTTGCATCGGTAGGAACATCGCCCTCAACAGTCTTCGTGACGGGGATTGAATAGAACTCTCTCGAGACCTGGGCGGTCACGAGTTCCTCTTGGCTATCGAGACACGTAACGGTGAACACAAGCGTCAAACCTGTCGTTGGCGGCAACACCACCGCCAGGGTGTTCGGGTCTGTCACCGTGAGAGACAGCGGAGTCACGGCGATCGCATTGCCCGTCACCGTCAACGCTGTTTCGGTAACACACGGTGCAGTCGGCACTGTGAGGTCAAACGAGAGTGCTGTGTTCGAGTTGGGCTCCGCAGTAAGAGCAATCGGGGCGATCTGGGCACCAGCCTGCTGAACGATTGGTGTCACCATTGCTACTGAAAGTGCAGCAAGCGCCACTGCTGTCGCTACCGAAATTCCAATTCCTAAACGCCGTTTGGTCCGCATACTTTCCTCCGTTGACAACAGCAGCGCAGGGGCTTGCTGTGTGGTGAAGGAAACTTAGAAATCGCAGGTTGCCGCTCTGCTGCAGAGAAGTTGCGGCCCGGTTGTCTCACCAACCCCTAGCGTGGCCCGCGTATGACAGCCGATTCGTGCAACGCTTCAGCAACACGACTCACCGTCTTTGCGTGGCTCTGGGCGTTCTCAGTTGTTCTCCATATGCTCTACCTGAACAACTCGTACGCAGCGTTCAGCTCGTTCACCGCCGACCACGTCGTGCATCTTCTACTGGCACTTGCCGCCGTTGCACTTTTGGTGCGGCCTCGCTCATTGGCCTTGCTCGCAGCAGTGTGCCTACTCACGCCGATCACTGCGTGGTTCGAGGCCCCACGCCTGGGCAACCATTGGCTCCTCGCCTCACTCGTCGCCCTGGCTTTGGTCTGCGCAATGGCGATTTGCGCATTCGTTCGGCCTCGGAATGTCTGTTCCCGTTTGCTTACCGACGGACTACCCAGCGCGCGCCTGATCTTTCTTATCGCCTACGGATTCAGCGCTTTCGCAAAGTTCAATACCTCATTCATCAACCCGACGGTGAGCTGCGCAAACCTCTACGCCAACGAGGTCGCTCATTCGCTCGGCCTCTCTCAGTTCGACTCAACTGGTTCCAGCGCGTGGATGCACGCCATTCCGTGGGCCGTGATGGCCATTGAGGTCGGCGTGGTTGTCCTCTTACTGATTGCCCGGACTCGAGTTCTCGGCGTGATCCTTGCGTTGGTCTTCCACGGCATCATCGCTTTCGACACCGCGCATGCGTTTTCAGACTTCTCGAGCGTCATCGCTGCCCTCGTCATTCTGTTTCTTCCCGACTCGTTCTTCGCCACGGTGGCCCCCTGGCTCCGATCAACAGTTGTTCGTACCGGGGCGGTTGCGGTCGCCGCTCTCTCGCTCCTGTTGATTGTTTGGCAGTCAACAGACACCGGGCATCATTCCGATCAATCCATCGGAGATGTTCGCGATTGGATGTGGTGGATCGTGTGGGCGATCCTCACTGCGGTCGTCGTTGGGTGGGCAATTCGTGCGCAAACACTTCGCTCTGACATCGCACTTCTTCCGCAAGATCGGTGGATGGTGATGTGGCCTGCGGTCGCATTTCTCATCGGTTGTGGTCCGTATCTCGAACTCCGCGTCGGCACCTCGTGGAACATGTACGCAAACCAACAAACAGCGAACGGCTCAACGAACAGTTTCGTCATCCCCGCCACGGCAGGACTCACCGACTACCAAAGCGATCTCGTACGCATCGTCGAGACAAGTGACCAAGGCCTGCAGCGCTACGTCAACTCGGGCTACGAACTGCCGTTTGTCAATCTTCGGGGTTACACCTCGACCCATCCCGATGCGTCAATCACCTACGAACGCGACGGACTGACAACAACCGTCAAACACACTCGTGATGATCCAACGCTCGGTAGCGAACTGCCGTGGTGGGAACAGAAAGTCATCGTGTTCCGAGCCATCGATACAACCGAGCCGATCGCGTGTCAGAACACAATGTGGGCGGCTCGCTAACCCCCGACACTCATCGTCATTGAATCGCCCCCTATCGTTGGGACGTCATGAGCGACGTTCCCCTCAGCCCCGGGTGGTGGCAAGCCGGCGATGGCCGTTGGTATCCGCCGCCTCCTGGCCTCACCGACGAGATGCCGGCGCGGCCGCCGACCCCCGCTCCTGATCATCCGCCCTACCCATTCGATCCGAGTGCGCAACGTCCGTTCGCCCCGCTCGCACCCATCCCGAGGTCTCGACCTTCGCGGCGACGTCCGCTTCTCCTCGCCGGCCTCGTCCTTCTTCTCATCGGCGCTCTCCTTTTTGGCATCGGTGTTTCGATCGTGCCGGACTCATCGACGACCGCGAAATCAAACGACCCCAAGTACCAGATGGCAGTCGAAGATCTCGTGGCCTCAGAAGTCACCAATCTCGTTTTCATTGAAACGTTTTGGGACAGTTACACCAGATACCGCGAGGAATGGACGGCCTCGACTGAAGCGGAGCGCCCAGCAATCACTGAACGTTGGCTTTCCGATATCGATGCCGAAGTAGCGCAGTTCCAACTCGACCTCCAGCAAATCGAAGATGACTACGCCGCGCGAACCTACGCGGATGGCTCGATACC
>WLOT01000144.1 GCA_009699125.1 Actinomycetota bacterium
ATTCGAGACATGGCCCGCCGCCGAAGCAATTGGCGCGCTGAAGGCGATCTTGAATCGTTCCTGCAGAAGGCCGGTGTGCCAGGCATCGCAGGTATCGACACTCGTCGACTTACGCGACACATCCGCGACCTTGGGGCCATGCCCGGCGCGTTCGGAACCGCTTCCGAATCAACGCTGCTCGCGGCTGCGAAAGCTGAGCACGGAACGAGTGGCGTCGATCTCGTCAGTTCGGTTACTTGCGCATCGCCCTACGAGTTCGCCTTCACCGGAACTGATGGTCGAACTCCTAAGCGAGTTGTGGCCTACGACTTTGGCATCAAGACCACGATCCTTCGTCATCTCTCGGGCATCGCAACAGTCGAAGTTGTTCCCGCCGACACACCGGCGTCCGAAGTCCTTGCTCGCAACCCCGATGGAGTGTTTCTTTCGAACGGCCCTGGCGATCCCGCCGCGGTGGTTGGTGCCCCGCAAATCATCGATGGGTTGCTCGGCGAGGTCCCGATCTTTGGCATCTGCCTCGGGCATCAGTTGCTGGCAACTGCGCTTGGCGCCGAGACATACAAACTTCCGTTCGGTCATCATGGCGGTAACCATCCCGTCTGCCGCCTCGAAACCGGAACGGTCGAGATCACGAGCCAGAACCACAACTATGCAGTCGACGACGGCTCGATCGGGCCGAAGGTCGAGGTCACGCATCGAAATCTCAACGACGGCGTGGTCGAAGGTCTTCGCTGCCTCGATATTCCTGCATTCAGTGTGCAGTACCACCCCGAAGCGGGGCCGGGTCCGCACGATGCCGCGTACTTGTTCACCATGTTCGATGAACTCATGGATTCCGTGAAGGGAACCAACTGATGCCACGCCGTACTGACATCGAAACCATCCTGCTGATCGGTTCAGGCCCAATCGTCATCGGTCAGGCCTGCGAATTCGATTACTCCGGTACCCAAGCGTGTCGCATCCTTCGTCAAGAGGGATACCGCGTCGTGCTCGCCAACTCGAATCCGGCGACGATCATGACCGACCCCGACTTCGCCGATGCCACCTATATCGAGCCACTGGACATCGAGGTGCTTACGCGGATCATTGAACGTGAACGTCCCGATGCGTTGCTGCCAACGCTCGGCGGACAGACCGCACTCAATCTCGCGATGGCTCTGGAAGAAACAGGTGTGCTTGCTCAGTACAACGTTGAAATGATCGGCGCGGATGCGCTCGCAATCGCAACCGCGGAAGATCGAGAACTGTTCAAACAGGCAATGGCCGAAATTGGTTTGGCCACGCCGAAGTCAGCAACAGCGCACACGTTGGAAGAAGCCATGAATGTTGTCGGATCCATTGGTCTTCCGTGTGTGATCCGGCCTGCGTACATCCTCGGCGGCCGCGGCACCGGAATTGCTTCAACCATGGAGGAGTTTGAAAAGGTTGCAGCCTACGGACTCGAATCTAGTCCCATTTCGGAAATTTTGATCGAGACGTCCATCGCCGGTTGGAAAGAATACGAACTCGAGGTCATGCGCGACCACGCTGACAACTGTGTGATTGTTTGCTCGATCGAAAATGTCGATCCCATGGGTGTGCACACCGGTGACTCCATCACTGTCGCTCCGGCACAAACGCTTTCCGATTTCGAATACCAACTCATGCGTGACGCTGCATTTGCTGTCATGCGTCGAGTCGGCGTCGAAACGGGTGGCTCCAACGTTCAATTCGCGGTGAATCCCGAGAACGGCGACATGGTCGTTATCGAAATGAATCCGCGCGTTTCGCGATCCTCTGCGTTGGCATCGAAAGCCACGGGTTTCCCAATCGCCAAGATCGCGGCGCGACTCGCCGTTGGGTACACCCTCGATGAAATTCCGAACGACATCACCAAGATGACACCGGCATCGTTCGAACCCACCATTGACTATGTCGTAACGAAGATTCCACGCTGGGCGTTCGAAAAGTTTCCCGGCACGAGCGGTGTCCTTGGAACCCAGATGCAGTCGGTGGGCGAGGTCATGGCAATCGGCCGCACGTTCCCGGAGTCGTTGCAAAAAGGTTTGCGTTCGCTTGAGCAAGGCCGGCTTGGACTCAACTGCGATCCGGGCGAAGCGGCCTACGACGACATGCCGATCGACGAACTTCTCGCCCAGGCGTGTATCGGAACTCCAGAACGGATCTTCCAACTCGAGGCTGCAATGCGTCGCGGCAAGTCAATTGACGAGGTCTACGCCGCCACCAAGGTCGATCCTTGGTTCCTCGATCAGATGAGCGCGATCACCGAAGAGCGCGCCCATCTTGCCGAAGTTGGATTTCACGACCTGACTCGTGCGGGATGGAAGCGTGCGAAGCGACTGGGCTTCTCCGACGCCCAGCTCGCGTGGTTGTGGGGCCGCACCGAAGCCGAGGTCCGATCGCGTCGCCTTGAGCTTGGTGTCGTGCCCACCTACAAGACTGTTGACACCTGTGCCGCTGAGTTCGATGCGAAGACGCCGTATCACTACTCAACATGGGAAGACACCGACGAGGTCGCACCTTCCGACCGTAAGAAGGTTGTCATCCTCGGGTCAGGCCCCAACCGAATTGGCCAAGGTATTGAATTCGACTACTGCTGCGTGCACGCGTCATTCGCGCTGCGTGATGCTGGCTTCGAAACCATCATGGTGAATTGCAATCCCGAAACAGTTTCAACCGATTACGACACCAGCGATCGTTTGTACTTCGAACCACTCACCCATGAAGACGTTATGAACGTCATCGATGCGGAAAAGCCAGTCGGAGTCATCGTGTCGCTTGGCGGGCAGACGCCGCTGAAACTGTCGAACACGCTTCCGGCTGAACTCATCGCCGGTACATCACCTGCGTCAATCGATGCGGCGGAAGATCGCGAACTCTGGAATGCACTGTGTGCACGTCTCGAGATTCCCCAGCCTGCAGGTGGCACGGCCGCCGATATCGACGCGGCTCTGGCAATTACCTCGCGCATCGGTTACCCGGTTCTCGTTCGTCCTAGTTACGTGCTTGGCGGCCGGGCGATGGAAATCGTCTACGACGACGAAGGCCTTGACGTCGCAATGGCACAACTCGCAACATTCGGAAGTCTCGGCAAAGAAGGCGGACTTTCCGCCGAACGTCCGGTGCTTGTCGACCGTTTCCTTGAAGATGCCACTGAGGTCGACGTCGATTCCATCCGCGACGCCAATGGCGATTTCGTCATCGGCGGAATCATGGAACATGTCGAAGAAGCCGGCGTGCACTCGGGCGACTCCGCTTGTGTGATTCCTCCCTATTCGCTGTCTGCCGAAACCATGGCGGTATTGACCGATTACAGCCGTCGCATTGCCGACGCTCTTGGTGTCATCGGATTACTCAACGTCCAGTACGCAGTAAAGAGCGGCCAGGTGTTTGTGATCGAGGCCAACCCGCGTGCGAGTCGCACCGTTCCATTCGTAGCAAAGGCAACCGGAGTTCCATTAGCCAAGGTGGCTGCACGCGTGATGCTTGGTGCGACGCTCACCGAACTGCGTGCCGAGGGATTGTTGTCTGAACCAGTGCAGGGCGATCACATCGCTGTCAAAGAGGCCGTGCTTCCGTTCAGCCGATTCCCCGAGGCTGATGCTTTGCTCGGCCCAGAAATGCGATCGACTGGCGAGGTCATGGGTATTGACCTCACGTTCGGCCTCGCCTTCGCCAAGAGCCAGCTGGCTGCGGGCACGAACCTCCCGACATCCGGCACAGTGTTTCTCTCGCTCGCTGATCGCGACAAAGAGGTTGGTGTGAAGACGGCACAGCGATTCCGCGAACTCGGATTCTCTATCGCTGCAACCTCCGGTACCGCAGAGCATCTGACACGCAACGGCATCGACGTCGCGACGGTGGTGGCAAAGATCGGCGAGCCCGACGGTCAAGACGCTGTCGATCTCATTGAAAGCGGCGACGTTGTCCTTGTCGTCAACTCACCGCGAGGTCGAGGCCCACGCGCCGACGGCGCACATATTCGGGCTGCTGCCGGCAAGTACAACATTCCACTGCTCACCACTGGAGCTGCCGGTCTCGCCGCTGTGAATGGCATGGCTGATCGAGCAGCGCATCCGCTTGAGGTGCGACCACTTCAGGAGTACCACCGGGGCGTTCGCGGCGGGGGAGCCGCCTAATGGCCCGCCGTCGTCGTTCCGGAGCATCGGTCGATCTCGCGACCACTGTGGGTTCACTGACCCTGCGCGCTCCCGTGATGACGGCATCAGGCACAGCCGGTCATGGCGATGAACTCGGCGCCTATGTCGACCTTTCGTCGCTTGGTGCAGTCGTGGTGAAGTCGCTCTACCCCGAACCGTGGGCAGGAAATGCTGCGCCGCGTGTTCACGAAACTCCTGCCGGCATGCTCAATAGCGTGGGACTTCAAGGCCCAGGCGTTCGCAAATGGCTCGACGAAGAACTCCCTGCGGTGATCGCAACCGGCGCCACTGTCGTCGCGAGCATCTGGGGCTCAACGATTGACGACTATGCGCGAGCCGCCAAGATGTTGCGCGACGCTCCGCCTGAAGTCGTTGCGGTCGAAGTCAACGTGTCATGTCCGAATCACCACGATCGCAATCGGATGTTTGCTCACGCGCCGCATACGACTGCCGAAGCGATTCAAGCTTCATCGGTTTGCGGACTCCCGATGTGGGCGAAACTCAGCCCGAACGTTTCTGACCTCGCATCAATCGCTAAGGCGGCTCACGAAGCCGGCGCCGAAGCGGTCACATTGGTGAACACAGTTCTGGGGATGGCGATCGATACTGAGACGCGTGCCTATCGACTCGGCAATGGC
>WLOT01000145.1 GCA_009699125.1 Actinomycetota bacterium
CCTGATGAAGGATGTAGATGTCACAGTTCGACCATTGCCAACCCTCGGCCAGAGCATCGTTGAATGTGGCTTCAGCGAGATCAAGACCGGACTCAAGTAATGCTGCGGTGTCTGTGCGCATTTCGTCGAGGTCGCCAACGCAAAGGTCGTGATACTTCGTTGCCGCACGGGTTACGCCGCCAAGGAACTGATGCGAACCCGGTCGTGGCCCACCCATAACCATTGCTGCTGCACCTGAACCAAGTGTGAGCGAAGCGAACTGGTCGAAGACGTCGGTAACCGTTGAGGAAGGGTCTTGAAGCCGGGCGATGGTCTGCGTCTGCGGTTGGCGGCTTCCTTCACCATCAACGATAAGCACGACCTTTACCTGACCAGCATCGATCATCGATGACGCAATCGTCATCGCGTTGATGAAGCCCAAGCACGCATTACCAAGATCGAAGTTCATCGCGTTGGGAGAGAGACCCAAACGGTTATGGACCGCACAGGCAATGCTGGGCTCGAGGTGGTGCTTACACACCGAGGTTGAAATCAGTAGGTCGACTTCGCCCGGTGCAACCCCAGCCTGCTCAAGGGCAAGAGCACCAGCACGAGCGGCGGCATCGTCGAACGTGACATCTTCGGGCCACCAGCGGCGCGCCTTGATTCCAGCCACGGACTCGAGAAGTCCAGGGCGAACGCCGACGCGCTCATAGGTTTCGGCAAGCTGCTCGTCGATCCAGGCCGAGGTAACGATCTCGGGAGCATCCACATGAGAGACCGACCACACATGGGATCGGGTGAACGTAACCGGAGAACTCACCCGTTCAGCCTAGGGCCCGATCGGACTGTTCAGAGTCCGGTCAGCCCAAGAGCGCTGGGGCAAGGCGTTGCCACGTCTCCATGGGGATCGAAGTGCCGTCCGCAGGCAGCACCTGGATGCAGACGTGATCGGCCCCAGCGTCGTGATGGGCTTTGACCCGATCGGAAATTGCAGCTTCGTCACCCCATGCCACGATCGCGTCCACCAGACGATCCGATCCTCCGTCGACGATGTCTTCGTCGGTGAAGCCGAAGCGCTTCAGGTTGTTCGTGTAGTTGGGCAGCGTGAGATACATCGCCATGTGGCCGCGTGCGATCTCGCGCGCCTTTGTCGGATCAGATTCGAGCACCACTGCTTGTTCCGGACACAGCCACCCACGATCGCCCATGACCTCACGGGCAAATGCCGTGTGTTCAACAGGAATGAAATAGGGATGCGCACCCTGTGTGCGTTCGGCGGCAAGTTCAAGCATCTTCGGTCCAAGCGCAGCGAGAACTTTCTGAGGCGTTGCGCTTGCAGGTGACGCAGTGAACAATCCGTTGTCCATTGCATCGAGATATGACTTCATGGCCGAGAACGGTTTCGAATAGTCGTGGCCACGAAGCCCAGACACCATGACCTCGTGACTCACTCCAAGACCAAGTAGGAAGCGGTCAGGGAAGGCTTCGGACACCGTGTTCCATGCGGAGTTCGCGCACAACGCATCGCGCGCGTAGATCGATGCGATGCCGGTGGCGATCACCATCTTCTTTGTCCCGGCAAGGAGAAGCGTGGAACTCACGAACGATTCACGTCCGATCATCTCCGGAATCCAAAGTGCTCCGTAGCCGAGTTCCTCGATTTCCGCAGCGGTTTCCTGCGCCTGTGAGGAGGGAACGAGATCAAGTTGATAGGCCCAGAGGCCAACGCGTCCAAGATTCATGAGCGCACCCTAGGCATCGACAGCCAACCAAGGCGAGGCCAGCCCTAGACTTGCGATGTGCTGACGAATTCCGTCGATTCGGCAAACCAGGGCCCTCCCCCGCCGCCTGCCGAAACGACGCGTGTTCGGCGCAACAAGTCCGGCATGTGGATTGCCGGCGGAATTGCTCTTGCTGGTTGCGTTGCCATTGGTGTCATCGACCCCAACACAACTCAGGTATTCCCCGCATGCGCGTTCAAGGCCGCTACTGGCCTTGACTGCCCCGGCTGCGGAATGACCCGTGGCCTACACGCTCTTCTTCACGGAGACGTGTTGCGAGCGATGAGCCACAACATCCTCCTCATCGTCATTCTCGCTTCGAGCGCGCTTTGGTTCGGCTGGAACGCAGTCGCCCGCCGCGTCGGCAAGCGTCAATTGCGTTTCGAATTCAGACGAAATACCTGGATCGCAATTGGTTTGGCCGTGTTCGCATTCTGGGTAGTGCGAAACCTGCCGTGGGCGCCGTTCAACTGGTTGGGCTCAGGCGCGTAAGCGCGCTGCTGCACCTTCAGTCGATTCGACGCATTTGCGCTTTGTAGAACTTCCCGCGTTCGGCGTAATCACGAACCGCGATTTCCTGGATAAACGCTTGATTCGGTCCGACCTCGCGCAACTTCGCCGGAATTCCGAGCGCCATCATGCCGGTCGGGACTTCCATACGGTTTGGAACAACAGCATTCGAGCCAACCAAAGAGCCGGAGCGAACAATCGCTTCGTGCAGCACAACCGAGCCGTTACCAACGAGCGAGTTGCTCTCGATCGTGCAGCCCTCGAGATGAACGATGTGGCCAATCACACAATCGTCGCCAACAATCGTTGGTCGCGTCGGGATGCAGTGAATGACGGTTCCGTCTTGAATCGACGTGCGCTCGCCAATACGAATTCCGCCGTTGTCGCCGCGCAACACTGCGCATGGCCAAATCGTGCTGTCGGCACCAATCGTGACGTCGCCGATGACGACGGCCTCGGGGTGCACCCACGCGTCGGGATGAATTTCGGGAACCATGTCGCCCAGCGCGTAAATGGCCATGACTTAGAACGCCACCCGGCCGTAGCCGCCGCGGAAGAAAACAAGCGCTCCGCCTTCGTGCTTCACGTCGAGATCGGTGACGGCGCAAACGATGATGTCGTGGTCACCGCCGTCGAGAACTGAGTGAAGATCACAGTCGATGTAGGCAAGTACTCCGTTAATGAGTGGTGCGCCATTGCCCGAGTGCTTCCAACCAATCTCGGAGAACTTGTCGTCTGCCTTTGAACCAAATACTCGGCTTACATCTTCCTGATCATCAGCGAGGATGTTGACGCAGAACTTTCCGGCGCCGCGCAACTTGCCCCAACTGGCTGAGGTTTTCGTCGCGCTGAAGAGCACGAGCGCCGGATCAAGCGACAACGACGTAAATGAACCGATGGCCATACCTGCTGGGCCCTCGTCCGTCATCGCCGTAATAACGGTGACGCCAGTGGGGAAATGCCCAAGAACCTGTCGGTACTTGGCGCCATCGAATGCGGTGGTTTCAGAATTCTCGCTCACAAGGTCGAGATCCTAGGCGAGGGTGATGCTGAGACCCTCGAACGCTGAAACGATCGAATCGACGCCCATCGTGCGACCGGTTTCTCGCGCTCCGACAAGGAGCTGATCGAGAGTTTCGTCGTCGTGCGAGGGATCGTGATGAAACAGAACTAACTGCCCGACTTCAGCGGATGCAGCAACTCGCACGGCGTAGTCCACAGTGCAATGGCCCCAGGTTGGCTTACATGCGAACTCTTCGGGCGTGTACTGCGCGTCGTGGATGAGGACGTCGACGCCACGGCAAAGTTCAAGCACCGAGGGCTCAACAGACACGCCATCGCTTGGCTGTTGATGATCGCTGACGTACGCCAGAGAGAAACCATCGCGTTCAACTCGATACCCGAATGTGGTGTCGGTATGAGGAACCTCGAGAGCGGTGACTTTTGCTCCAGCTATCTCGTGCACACCTTCAGTGAGCGTGAAGAACGAAACCTCACCAGGAAGGTCTTGACGAGTGACCGGAAAAAACGGAGGACGCATCAAGTCATCGAATGCGTCGGCGAATGCGACACCATCGTGGTCTGGCCCGTAGACCGAAAGTGTCGAACCAGCTACCAGCAGTGGCTGACAGAAAGGAAGCCCCTGGACGTGGTCCCAGTGCAGGTGAGTCACGAGTGCGTGAGCATTGAGCTGCGCGCCCGCGCCTTGGTCGGCACCGAAATAGCGAAGTCCAGTTCCGAGGTCGAGCAGAATCGGCTCAGCGTCACGACTGCGAAGAACGACGCTTGCAGTGTTGCCGCCGTAACGAGACGTGCTTTCACCAGCACATGGCGTTGATCCTCGAACTCCGTAGAACGTGATCTCCACTGCCCACCTCCTCCCCGTGCACGAATGGATGGCGAACGCTAGGACAAGGGTCAAACAATGTGAAGAGGAAGTGACATGTCTCACACCTCCACTCGAATCTCGCTACCGTCGCACCATGCAGATCGACACCGTCACCGTTCCCACCAGTGAGCTCACCTATGGCTGCCTCACCGCAGGCAATTCCGGCCCCCTTGCCCTTTGCCTTCACGGGTTTCCCGATACCGCTCACGGTTGGCGCTACCTCCTACCAGCCCTCGCCGATGCGGGATATCGGGCCGTTGCCCCTTTCATGAGGGGTTACGCCCCCACGTCCATCCCTGCCGATGGCCAGTACCACGTCGCCACGCTCGCTCGTGATGCGACTGTTCTTCATGAAGCCCTCGGCGGCGACAGCGATGCAGTGATCATCGGTCACGATTGGGGCGCACTCGCTACCTACGGCGCAGCGGCCTTTGCCCCTGATCGTTGGCGTCGCGTTGTTACCGCCGCAGTTCCACCGGCAGCTTCGATGGCGACTGCGATGACGACCTACGACCAACTCAAACGCTCGTGGTACATGTTCTTTTTTCAAGTCGGCCTTTCCGACTTCGTCGTCTCGATGAACGATCTTGAATTCATCGAGCGGCTGTGGGCCGATTGGTCACCCGGTCACGATGCG
>WLOT01000146.1 GCA_009699125.1 Actinomycetota bacterium
CGATGCACTCATTCACAATGCGGGAGCACTCTCGGCTGAGTACACGGTCTCCCCGCAGGGATTCGAGATGACGGTCGCCTCGCAGGTCCTCGGACCGTTTCTCCTCACGTCTCTGCTTCTCCCAATGCTTGAGGCGGTGGAGTCAAGCGGGCGCGTCATCACTGTCGCTTCGGGCGGCATGTATCCCGAGAAGCTTGATGTCGAGAAACTCCTCGCTGGTCCGGATTCATACAACGGCGTGCGCGCGTACGCTCGGGCGAAGCGAGCACAGGTTGAACTGAACGTTGAATGGTCGAGACGCTATGGGTCGAAGGCAATCTTCCAGGCGATGCACCCGGGTTGGGTTGATACCCCGGGTGTCGTGAAGTCGCTTCCTCGTTTCCACTCGATCATGAAGCCCGTTTTGCGATCGGTTGAAGCGGGTGCCGACACAATTGTTTGGTTGGCCGACGCCGACGAAAACGAACTCAGCGCCAACGGGGGCTTCTGGCTCGATAGACATCGGCGGAGTATCGCCAAGATTCCTGGCACGGCTGCATCGCAGAGCGAACGCGATCGACTCTGGCAGTGGTGCGAAGACAACAGCGGGTCAGGTTCGGTGTAGGGGCGAGCTGCCCGCAGTTAGTAGATCTGAACAATGCAGAACCCTCGTCAACCCTTTAGAACGTGAATGCGGCAACTGGTGAGTTCTGATCTTGTGAGAGTTGCCCATTGCTGCCGGCAACGCGGTGTCCGCTAACAAACGCGCCGAGTGTGTAAGGACACATCGACGAGGTTTGTGTGCCATAGCCATTGGCGTACACCTGGTATGCGCCTCGTGGAGCTGTGCCAGCGGCCCAGAACACGTTCTCGATGTGATTACCCGTTGCGCCTGAATTTGGAATGTCATCGATATCGAGTGCTCCGCCGGTGGGCGATGTCGGACTTCCGTAGGAGATCTGCGCCCCCGATGGATCGGTTACGTGCAGGTCAAGGTCGCAATCGCCTGTCCACTGCAATGTGATCTGAACATCGCCGGTGCCGAGCGTCTGACCGTTCGGGCCAACGACAGGAGGTGGTCCCGGGGTGTCGACTCCAGTCGCTCCTGCCGTTCGATCGATGTAGCCGGGTCCGGAAAGGTTGGTGATAACGAAGACATCAATGACGACTGTTGTTTGATTCACAACAACGATGTTTGTTGGATTGAACGTGGGCCATTGCGGGCCGGTGTAAACGGGCGCGACTGTGACGGCGACTGGCGGAGTGAGTGGATTGCCGCAATTGCATTTCACGCGCGGGACGCCGTAGCGATCGACCATCACGGCAGTTCCGGCTTGAAGTACGGACTGAATGTCAGTTGCTCGTCCGTTTCGATATCCATGGTTGGTAACGCGGGTATCGCGAACAAGCGTGACCGAAGTGAGTTCTCGGATGTAAGCGGGAAGTTGGTCACGCGAGACCTTGTTCCCACCGCTCCATTGGAGTGTTTGGTCGCGGTTGAGTGCGGTGACGAACGCGTCAGCTATCGACCGGTTCTGATTGAGATAGGCGATTTGCGCTTCAGGGTCGCAACGGCCGGAATCAAGGGATCCGCCGTACAGTCCGCGAGTTCCTGCATTGACTGTTTGACCGCTCGACACAACTCCACCTGTCGTCGTGCTCAGGTTCGTTGTTGTCGACGTTGACGAGACTGCGACGGCAGGGCCGGGGAGTGTTCCAAAAGGGTTGTCGCCCAAACTGCTGGCTTCCTCGAGAAAGATTTCGCCTTTGTTTGCCGATGATGAAGATGAATGGGTGAATGCGACGATGCCGACGGTTGCGCCGCCGAGAATCGCAACGGTGAGAACGATCGCGGTGATGATTAGACCGACATGCCGTTTCCTGCGCGGCGGCTGCGGGGGTTGACCTGAGAAACCCGACCCAGTGGGTGGCGGCGTTGGTGGCATTGGCGGAGCAGGCGGTGGCGGCGGTTGTGTCGGTTCCATCTGGTCCCTTCAAGGAAGTCGGGCTGGGGGTGTGTGGCTTGGTTCCTTTGCTCGGTTATGGCGGAGTTGGGTCCATTGCATAGGCGAGCGAGAAGCAAATCCCATCGCTACAACGCAAGGATTGTGAGAAGGTTGGGAGGAGGTATCGGTTCGGTGATCGAATACCTCGGAAATCATTTTCGCCAACGATCTGATTGATTCCACGCATGACGTCGATTGACATGCCTCTTGATTCGCCGATGGCGCGGACGATGGTTGTCATCGTCGCGATCCCCGCGCAGGTGAAAAGAAACCAATGTATGGAGTTTCAGAGAGCCCTCTTCTCACAGGTGGGGCTTGCCTCACGATTTAGTTATGGCATCGATGCGTCGGAACTCGTTGTTTCGGGCAGTTCAGATCAGTTTCTTAAGACGCTGAACTGCGGAGAACTTGAGTCGATCTATGACGCAACTCGCCGTATCAACGGCGAACCAATGTCGCCGGAGAACCTTGCTTGTTCGTGGAGTCATCTTTTGGTCTATGAACAGCTGCTACAAGACCCAACATATGATCAGTATTTGGTGCTTGAAAATGACGCAGAGGTGCTCTCGCCCGGCCTCCTTGTTGAACTCCTTCAACATCTCCCCAAAGATTTCGATCTGGCTCATCTGGGCACCAGCGAGTGGTACCTATTCGACCGAGTTACCGCCGTCAACACGCATTATTGGCGCATTCGCAAGCAGTACTTCAACAATGCACATGCCTACGTACTTTCGAAAAAGGGTGCGCGGAAACTATTGGCTTTCGCCGGCGGAACCGTCAGCCTCCCGGCCGATGATCTGCTTTCGAATGCATTTCTGATGACCCCGAACTTCGATGTGATCGTTCCGTTGGAAAATCCGCTGCAGAGTGGGCCTCTAGGAGCGATATCCACTGTGGACGTTCAACGCTGATCGAGCGGTTCTCAGTTCGTTGTTGATCCGCCATTGAGCGAGATGGTTTGCCCGGTGATCCAGGACGCCTCGTTCGAGGCGAGGTACACGCACGCATGACCGACATCGGTTCCCGTTCCGAGTCGGCCAACAGGTACAGACTTCGCGATCTTTGCGGTAACGGTGCGCTGGTCCTCGGTTATTCCTGGATCGTTTCGTTCCATGAGACCTAACGCGAGTGTGTTTGCGGTGACGCCGTCGCCGGCGTTTTCGACGGCGAGGTGACGCATGAATGAAATGCCAGCGCCCTTGCCTGCTCCATAAATCGACACCCCAATGTTGAGGCCCTCGGTGCCGGCCCCAGACGAAATGGTGATGATGCGGCCCCACTTGCGTTCGCACATTCCGTCGATCACGGCCTTGGTGCAATTGAGAACGCCATAGAGGTTGACGTCAACATACGGATCCCATTCCTCGCGGGGAAGATCGCGAAACTTCACCGCCCGCATCGACGGAGGAATGCCAGCGTTGTTTACGAGGATGTCGATCGGATTGGCGCTTTCGATCGCAGCCTCGACCTGATCGAAGTCGGCGACGTTGAAGGGGAGTGCCTTTGCGTTTGATCCCAATTCCGCAACTGCCGCCTTGGCGCGTTCTGCCACGAGATCGTTGACATAGACGGTTGCTCCTGCCTCGATGAGCGTGCGGGCGATACCAAGGCCAACGCCTTGGCCAGAGCCAGTGACGAGTGCAGTCTTGCCAGTGAGATCGAACATGGGCGCATCCTGTCACCGTTCAGACGACAGCGCTGCCGTAAGGCAACCTACGATGCCGCGGTGACTAGTCGCAGCCGATCCTTTGCCCCAGACTCATCCGAAACCGTGACCCTTTCGAGTGGGCAAATCGCCCACCGTGATCACGTCGCTCAATCTGAAATCATTGCCCGTCGCTTTTATGAAGTCGCCAGTGGAGTGTGGTGCTTTGTCGGTAACGGACTTTCCAACCAAACCTTTGTTGAGGGCCCCGACGGAATTATCGCAATCGATACGGGCGAGTCGACCGAAGAAATGCGCGAGGCCATTGTGGAACTGCGCAAGGTCACCAGTCGGCCAATTGTCGCTGTTCTCTACACGCACTTTCATTACGTCTGTGGAACCGAAGCGGTGTTTGAAGATGTTGGCGCTCGCGACATTCCTATCTGGGCTCATGAGAAAGTTTCCTATAACCGCGAGCGGGCAGCGTCAGAAATTGCGCCGGCCTATGGGAGGGGACTTGCCGAACAGTTCGCAATGTTCCTGCCCGAGGATGGTCCTGACGGACGCGTAAATGTGGGATTGGGTCACTTCTATCGGAACCCTTCACACTTTCCGTTCACCAGTCTGTTCGTTCTGCCCACGAACACATTTGGAGAAAGTGCATCGCTGGATATAGCGGGGCTCCCTATCGAAGTAACGCATGCACCGTCAGATTCTGACGACTCCGTCACCTATTGGTTCCCGACCTTGAAGGTCGCAGTCAACAACTTGGTGTGGCCAGTTCTGTTCAATGTTTTTGCCATCCGCGGCGAGGAATATCGAGATCCACGGATCCTGCTTGATGGAATCGATCACCTCCTGTCGCTCGGCGCGGAACACCTGGTATCCACGCACGGCCCGCCAATCTCGGGACGAGAACTCATTCGTGATCGAGTTACCAAGTACCGCGACTCGATCCAGTTCCTTTGGGACCAAAGCGTTCGTCTCTCGAATCGTGGAGTGTTGTCGGCCGATATTGGTCTTGAGGTACAACTCCCGCCCGAAGCCGACGACGACAACCTGACTGCTGAGCGTTACGGCGTTGCTGAACACCATTTCCGTCAGATTCGCACTGGACTTTTCGGCTGGTTTGATGGTGATGAGGCCGATCTCTTCCCGCTA
>WLOT01000147.1 GCA_009699125.1 Actinomycetota bacterium
TGTTCGGTGTTGCCCGCAATTTCGAAGACGTTGACTTCTGACCAGTCGCTCAGCTTGAGAACAGCGAGGCGGGGACCTTTGCCCTCGGGAAACTCAGAACCGTCGCGCACCAGTTCTGCGTCGAAGACCTCGGTGTAGAACGCGATCAGTCGATCGAGATCAGCGGTGATGAAGGCAACGTGGTTGATTCCTTTAGTGAGCATGGGATCAGTCAACCAGCGTTGCGAGCTTCTTCCACACGGCGTTCGGCGAGGGCGACGTACTCGGGGTCGAGTTCCATGCCTACGTAATGACGACCGATGCGCATCGCGGCAATTGCCGTTTGGCCGGCACCCATGAACGGGTCGAGCACTGTGTCGCCGACATAGGTGAACAGTTCAATGCAGCGGCGGGGGAGTTCGGCCGGGAACGGAGCGGGGTGACCAACACGCTTGGCCGATTCCGGAGCGATCTTCCACGTATCGAGGGTCCAGGCCATGAAATCGTCAGGATCGATCGAATTCTCGAACGGAAGGCCGTTCTTCTCTCGCACGGAACGCTTCTGCGCTCGATCGAAGCGTCCCTTCGACGCAATCACGATGCGTTCGGTGAGATCACGCAGGACAGGGTTGGCTGCCGACGCATAGGAACCCCATGCGCAGTTGCCACTGGCGCCTTCGGCTTTGATCCACACGATCTCGCCGCGCAACAGGAATCCAAGATCGTTCTGCAAAATCGTCGTGACATCGCTGGCCAATGAACGGAAGGGCTTGCGACCGAGGTTCGCAATGTTCACCGCAATGCGGCCGCCTGGTTCGAGCACTCGCCAGCATTCAGCGAACACATCGCGCAACATCACCAGGTAATCGAGATATGACGCAGGAACCGCGCCTTCTCCCATCTCTGTTTCGTAGGCCTTGCCCGCGAAGTAGGGGGGCGAGGTCACAACGAGTGCGATGGAGTTATCGGGAATCGCGGAAAGGTCGCGAGAGTCACCGCAGAAGATGGTGTCCTTCACCGGGCACGGCACAACCGTGTCGTCGTCAAGCAACGTTGGGGCCGGGAAGCGCTCATAGAACGACGTCGAGTCGTGGTTCTCACGCTTGGACACTCCGAATTCGGAGGTGGCGGTGCCCTCTCGGGTGCGTCGCTCGGCCATGGGGGTCAAACCCTAATGAAATCAGCGCGCGACCGCCTTTCCGGCAGATCAGCGCGTGGGTCCTACGATGCCCAGAGTCCGGACGAGCGACGCCCGGAACCCCTGCGAAAGGCTCCGAATGGCGTATCCCGAAGGCATTGGCGCAATCGATCTGATGATCGGTTTTCCCTTCCGTGACAAGAAGGCCGTTTACGAATACCTACAGGGCGGCATCAAGGACAAGGGTTCCGATGACCTCGCGATGCCCGCGGGTTACATGTTTAAAGACGTTCCCGAGGAAGCGGCCGAGGAAGTTGATCCCATCGACTTCACCTTCACCGAGATGGACAAGTACGGCGTGTCGGCGGGCCTGTTTGGTTTGACCGATACGAGTCGTGAGGCAAAGAAGCGTCACCCCGGTCGCGTGTTTTTCAGTCTCGAAGTTGATCCCAACGACATCACCGGTGCGGTGCGCAAGATTCGTGAAGCGAACGAGTCCGATGGTCTCAGTGCAGTGACGACCTTCCCCGCTGGTTGTCTGCCGCAGGTACCGGTGAGCGATCGTCGTTACTACCCGATCTACCAAACCTGTATCGACCTCGACATTCCGATCATTTCGAACGCCGGCATTCCCGGCCCGCGCTTTCCCGCTGAATGTCAGCACGTCATGCATTTCGATCAGGTTTGTTACGACTTTCCCGAGTTGAAGATCGTGATGCGTCACGGTGCTGAGCCGTGGGAAGCGCTTGCGGTGAAGCTCATGCTCAAGTGGCCAGGCCTCTATTACATGCCCAGCGCGTTCGCTCCGAAGCACTACCCGAAGGCGATTCTTGACTACGCGAACTCGCGTGGTTCGGACAAAATCATGTACGCCGGCTACTTCCCCGCAGGCCTTACGCTCGAGCGCATCTTCACTGAAATGAAGAACGTTCCATTGAAGGACTCGGTGTGGCCGAAGTTCCTGCGCGAGAACGCCATAAAACTTTTCAAGATGGATGGAGTTCCCTGATGCCAGTCGCCGTTGTTACCGGAGCCGGACAAGGACTAGGTCGCGCCGATTGTCTGCGTTTGGCAGAAGACGGGTTCGACGTCATGTGTCTCGATCTCAACATCGACGCCGCGCGCGAAACCGCGGAACTCTGTGGCGGCACTGCGTTTCAGCTTGATGTCACTGACCGTGCCGCGGTGTTCGCAGTCGCTGATCAGATTCCAGAGTGCTTTGCGCTTGTAAATAACGCTGGTATCTGGAACTTTCCGTCGATTCTTGATGTCACTGAACAACAGATGCAGTCAGTCATTGAAGTGAACGTGAAGGGCATCGTCTGGTGTTGCCAAGCGTTTGTTCCGAAGATGCGAGCTGGCGGTGGCGGAAGCATCGTGAACATGTCATCGGGCGCAGCGTGGACGAACTCGCCTGAGATCGGGATTTATCCCGCAACCAAGGCCGCAGTTGAATCGCTGTCGAAGACGCTGGCACTTGAACTTGGGGTTGACAACATTCGTTCGAATGCCATCGGACCAGGTCTCATCGTGAGTGACGGAACGGCCGGAAACTTCGAAGGTGCTCGAGCGAATGAACGGGCTCAGGGCGTTCCGATGAAACGTGTTGGCGCGCCAGCAGATATTGCCGACGTCGTGTCGTTCCTCTGTAGCAACGACTCTCGTTATGTGAGCGGACAGGTCATCTACGTCGACGGTGCGATTACCGCTGGCGCAATGAAGCGCTAATGACTGCCGACGCGCTCAAGCGTTTGCTTGATCAACGCGTCCAGCGTGATCCATCTTCAGTGATCACCCAAGAAGTCGTTGCGGCGTGGACTACCGAGTTTGGCGCGCAGTGGGCCGAGTGCGAAGGCGATGTTGTTCCTTCAGTGATGTACACCACGTTTGCTCGGCCCCCAGCGCCACCGGCCGCAGGCGAGGCGGCACCAACTGGTGTCGTGTTGCACGACCAATTGAAAACGGTGCTCGATCTTCCTGTTGCGATCGCGGTTGGGTATGAACTTGAACTCAGCGGTGTTGTTCGCATCGGTGATCAGTTGCATTCGGTGGAGCGCATTTCTGATTTGGGATCTGCGCGTTCGACAAAGTTCGGACCGGGCCGAGATTGGGTGATTGAGGTTGCTTCGTCGACGGCGTCGGGAGAGCTCGTTGGCGTCGAGAGGTTTCGAATGCTGGGCTACCGACCCGGCGAACCGGGAGTGGCTCCGCCGCGGACAGCGAACGAGGCATTGCCCTTCGACTGGACGGAACAGTTCAGTGTCAGCATCGAGTCAATCCGACGCGAGGCAGCAGCGAATCATGTGTGGGCGCCAGCGCATCACCACACCGAAGCAGCACAGAAGGCCGGGCTGGCCGACATCATTCTCGACACGTCATCTCAGGTAGCCCGGTTAGCGGGCGCAGCGCAACGACATCGCCCGAACGATCGAATTGTGAGCGTCGACCTCGCGATGAAGCGCTCGATCCTCCCCGGAGCAACGGTGACGCTGGGAGGAGTTGAGGATGGTCGCACGACGATCGTGTCGGCGCTCGTTGATGGTCGAGAGGTCAGCCAAGGAACCATCACGTTTGGCGGTTGACCTAGCGTCTCGGGATGGCTCCTGAACCATTCACCATCGCAATCCCTGACGCAGTCCTAGAGGACCTCAACCGCCGCCTCGACAACGCTCGCTGGCCTGATCAGGCACCGGGCGAACCGTGGTCGCTCGGCATTCCTGTCACCGAAGTGAAGGCCGCCGTCGAGTACTGGCGCAACAGCTACGACTGGCGCGCTCGCGAAGCTCGAATGAACGCGTGGCCGAACTTCATGACCACTGCCGCAGGCGAGCAGGTGCACTTCATTCACGCTCGTTCAAAGCACGAAGGTGCAACGCCGATCGTGCTTACCCATGGTTGGCCGGGCTCATTTGTTGAGTTCCTCGATGTCATCGGTCCGCTCACCGATCCAGAGTCCTATGGCGGCACTGCTGCCGACGCGTTTCATGTCGTCGTTCCGTCCATGCCTGGTTATGGATTTTCAGGACCGACGGTTCAACCCGAATTCCACGTGAACCGCGTTGCCGACGCCATTGCTGAAGTGATGCAGCAGCTCGGCTACGACCGTTACATCGCCCAGGGAGGCGATTGGGGAGCAATCGTGACTCGTCGACTTGGCGAGGCCTACGGCGATCGTCTTCTTGGCATTCACCTCAACATGATTTTCGCGTTCCCGAGTTCTGACGACCCCGACCCGATGGCCGGCGTCACCGATGCCGACAACGAACGTTTTGCTGTCGCTGGCGCGCGTATCGCTGATGGCACGGGCTACATGGCCATTCAAAGCACGAAGCCGCAAACACTTGCCTACGGACTCACCGATTCGCCCACTGGTTTGGCGGCGTGGATCCTCGAAAAGTTCAACGCTTGGAGTGATCTCGATAACAACAGCATTGCGGACACCTATTCATGGGACCGAGTGCTCGACAACATCATGATCTACTGGGTGACGAACACCGTTGGTTCCGCTGCGCGTCTCTATGCCGAATCACAGCGCGCCGACAATGGGGCCGCGCAAAGTTGGACGGGACGTGTTGAGGTTCCCACCGGACACGCGCAGTATCCGTTCGAGTTGTTGCAA
>WLOT01000148.1 GCA_009699125.1 Actinomycetota bacterium
ATGCCCGCGCAGCTCACGACGCAGGTCGGATTCGTTGCTGCTCCTGCCCAGTACAAGGCCGAGGGTGCCGCCGCGACGCGTCAGCCCATCGGTTCAGGACCTTTCATCCAGAAGGAATGGGTTCCCGATAGCCGTTGGGTCGGCACGAAGAATGCCAACTACTGGCGTTCAGACGACAAGGGCAACAAGCTTCCGTACCTCGATTCGGTCGAGTTCCGTCCGATCGTCGATCCCCAGAACCGAGTCAATGCACTCATTTCGGGCGACGTTCAGATGATCCACACCACTGACTGGCCGGCGATCAACCGCCTTCAGTCTGAAGCGGCGTCGGGCAACATTCAGTTTGTTGCCGACAACACCGAAACCGAAGAGTCCTTCCTGATGTTCAACACGCAGAAGGCTCCGGTTGACGATGTTCGAGTGCGTCAGGCACTTACGCTTTGCACCGATCCCAGTGCGGTGCTCGTTGTGAACGAAACTCCGGCGGAACGTTTCGCCGATAGCCAGTTCACCAAGGATTCGCCGTGGTATTCCAACAGTGGCTTCACCACCAATGACGTCGCAAAGGGCAAGGCGCTTATCGATCAGGTGAAGGCCGAAAAGGGTCCGATCACGATCTCGCTTGGCACCACGCCAGTTCCGGCCAACACCAACACCACCGCTCTCATCAAGCAGCAGTGGGAAGCCTGTGGCATCACCGTGAACACCACGACCTCGGAACAGAGCAAGTTCGTTTCCGATGCCGTGACCGGTAACTACACGGTCAACTTGTGGCGTCAGTTCGCTGCTTCCGATCCCGATGGCGATTACGTCTGGTGGACCGGCAAGAACGCTTCTGGACCGCTCACACTGAACATCGCTCGTCTCAAGGATGCTCAGGTGGACGCTGCGCTTGACAAGGCTCGTGCCTCGAATGATCCGGCAGTGCGCAAGCAGGCCTACGCCGATCTTCAGAAGCGTCAGACCGAGTTGGCTCCCTACATCTGGCTCGCTCACACCCAATGGGCGATCGGTGCGGCCAAGAACGTCCGCAACATCACGAACCAGACTCTTCCCGACGGACAGGCAGCACTGCCGTTCCAGCGTGGTGAGGTTCGTCTCACGCAGACCTGGGTCGAATAAGAATCCCAGAGCTGAACTCATTGTTGAAAGGGCCCGGTGCTTCGGCACCGGGCCCTTTCGCGTTTCTGAAATCTCCGACGCCAAACTGTGGTTGGCGTTACTCTGCGCTGTGGGGGTGGTCGACATGAGTCAGAACTCACGTTTGCGACACGTTGTTTCGGCGGTTGCTGCGGTGGTCGCGATGTCGTTGTTTGCGGTTGGCTGCGGTGGTTCGGATTCGGGCGGTGGTGCCAATTCTGGAACCGCGAGTTCCGATGTGACCGTGAAAGCAGCCGGTGCGCCCACCGCAGGTGGGGCAGTGAAGTTTGCGGTCGAGGGGGAGTCAGACGGCTTTAACCCGACTACAAACCGGTGGGCAGTCTCAGGTCACATGGTTGGTTCGGCGGTCTTTGATCCGCTCGCCGCCTACGACGAGAACGGCAAGGCGCAGCCGTACCTCGCGAAGGCGTTTACGCCGAGTGCAGATTTCAAGACATGGACGATTGAACTTCGCCCGAATGTGAACTTCTCTGACGGCACGCCCGTCGATGGCGCTGCGGTTGCAAAATCTCTCAACGCAGTTCGTAAAGATCCTCTTGTTGGTATTGCGCTTTCAAACGTTGCGTCGGTGACCGCGTCAGGGCCATTGAGCGTCACCGTTGCCATGATTGACCCCGATGCGTCGTTGCCTGCAGGGCTGACGACACAGGTTGGTTATGTCGTTTCGCCGGCCCAACTCGATGCAACGCCACCGGCAAATACGCGGTCGCCGATTGGTTCCGGCCCATTCATTCAAAAAGAATGGGTTCCGGACAATCGTTGGGTCGGAACGAAGAATGCCAACTATTGGCGATCGGACGCCAAGGGAAACAAGCTCCCGTATCTCGACTCGCTTGAGTTCCGCCCAATCACCGATCCGCAGAATCGCGTGAACGCGTTGCTCGCAGGCGACGTCAACATGCTTCACACCACCGACTTCCCCGCGATGGCGAAGCTTTCGAGCGAGGCGAAGTCTGGGGCTATCCAAGTTGTGTTCGACCAGACTCAAACCGAAGAAAGTTTCATCATGTTCAACACGGCGAAGGCGCCGCTTGATGATGTTCGGGTGCGCGAAGGGTTGAAACTCTGCACTGATCCCGCCGCGGTTCTCATCGTGAGTGAAACTCCGGCCGATCGGGCTGCGGACAGTCAGTACACGAAAGATTCGCCGTGGTATTTCGATACAGGCTTCAAGACGAATGATCCTGCAGCTGGTAAAGCGTTGATTGAAAAGGTCAAGGCGGAAAAAGGTCCGATTTCTTTCAGTCTCACGACCACACCGGTGCCGGTGAACGTGAATGTCACTGCGCTTATCAAGCAGCAGTGGGAAGCCTGTGGCGTGAGCGTCACCACAACGACTACTGAACAGAGCAAGTTCATCCTTGATATGGCGACTGGTAACTACCAAGCCGATCTCACTCGTCAGTTCAGCGGCACTGATCCCGCGGTCGACTACGTGTGGTGGACAGGCAAGAACGCGACTGGCCCACTCGCACTGAACTTCGCTCGACTTAATGATCCAGAACTCAACGCCGCGCTTGACAAGGGTCGTGCATCGCCTGACATTGCCGTGCGCAAAGAGGCCTACGCCACCGTGCAGAAGCGTCAGACGGCGTTGGTTCCGTACATCTGGCTTGCTCACACTCAGTGGGCGCTCGGCGCGGCAAAGAACATCCGCAACTTCACGTCGATGACACTTCCTGATGGGGCAAAGGCGCAGCCGTTCCAGGGTGGCATCGTCAAGCTCACCGAGACGTGGATCGAGAAGTAATCCCGGACTGAACCAGCCATCGCCGCTACGTTCGGCGTCATGGCTGGTTCAGTTCGACAACTTCGCGCGGGGCTGCGTAACAGTTCGCCAACGCTCGCGAATGAAAAAGAATTGTGGGCCGAGGGGCACTCAATTGTTGTTGGGCTCGACGAAGTTGGTCGCGGTGCATGGGCAGGTCCACTCGTTATCGGTGCCGCAGTCGTTCCGAAGGATCGGCGCGTCTACAAACTTCGCGATTCGAAGATGCTTACCGAAGCGGAACGCGAGTCGATGTTCGATCGTGTCGCCGAGTGGTGCGATGCGTGGTCGCTTGGAATCGTGACGCACGAAGAGTGTGACGATCTTGGGATGTCGGCTGCGTTGCGACTGGCTGCGAGTCGCGCGATCGCATCGCTTGGTGTCGTTCCCGAACGTGTGTTGCTTGACGGTTCGCACGATTTCGTGGGCGGCGGAATTACCAAGACGATCGTGAAGGGCGATGCGACCTGCGTGTCGATTGCGGCTGCATCGATCTTGGCGAAGGTAAGTCGCGACCGCATGATGCGGGCCGAGGCCGAGAACTTTCCAGCGTTCGACTTCCATCGCAACAAGGGTTACCCGTGCCCGCGTCATCGCATGGCGTTGTCGGCAATGGGGCCCACGACGATTCATCGGAGATCGTGGTCCTACATGGATGATCTTCCGTGGTCGGGCATCCATCGTTCGGATCCGGCGTCGGCGCAGGCCAGTTTGTTTAACGCCGGGTAGTTCGGCGCATGCCGGGCGGCGGGTACCCTCACGTCATGACTCTCCGCTCCCGCATTGTCCTCATCGCCTTTGTCGTCTGGACGGCGTTTGTTTGGGGCAACCGCATCTCCAACACGCTTCGATCCGATGAGTCCACCGGATCAAAGACCTTCTCCACTGTGCTTTCGCTTGTGTTGCTGGCATTCGCGCTGGCAGTCGTTGTCGTCGTGGTCAAGGCATGGAAGGGGTATATCGATGGCGGGGGAGCGAAAGTTCTGATGACGGCGGCTGCTCTCACGGTGGTGGTGTGGCTCGTGCGAGTGCCCATGATCCTCATGGCCGATCATGGCGACAAGGATCCCGGCTTCAAGATCGTGCATGTGGGTCTAGGTGTGGTGTCGGTGGTTCTCGCCGCACTGGTCTGGCAAATCGGTGCGGTTGCGTTGCGTCGTGGCCAAGGCAGCGACGCAATGGAGGGTGGTCGGGTCTGACCCGGCTACATTCACCGTCATGGGTCAGCCAGTCACCGTTATCGAAAAGCCGTCCTCAGTGAGCGGCGTGGTCCGCTTTGAGACCAATCGTCCTCTCACCGGCATGGGGCATGAGATTTACCGTTCGGCCGACGACGTCCTGGCCGATCGCCCGGCCGATCTTGTGGCTCGCACGTTGTTTGAGGCCGGCGGCGTCGAGTCAGTGCACGTCAATGGCAACGTCATCACGGTGACCGTCAGCGGTGGGTCTTCAGGGCTGAAGGAACGGCTCGAGGAGCTCTTCATCTATTACCGAGAAGGCGTCGAAGTTGTTATGCCTGACGGGTTCGGCGACTAACCAGTTGCCTTTATCGAACATCTGTTCGATACTGGTGGGGTGGTTCTTCCCGCCGCTCTTCCCTCGTCCGTAGCACCGCCGTCGCTGCAAGAACTGGCCGAACGCATTCGGCCAGTGGTCTTGGCGCGCCAAGCGATGGTGCCAGTGGTCGAACCGCTCAAACGGCTTGTGCCCGATGGGGGACTCATCCGTGGGTCAACCATCACCATCGGTGGAGTGGGGGCGACCTCGCTGGCGCTGCAACTGAGCACG
>WLOT01000149.1 GCA_009699125.1 Actinomycetota bacterium
CGTGTGGAGCGCTAGCCGTGAAAGGACCCAGGTGTCCGGTCGATGGTCAGGAGATGGAACGTGTGGACGATGTCGTCAGCGACGCGGTCGACGCGGCACTCCTCGAGGGGGCTCATGTCGTGACGTGCGAAGGCAACGCGGATCTCGATGTGCACGGCCGTATTGGTGCCCTTCTTCGCTACTAACGCAAGTTTCGACCTTGAGCTTCGGACAACGTCGCTCTGATGGACTAATCATTCTCCTGTGAGTAAACGATTGGTCGGCATCGATGTAGGCGGCACAAAGACGCTGGCTGTTGCTGTTGATCGTTCGCAACCCACTGAAATCCTTGAGCGACATCTTGTTCCGACTCCTTCAACGGCTGAAGGCGTCATCTCCACGCTTGTTGAACTCGCGAAGCGATGTGGAGCCGAGAGCCACCTCGGCATCGGTCTGGCCGGTTTGGTCGAAGACGGTGACGTGCTGCGCGCGGCCCCGAATCTTCAATGCATGATCGATGTTCCCGTTCGATCTGCTGTCGAGGACGCGCTTGGCATTTCGGTAAACATCGATAACGACGCCACATGCGCGCTCGTCGCAGAGATGACCTACGGCGCAGCTCAAGGTAGTGACGACGTCGTCCTCATCACGCTCGGAACTGGCATCGGCGGGGGAGTCGCAATCGGTGGCTCGGTCCGACGCGGGGCTCACGGGTTTGCTGGCGAACCTGGTCACATGTGTGTCGACCCATCGGGGCCGCGTTGCGTCTGTGGTCGCCATGGTTGTTGGGAGCGTTACGCCTCAGGTGCGGGATTGGTGTGGTTGGCGCAACAGAGCGGCCTGGCCGCTGATCGCAACGGAGATCCCATAACGGGTGAAGCGCTTGCGGATCTCGCTCGTGCTGGCGACGCTGCCGCTCTCGATGTTTGGGCCGCGTTTGCCGAATGGCTGGCACGGGGTCTCGCGAATCTCGCTGATGTTCTCGACCCCGAACTCTTTGTGATTGGCGGGGGACTGGTGTCGGTGTCGGATTTGTACCTCGATCGGGCGCGGCAACTCTTCTTCGATGAGGTTCTCGGTGGGCGTTCTCGGCGCCGTACTCGCATCGAGCCGGCCCAATCGGGGCCCTTGGCGGGTGCCATTGGCGCCGCGCTGCTCCACTAACCTCGCCCAAATGGAGTTCCGCCGAATTACTTCGCTGCCGCCGTATGTCTTCACGATTATCGATTCGTTGAAGATCGAGGCACGCCGCGCCGGTCAGGACGTCATCGACCTCGGATTCGGCAACCCAGACCTTCCATCACCCGACATTGCGGTTGAGAAGTTGTCCGAGGCTGCGCACAATTCTCGAAACCACCGTTACTCAGCAAGTCGTGGTATTCCGAAACTTCGTGAAGCGATTGCCGGCTACTACCAGCATCGATTCGGGGTCACGCTCGATCCCGATACTGAAGTCATCAGCACGATCGGCGCCAAAGAGGGTTTCTCTCATCTCATGTGGACGCTGTTGCAGCCGGGCGATGCCGCGCTTGTTCCATCGCCGTCGTATCCGATCCACATTTTCGGTCCGCTGTTCGCGGGTGCAGATATCCGCGAGGTTCCGCTCGGAACGGGTCAAGACTTCTTTGACAATCTTCGTGAGCAGTGGGAGTACTCCTGGCCCAAGCCACGCGTCATCGTCATGTCGTTTCCGCATAACCCAACCACCACCTGTGTTGATCTTGAGTTCATGCAGAAGGTTGTCGACTTCGCCCGTGAACACGATGTCGTTGTGGTGCATGACAACGCTTATGCCGATATTGGTTTCGATGGGTACCGTCCACCATCGATTCTTCAGGCCGAAGGCGCCAAAGAAGTTGCCGTTGAGCTCTACTCAATGACGAAGTCGTTCTCGATGGCTGGTTGGCGCGTTGCGTTCATGCTCGGTCGCGCCGACGTGGTCGCCGCATTGGCCAAGTTCAAGAGTTATCTCGATTACGGTACGTTCCAGCCGATCCAGATTGCCGCCACGGTCACGCTCAACGAAGCAGCCGATTTCCCAATGGAAGTCAACGAGATCTACCAATCGCGTCGCGACTATTTGTGTGACGGATTGAAGCGCATCGGCTGGGACATCGAACCGCCGAAGGGCACCATGTTCGTGTGGGCGCCGATCCCTGAGCAGTACTCCGACATGAAGTCGATTGAGTTCGCGTCGTATCTCGTCAAAGAGGCCAATGTTGCGGTGTCCCCGGGTGTCGGATTTGGCCCCGGCGGCGAGGGCTTTGTGCGATTCGCGCTCATCGAAAATGAGCAGCGCACGCAGCAAGCTGTTCGCAATCTGCGCCGGGCGCTTACCCGTCTCGACGGTCAATAGCTCCACATTTTGGGGCAGCGCTGTTGGTGGAGTTCTTGCTGTTGTCGTGTCTCGGAAACATGGCGTTCATCCTTGATCTTTAAGGTGTTGCCATGACTCAGACCTACATCCTTCGAGTGTGGATGCCGGATCGTCCCGGTGCGCTTGGCGCCCTTGCGAGTCGGATCGGAGCAGTCGGTGGAGATGTGACTGGCATCGACATTCTCGAGCGCGGTGCCGGACGCGCAATCGATGAACTCGTGGTCGAACTTCCCGACGACGCGCTGGTTGATCTGTTAGTCGCCGAGATCCACCAGGTCGACGGGGTGGATATCGAAAGTATCCGTCCCGCTGCCGAAGCGTTGCACGATCCGCGCGTCGATGCGCTTGAGACCGCTGCACTCTTGGTCGGTGCACCGACGCCAACTGCAGCAATCGAAGAACTTTGTGTTCACGGTGTTCGGACCGTTGGTGCTCATTGGGGTGTTGTTCTCGACCTCGCCGATGGTTCGGTCGTCACTGAGGTCGGTGATTGTCCGTCCGCTGCATGGATCGCTGCGTTTGTGGCCGGAAGTCAGTCCTCCGCTCGTGTCTCTGACGGAGATGCCGGACCATCTGACGTGGTGTGGGCCCCGTTGCCAGCAGCCGGAAGAGCGCTGGTGATGGGTCGGAACGGGGAATCGTTCCGGGCTCGCGAACGGAGGCAAGCGGCCGCTCTGGCTCGGATCGTTGACACCAGGTTTCGAGAGTTGACTGAATCAGCGCGCCAGCATCATCCATCGGCGAGGGATTGAGCGTCTCTCAAACCCCGGTGTCTTCTTTCGCCCAGCCCCGTGATCGCTCAACTGCTCTGAGCCATTGCTTATGGCTGAGTTCGATCAGCGTGGGATCGCTGGAAGGTTCGATCGTGACATCAACGGCCCAGTTCTCGGTGATGTCGTCGAGAGAGCCCCACACGCCTTCGGCCAAACCTGCGAGATATGCAGCACCGAGGGCCGTGGTTTCGGGCACCGTTGGTCGATGCACCGGGACTCCGAGTTGATCAGCTTGCAACTGCAGCACGAAGTCGCTCGCCGCCCCGCCGTCGGCTCGTAACGATCGGAGTGGGAGGCCGCCAGCGTTGATCATTGCGTCGACGACGTCACGGGTTTGCAAGGCAATCGATTCGAGCATTGCGCGCGCGATGTGCGCTGCGGTTGTGCCGCGAGTTATCCCGAGGATGGTTCCGCGCGCGTAGGGATCCCACCATGGGCTACCAAGGCCTGTGAATGCAGGAACGATGACGACGCCTTCGGTGCTTTCGACTGACGCAGCAAGTGCGGTGACGTCGCTAGAGTTCTCGATCAGGTGCAGACCATCTCGAAGCCATTGGACGCCCGAACCGGTGACGAAGATTGCACCTTCGTAGGCATAGGTGAGTTGCGGGGCTCCCGAATCAGTCGGAAGTGACCACGCAATTGTGGTGAGCAACCCGTCGACAGGAACAGGACATTCGGTGCCCATGTTCATTAGAACGAAACTTCCTGTTCCGTAGGTGTTTTTCGCCATGCCCGGTGCAAAGCACGCCTGACCGAAAAGCGATGCTTGCTGATCGCCAGCAATACCGCTGATGGGGATTCCTGCGCCGAGAGCGCAGGACGGCGCGGTGACGGCGACGCGACCACTCGACGGAACAACGTGAGGAAGCACATGACGGGGGACCCCGAGCAATTCGCACATCTCGTCGGACCACTCGCCGGATCGAATGTCGAACAACATCGTTCGACTGGCATTGGTGGCGTCGGTGACATGGGTGGCGCCGTCGGTCAGTTTCCAGATGAGCCAGGAATCGATGGTGCCGAGAGCAACAGAGTCGTCTGACGCGATGCCACCTTCAGTGAAGAGCCAGTGTGCTTTCGTGCCGGAGAAGTACGGATCAAGGACGAGGCCGGTGGTTGATCGAACACGATCGAGCGCGCCATCGGCTTCGAGCTGCGCGCAGTAGTCGGCGGTTCGTCGGTCTTGCCACACGATGGCTCGATGGAGGGGCTCTCCTGTGTGGCGATTCCACGCGACGATGGTCTCGCGCTGATCGGTGATCCCGATCGCAGCGATGGTTTCGTCTGCAGCGGCGAGCGCTGTGGTGAGATCGGCGAGGACGAGCTGGACTGCACCCCAAATCTCGTCGGCATCGTGTTCGACCCATCCGGGTTGGGGGAAGAACTGGGTGAATTCCCGGTACGACGACGTGACCGGAAGGCCGCGTTGGTTGAACGCAATGGCCCGCACTCCCGTCGTTCCGGCATCGATCGCGACAACAACAGTCACGAGGGTCTCAGTTCGGGGCAGACTGCGGACATGAGCATTGATTTCAGTCTGTCACCCGAACTTGAAGAGATCCGCGGAAAGGTCCGCACC
>WLOT01000015.1 GCA_009699125.1 Actinomycetota bacterium
GCAGTAATGCCGATCTCGCTGTAGGCAGCGACATCGTGGTGATTGTTGCGCCGTTTGCGGGTGGATTTGGCCCGACCGTTGAGGTTGAAGCGGCAGCGTTGCGTGAGCAGGGAGCGATCGTTGAAGTGATCGCGGCCGACGAAGGATCTACAGAAGCATTCGGAACCAATGTTCTTGATCCGGCGACTCGCGGCCCGTCCCTTCGGGAAGGTCGGCGACAGGGCGCGATCGAAGTCGAGAGAATCGCGAAGGTGTGGTTATGAGTCGTCGCGAATCATCCGAAACGTCAGAACTCCTTCGTCGTTTACGCGATGAAATGGGCTCGTTGCGTCGCATTACAGGAAGCCAACGTCTCGATCGATTGATTGCCGTTCGTTCTGGCGTCGCGATTGGTGTGGCGGCGGTCGCAGTCTTGGGCAAGGTCATCGACGACGGTCCAATGCGCATGAGCGACCTCGCCGACGCCGTTCGAACGCATCCGGCTGCACTCACTCGCCAAGTGCAGGCCCTTGAAGCTGAGGGGTACGTCGAACGATCTGCCGATCCGCATGACGGACGGGCATCTGTTGTTGCGGTCACCCCTGCGGGCCGGGTTGCTCATCGCCGAATTGAGGCAGCGAACGATGAGTTGATGGCCGAACAACTCGATGGTTGGTCTGTCGAAGATTTATCTGCGCTGGTCGAACAACTCGATCGGTTGGTCTCCGACTTACGAGCTGTTCCTGCTTCTCGTCGATCGAAGGCTGCAGGGTGAGTTCAGTGGAACTTTTCCGCGCAGATCCCGAAGCGGCAGCCGGGTATCACGCACAAGGTTGGTGGGGTGACGACACGGTCGGCTCGATCGTTGCGGCCCGTGCATCTGTGCAGCCAGAGGGTGTCGCATTCATTGCTGATGGACGTCGGTATACGTGGGCCGAATATCACGATGACGCTGACGACATCGCTCGAGCGATCCTTTCCGCACAGCCCGAACGTGGCGAACGCATTGCGGTGATGATGCCTGACGGCCCAGCAGTTCACGCCGTCTACGTCGGCATCGAGCGTGCCGGTTGCGTCGCGGTCGGTATTGGAGCACGCGCTGGTGATCGCGAAGTCGCGCATCTGCTTTCGCTCACTGGGGCGCGCACGCTCATCACTGCTCCTGAACAACACGGGCGAATCGCGGCAGCGTTGCGGGCTGATGTGGCCGCGATGGATGCCACTGTCGATCGTCATCTTCTCGTGGGGCTGGACGCTCGAGTTGTTGACGCTGCACTTCCGAATGGGATTGAAGTCGATCCCGATTGTGCATTTCGTCCAATCCATCCCGACGAACTCTTTCTGTTGAACTCCACATCGGGGACCACGGGGTTGCCGAAGTGTGTGATGCATACCCAGAACCGATGGTTCTATTTCCATCAATTGGCTGCCGAAGCTGGCGGTTTCGGTGGCGATGAAGTGTTTTTCGGTGCGCTTCCCGCTCCTTTTGGGTTTGGGCTGTGGACTGCTCACTTCACGCCGACAGCATTGGGTGCACCCACAGTGGTGATGGATCGATTCGACGCTGATGAAGCACTGGACCTCATTGAACGCGAACGAGTCACGGTGTTGTGCTGTGTCAGTACGCAATTCATCATGTTGTTGAACGCCCAGGCGGAACGCCCACGTGATCTTTCATCATTGCGTTCAATGTTCACCGGCGGTGAAGCAGTTCCGTATGAACGCGCGGCCGAGTTCGAAGAAACAACCGGTGCCAAGGTGCTGCAGTTTTACGGTTCGAATGAGACGGGAGCGCTGAGCCACACCTCCCACGCCACTGATCGGGAAACTCGTCTTCGAACTGCAGGTCATGTCATTCCAGAAATGCATGTGCGCCTTCTCGACCCTGAAACACATGCCGAGGTTCCGGCGGGGGTAGATGAGGGACAACCGGCATGCAAAGGTCCGGCGACTGCACTTGGATATTGGGGCGATGCCAGTGCCAACGGTGCGTTGTTCACGGACGATGGATGGATGCTCATGGGCGACATCGTTCGAATCGACGCCGATGGGGTTCTCTCGGTGATTGGTCGCACATCGGACTTCATCATTCGTGGCGGCAAGAACATCAGTGCACCCGCTGTGGAAGCAGAACTGGCCACGCATCCGGCAGTCGCGATGGTTGCGGCAGTCGCGTTCCCCGATCCGGTGTTCGGCGAACGGGTCTGTGCGTATGTGGAACTTCGGCCCGGAGCGAGCGTCACGCTCGAAGAGCTCGTGAGCCACATGCGTGACCGTTCGGTGTCACGTGAATGGTGGCCAGAACATCTGGTCATCGTCGACCAGCTTCCCCGTTCATCGGGAGGCAAAGTCGCAAAGGGCGACCTCAAGGCTGATGCGGTGAGGCGCTCCGCCGAACTTCACAAACGTTCGTGATGTTTTTGATTGCCTGAACGGTTCGGCGCTGGATTCTCCCCAGTTACCAACCTTCGGTACTCGCGATTCCAGAGCTGTTGAGGAATTCGAGAACCTTTGAGACCGCAGTCTCGTCGGCGTCGATCTGCGGGGAACGAACGAAACCCGCGGGAAGTTCGAGCGAACGCATCACGCCCTTCGTTGCTCGGATACCACCGAGGCGATAGAGCAGCGACGATAAACGAGCGATCTGCGAAAAAGCTGTTGTGCTCGTGTCGAAATTCTTTGTTCGTGCGCCCTCGATCAGCGCAGCGCAGGTCTTCGGCGCGAGGTTGCCCTCGGAGGACAGAAACCCCGTGGCGCCAAGCGCAAGCGCGCTTAAAGCTTGAGCAGGCCCACCCACATGAATCTCAAGACGGTCGCCGACGGTTTCGACGAGCGAAATGAGCGGAGCAAGATCGGGGTGGCTGCAATTGACGCCGACGAGGTGGTCGAAGTTGTCGGCCAATGACTGAAGCATCGAAGGTGACAACCGGTATCCCACCGACATGTGAGAGGAAACAACACAGGGGAGTGCGGTGCTTGCGAGAACTTCACTGAGGTAGGACTCAACTTCGGCAGGTGAAGGCCGATGGCCATGACCAGGGTCGAGTGAGTACACCTGAGCGGCCTCGACACCTGCGTCGGTCGCCATTGAGAGGTAGTCGGCCATTTCTTGCGCAGTGCGTGGTTCGATGCCCATCGCGCGGACCGGAACCCGACCTCCGATCTGATCGACGCCGATCTCGAGCACACGACGGGCCTCGTCATTTGAAAGCGTGAACCCTTCGCCGCTTCCGCCGCCACCCAGGTACACGCCGATTCCTGCATCGGCCATGCGATCAAGGTGACTCCGGAATGCAGCTTCATCGAATCGGCCGTCTGCGTCGAAAGGGGTGATCGAGATGACAAAGGTTGAGAGCGTCATCGGGCTGTCCATCCGCCATCAACCATGACGATGGACCCTGTCATGAAGGAACTGGCGTCGCTTGCGAGCAACAGAACTGCACCATCGATCTCGCTGACGTCGCCCACGCGGGCCATCGGGGTGTTGGTCGTGATGAACGATGTTCCCCTGTCGGTTGCTGTGATGTCATCGATCATTTCGGTCGCGAACCAACCGGGACAGATTGCGTTCACACGCACGCCTTTTCGTGCCCACTGGAGTCCGGTTTCTCGAGTGAGGTTGACGAGCCCGCCTTTGCTTGCGCTGTATCCGGAATCCTTTGCCGGTGTGGCGCCGACGATTCCGAGGATTGACGCGATGTTGATGACGGAACCTGAACCGCGAGCGACCATTGAAATTCCGGCAAGTTTCGTGAGGTGCCATGCCGCAACAAGATTGAGTTCGATCATCGAACGGAAATCGTCAACTGACTCCTGCTCAATCGAAAGCGAGTTCACTGCGCCGGCGTTATTCACGAGAACATCGAGAGGCCCGAGTGCCGTTTCGACGTCTGCGATGAGGGCTTCGCGATCCTCGTCATTCGTGAGGTCGGCAGGAAAGGAATGAATCAATGGCGATTGGGCGACAAGTTCGTTGAGTCGTTCTTCGCGTCGAGCTGTTACCGCCACAGTTGCACCCGCTGCCGCTAGTACGAGAGCGATTCGGCGACCGAGGCCGGAGGATGCGCCGGTCACGAGCGCGACTCGGTCAGTGAGGTCAAAGAGCTGGGCAGGGGAATTTATGGTGTCGTCCACGAAAGAGTCCTCGGTCCGGAGATCGGTTGGAGCGAATGAATGTCCCTAGACTGCCCGACAGCGCCGTCCTGGGGGGGATTGGCTCGAATGAGGGGGAACCATGTCAGTTTCGAGTGAGTCATTGAGTGGTGGGCGCCGGTATCGCCTGATTTCGGCAGACGGCCACTTCAACGAGCCCGGATCGCTCTGGGTCGACCGCGTTCCTGCCTCGATGAAGGATCGTGCGCCGCGCATGGAGCACTTCGATGAAGGCGACGCATGGGTGATTGAGGGTGTCGACGACCCCATCAACTTCGGAATGAACGCGTGTGCAGGTCTTCCCCCGGAAGAGATGAAGGGGTGGATGCGCTTTGAGGACATGCGGCGGGGTGGCTACGACCCGGCTGCTCGAATTGCGGAAATGGATCAGGACGGCGTCGATGCCGAGGTGCTGTACCCGACCCCCCGCCTGTCAGCCGCAATCGCTGCTAATCGTGACGCTGACTACCACCACGCGATGGTGCGCGCGTACAACGACTGGATCTCGGAATTTGCGTCGTATGCGCCCGATCGTTTTGGAGCGGTGATGTGGGTGCCCAACCGCGGCGTTGAAGAAGCGGTTGCAGAAATCGAACGTGTTGCTGATCGGCCTGGTATCCGCGGCGCCATGATGCTTGCGTGGCCTCACGGTGGATTGTCACTTAAGCCAGAGGATGACAAAGTTTTTGCGACCTTGGTTGAGCGTCAGATGTGTCTCAACATCCATGTCGCAATGACGCAATCGATGCCGGCTTCGCATAAATCCAAGCTTCCCGGATACGGCCGTTTCTTCGACGCTCCGAACCGCATGATTGCAATGATCTTCGAAGGTGTCTTTGATCGATTCCCTGATCTTGATGTTGTCTTCGCCGAAACTGACTTCGGTTGGGTCCCGTATGTGAAGGAACAGATCGACAACAACTACCTTCGACTCGATCCGGTGAGTCGATTCGGGTTGCAGATGCTCCCAAGCGAATACATTTCCCGACATTTCCACTTCGGTTACATGACGGACACATTTGGACTTCGCAATCTGGTCGACGTCGGTGTTGAGCGCGTGATGTGGTCAAGCGATTACCCGCACATCAGCGCCGACTGGCCGAACTCCTGGAAAGTGATCCAGTCGTCAATGTCTGGAATCTCGTCAGAAGACCGACACGCGGTGCTGGCTGGCAACGCAATGCGACTCTACGGATTTGGTCGCTAACTGCTGCGTTGGCAATTGGGTCAGAGTGACGCGTTCGATGTGTCGTTGATCGACATCATCGAGAGCGCAGAAGCCGTGATGCCGGCAGCGTCGAGTCCCAGATCGGCGAGGATCGCATCGGGCTTGCCGTGGGCGATGTACTGGGACGGGATGCCGAGTACTCGCACGCGGGGTTCTGCTTCCCCGATCGTGCGCTCGCTGACGAGGTCAGCGACGGACATGCCGACGCCGCCTTCGCGAAGGCCATCTTCGACGGTGAGCACAAAGGGATGGCGAGCTGCGTCATCGATCATGGCGGGATCGAGAGGCTTCACTACTCGTGCGTCCCAGACCGTGACGGAAATTCCTTGGGCCTCAAGTGCTTCTGCTGCGATTTCGGCGGCATCAAGCATCTTGCCAACGCTGACGATGCACAACTGAGTGCCGACGCGAGTGCGTCGAGCATTGAGTCCGTGGCCGACATCTTCGGGAGGTGATTGACGTGCAGCAGTCTTGGCCCAACGAATAGCGACAGGGCCATCGGTGATGTCGAGAGCATCGTGCAGCATCTGGCCAATTTCCTGATACGAGGACGGTGCAAAGACCGTCATGTTCGGAACTTTGGTGAGAAGCACCATGTCGAGCACGCCGTGATGGCTCGGACCATCGTCGCCAGTGATGCCAGCACGGTCGAGACAAAAGACAACTGGTTGATCGTGCAGGCCGACGTCGAGGTTGACCTGATCGAACGCACGAGTGAGGAATGTTGAGTACACCGCGACGACGGGACGTAGTCCGCCCATGGCCATGCCTGCTGCGGCAGTGACGGCATGTTGTTCGGCGATACCGACATCGAACATGCGACCAGGGAATCGTTCTGCAAAGGGGAGGATGCCAGTGGAGTCCGGCATCGCCGCAGTGATGGCAACGAGTTCGGGACGAGCTTCGCCTTCCTTCACCAATGCTTCGGTGAATGCGGCGGTGAAACTTCCGGGTTTCGCCTCGGAAGTGTCGTGGAGTCGCTTGATGGGGTCGTTCTCGGCGGGCCCGTAGCCACGACCCTTTTGTGTGAGCACATGAATGACCTGCGGGCCGCCGGGCATTGCCGCTGCATTACGCAGCGCTTCTTCAAGAAGTGGAATGTCGTGTCCATCGAAGGGGCCGGAATAGCGAACACCGAGCGCTTCGAAGAACGCCGTCGGTTCAAATGCTTCGCGAATTGCGGCCTTCGTTGCATCGAGGCCTGTCTTTGCGATGTTGCCGACGACGGGAAGGTCAGCGAGCAACTTTTCGAGCTTGGCCTGACGGCGCATGTACACCGGGTTGTTTCGAATCTTGACGAGACTTTCGCCAAGCTTCGAGACAGTCGGCGCATAGGAGCGGCCGTTGTCATTGAGAATGATGATGCAGTCGCGCCCCGAGTGGCCGAGGTTGTTGAGACCTTCAAACGCCATGCCGCCAGTCATGGACCCATCGCCGATCACAGCAACGACGCGTCGGGCATCGGCGCCCTTCGTGGCTTCGGCGACAGAAAGTCCGTAGGCCCAACTAAGAACGGTTGAGGCGTGACTGTTTTCGATCCAGTCATGCTCGGATTCATTGCGCGATGGGTAACCCGAGAGGCCGTCGGCCTGGCGAAGATCGGCGAAGCCTTTGGCGCGACCGGTGACGAGTTTGTGGGGGTAGGCCTGATGTCCGGTGTCCCACAAGATGATGTCGTTGGGGGAGTCGAACACTCGGTGGAGGGCGAGTGTGAGTTCCACAACGCCAAGGTTGGAGCCAAGGTGGCCGCCATGGGTCGTGACCGAGTCGATGATTACCGCGCGCATCTCGGCCGCGAGTGTGGTGAGCTGCTCGGGGGTGAGGGCCTTGAGGTCGGCCGGCGACTCAATCGTCTCGATGATCATGGGCGGGGTCCTTGTCAGCGGCGTTGGGTGAACGCGGCGACGGGAGACAGAGGGGTGTTCGCCGGGATCGGCGTCCGAGTGCCAACGCTACCGTCCCCCGCCGGGCGACCCCCTATCAATGGGGCATCTCTCGAGGTGAAGTGACGAGCGGTTCAGGCTGTTACTGCCGTCTTCTGTCCGCCGACGGCAAAGGCAGGGGCTCCGAAGAGGCTGGCGACGACGTTGATGACATAGAGAACGAGGCCGAGGGCGACCGCTTTCTCGGCGGGAACGCCAAGCGGGACGAGGAAGAGGACAAAGGCGCTCTCTCGAACCCCGAGGCCGGCGATCCCGATGGGGAGAACCTGAAGGATCAGAACTGCTGGGTAGAAGGCGAGAAGGGCGGTGAGTCCGAGCCAGCTAAAGCCAAGGGCCGCTGCGACCATGAGGGCGGCAATGCAAAGCACAACTTGGTAAACGAGACCGGCGACGAGAATAGAAAGGGCGGCGAGCGGTTGGCGGCGCAATTCAGTGATGCTCTGATGAATGGCATCGACGAATCGGCGCCATCCTTCGGTTGATGCGAACCGTCCGCCGAGTCGCGGGTGATTCGCTGCCAGAAGGACCACGACCAGGGCAACAAGGGTGACGATTGCAACGGCGAGTGCAAGGAACGTTGCGCGATCGAGTTCCCGGAGCCCTGGGTTGATGGCGAGTCCGAAGAACGTGATGAGTGGCAGCACGAGCCAGCCGGTGAGTCGTTCAAGCGCAACAGATGCAAACGTTGTTTCTGGCTGGCCGTTGGCTTTAGAGAGCCGCGATACACGCAACACGTCGCCACCGATTGTGGTGGGCAGGACATTCGAAACAAATTGTCCGGCGAAGTAGAGCGGAACGAGAACGCGGAGCCGTTCGCGAAGGCCGAGTGCGCGGAGCACAGATTGCCAACGGACCGCAGAAAGGACGATGCCTAAGAAGGTCGTTGCGGTGGCGGCGAGTAGCCAAAGGATGGTGTTGAGGTCCCAAGCAGGTATGAGATCGGCCCACTTGATCTCGGGGAACTTCCACCACAGGACACCGAGCATGAGGAGGCTGACTGCGATTCGAAGCGGGAGCGCCCATCGGCGGCGCCGCTCAGTTTTTGTCCCCGCAGATTCGACCGCGTCAATGAGTCCCTCAACGGAGACGGCGGCAATATCTCCGAGCCCTGGTTCGGCCCCATCAGCGCCTTGTGGACCGAACGTGGTCGGCCGATGGGGATCGTTCATCGTCTGAGTCTATGAATCGGCGCGCACCGGCTTGCGAACTGGGTTCTGAGCGCTCAGATCGATGCCATCGCCGGTACGCTCTGACGCTCAGCGGAGCAAAATTCCGCAAATACTCCCGCTGCACAGGACCGGAGAAGAAATAGATGATCGATCAGTCGGTGCTCGAAGAAGTTCTCGGCGTTGCAATGCGTACCGGCGGTGAATTTGCCGAAGTCTTCGCGGAAGATCGTCGCAATGCATCGGCCGTTCTCGACGATGGCCGCGTCGAAGAACTCACTTCTGGTCGTGACCGCGGTGCCGGTATCCGTGTTGTCGTTGGCGATACCACCGGGTTCGCTCATACCGCCGATCTCACTGAGGCCGGACTCATCGCCGCGGCCGAGGCCGCAGCAGCGGCAGCGCGCGGCGGTGGTGGGGGAGCGAATGTCGTTGCGCTCACTCGCAGGTCGGCATCGCGCGGCTACGACATCGAGACTTATCCCGGCGATGTCCCGAAGGCTCGCAAAGTGGAACTTCTCACTCGTGCTGACGAAGCTGCGCGTTCGGTCGGCGATGCGATCTCGCAGGTTTCTGTCAGTTATGGCGACAACCGTCGACGGATTCTTGTCGCCAATTCCGACGGTCTGTTTGTCGAAGATGACACAGTGCGCACGTTTTTCGCTGTGAGTTGTGTTGCGACGGGCGATACCGGCATGCAGACCGGTCGCGAGAGTGTCGGCCACACAATCGGATTCGAACTCTTCGATATGTACGACATCGACCAGTTGGCGCGAAACGCCGCCGATCGTGCGCTCACAAAGTTGGCGGCGCGTCCCGCGCCGAGCGGGCAAATGCCTGTCGTCATCGGCAGCGGTGGTGGTGGCGTGTTGTTCCACGAGGCATGTGGCCACGGTCTTGAGGCTGATCTTGTTTCCAAGGGCGCATCTGTCTTCCGTGGGCGCGTTGGCCAGCAGGTCGCATCGAAGGGCGTCACCGTTGTCGACGATGGCACCATGGCTCGAGAGTGGGGAAACATTGCTGTCGACGACGAAGGCAATCCTGCACAACGCAACGTGCTGATCGAAGACGGTGTCCTGACCGACTACATGTGGGATCACCTTCGTGCTCGTAAAGAAGGCCGCCGCAGTTCAGGGAACGGTCGCCGTCAGAGCTACCAGAACCTGCCAATGGTTCGAATGACCAACACCTACCTTCTCGCAGGCGAAGAAGATCCTGATTCGATCATCGCCTCGACACCGAAGGGTGTGTATGTGAAACATCTTGGCGGCGGTCAGGTCAATACGGCGACTGGCGATTTCGTGTTTGGCATGACCGAGGCCTATCTGATTGAAGACGGCAAGGTCACCGAGCCGCTTCGCGAAGGAAACCTCATCGGCAATGGTCCCGAGGTATTGCAACGAATTGATGCGCTTGGCAATGACTTCGCTATGGGTCCGCCAGGAACGTGTGGCAAAGATGGGCAAGGCGTTCCTGTCGGCGACGGCGTGCCAACTCTGCGCGTGTCTTCGCTCACCATTGGTGGCACCGCCGCATGAGCGACGAACTCTTGGCGATTGCGGATCGTGTCATCGCAATGGCCAAACCTGGCGAACAGGTCGAAGCCGTTGTTGTTCGCGGCACCGAGACCGAAATCAAAGTGTTCGGAGGCGATGTCGAGTCGTTGTCCTCGGCTCAATCGCAGGGCGTGGGGATCCGGGTGGTTGTCGACGGCCGCCAAGGTTTCGCCTACGCAGGCAGTCTTGACGAGTCCGCGATTGCGGAAACGCTCGCGGATGCTCGCGACAATGTGAGCTTCGCAACGTTCGATGAATTTGCGGGCCTTGCCGAACCAGATGGCTTCGCAATCCCGGTTCTTGATCTGCATCGCGATCCAATGGTGTCGTTTGCGACATCAGACAAGATTGCAATGGCGATTGAGCTTGAACGAGTTGTAATGGCGGCAGATCCGCGAATTTCAGGAATCGAATCAGCGGAGTACGCCGACTCGATTTCCGAAGCAGCAATTGCGACGAGCACCGGCATTCGTACCGTGGGTAGCGAAACTTCTTGTTATGTGGCTACCTACGCGATGGCGGCCGAAGGTGACGAAACGCAAACCGGCTTTGGTTTCTCGGTTGGTCGTGAACCTTCGGAACTGAATCCATCACATGCCGCGCTCGAAGCGGCTTCACGGGCGACTCGCATGCTTGGTGCGGTGCAGCCCCCGAGCGGTCGCCTCACTGTTGTTCTCGATCCATGGGTCACTGCGCAGTTTTTGGGGATTCTTGGTTACACGCTCGATGGTGATTCGGTATTGAAAGGCCGGTCGTTGTTCGCCGAACGTTTGGGGGAGTCCGTTGGGTCCTCGCTATTGACGCTTATCGATGATCCGACCGACGTTCGCTCGTTCACCGCAACTGATGCCGATGGTGAAGGCCTCGCTGCTCGTCGCAACGTGTTGATTGAGAATGGTGTGCTGCAGCAGTTCGTGCACAACGCCTATTCGGCTCGACGCGCCGGAACCGTAAGCACTGGAAACGCGGTGCGTGGTTTCAAGAGCACGCCATCGGTCGGTTGCCTGTCCGTCTCGCTTGTGCCTGGCGTCTCCGATCCGGCTGCACTTATTGCCGGAATCGACGACGGTGTCCTCGTCCAAGAAGTCTCTGGTCTTCATTCGGGTGTCAATCCGGTGAGTGGCGATTTTTCAACTGGTGCTGAAGGTCTTCGGATTCGCAATGGCGAACTCGCAGAGCCGGTTCGTGAATTCACAATTGCTTCGACACTGCAGAAGATGCTTCGTGATGTTCAGGCGGTCGGAAACGACCTTGAGTTCCTTCCAATGAATGCATCTGGCGTATCACTCGTCGTTGCTGACCTCACCGTTTCAGGCTCGTGAGCTTCGACCCGCCCGATCAGGAATCTGCTGATCTCCTCGCGCTTGCGCAATCGGTTGCCAACACAGCGCGAACCGGAGAGCAGGTCGAAGCATTCGTGGCTCGGTCCTCGTACACGACGGTGCGCGCACACGGCGGAGAGGTCGAGTCGTTTACGTCTGCGGTGAGCGCTGGTATCGGTGTGCGCGTCGTCAGTGACCATCGTCAAGGTTTTGCTTGGGCCGGAACACTTGAGTCCGACGCGATCGCTGATGCGTTGGCCGATGCGCGTGATAACGCCACATTTGCCGAACCCGATGAATGGGTAGGTCTCGCCGAACCTGATGGTGTCGCCCCTGTTCCATTCGACGCGTTTGATCCATCGGTAGCAACGATGGAGGCATCTCGAAAGATCGACCTTGCTCTCGAACTCGAGCGCATGGTCCGTGCCGGAGACCCGCGCATTACCGGCGTTCGCGTTGCCACCTTCTCTGATTCCTCCTCGCGTTTCGCTGTCGCAACGAGCACGGGCATCGCTGGCGCCGGCCGCGGTGCGTGGTGCTCAATGAGTGCACTGGCGCTCGCAGAAGATGGTGACGAGACCTATACGGGCGGCGGCTCGACGGTTGGTTTCCGGCCCGATGATCTCGATCTCGCTGAAGCCGCCGACGATGCGGTGTTGCGAGCAACCCGGCTCTTTGGTGCCAAGCCCGTTCCGTCACAGAGAGTCACGATCATTCTTGAACCGCGTATGGCCGCGACGATCGCGGGTCTTCTGGGTTCCACTCTTACTGGCGAACGCGTCTTGAAGGGGCGGTCGCCGTTCGGGGATCGCGTAGGCGAGGCCATTGCTTCGCCGATGCTCACGCTTGTCGACGATCCCACCGATCATCGTTCGTATGCGGCCGACATGTTCGACGGCGAAGGTTTGGCCTGTCGCCGAAACCAACTTGTGGTCGATGGTGTGTTGCGGGGCTTTCTCTACGACAGTGCGTCAGGTCGACGTGCTGGACAGCCCAGTACCGGTTCTGCAGTTCGCGGTGTTTCGTCGACGCCTTCGGTCGGTTGCCAAGCGTTAGCGGTAGCTCCCGGGGCGGGCTCTTTCGAGTCGTTACTGGCCGATATTGATACCGGTGTCTATTTGCAGTCGATGACGGGACTGCACTCCGGTGTGAATCTTGTAAGCGGAGATATCTCTGTCGGCATCGAAGGTTTGATGGTGCGCAATGGCCAGTTGGCAGAACCAGTTCGTGAAGTAACCATTGCGTCGACGTTGCAGCGAATGCTTCTTGACATCGTTGCGATTGGCGAAGACGTCGAATGGCTTCCCGGTGGCACGGGTTGCCCAACGATCGTGATTGCTGACCTGTCCCTCGGCGGGTCCTGAACGATTGCTCTAGATCGTTCCGGCGATCAGCAACCCGATGCTCGCCGCGGCGACCACGAGGCGTTCCCAGCCAAAGACGGCGAGGCTGCGTGTTTGCAGCCAAGCGACCATCCATTTCACGGCGAGTGCGGCGAAGACGAATGCGAAGAGCAAACCAACAAGCGGGTTGAACCATCCGTACGCGTCAATAACCGTTGAGCCGTTCTTTGCTGTCTCATAGAGAGTTGCTGCGCCCAGCGTCATGAGGCCAAGAAGGAAACTGAACTCAACTGCTGCGGCGAGCGTTGTTCCGACAGCAAGTGCAGCGAGAATCGTGACGAGGCTTCGGCTGGTGCCAGGCCACATCGCCAAAACTTGAGCGCAACCAATGATGAGCGCCTGCTTTGGTCGAATCTGCGTGATCAACATTCCCGGTCGATCGGCTTTGATCTTTGGAGCGAGATAAATCAGAAGGAGGCCGCCCACAATCCATGCGCCAACGATTGGGCCGACGTTGAGAAGGTGACTCTTGATCGGCTTTTCGATCACCACACCGATAATGACTGCGGGGATGAAGGCAATCACGAGCGAAAAAAGCAGATTGCGTCCATCGGTGTCACGTCCAAAGAGCCCACGGATGATCGATTCGATGCGCTTACGGTAAAGAACAAGCACCGCGAGAATTGCACCAAACTGAATTGCGATTGCGTAACTGTCTGCTGCGTCTTTCGTTGCCGATGTATCGCCGATTCCGAGAATTCGCTGAGTAACAACGAGATGTCCTGTGGAACTGATTGGCAGGTATTCCGTGACGCCTTCAACTGCGCCAAGCACCATGGCCTTCCATGTGCTCATTTGGTCCTTCGCTGCAGTCTGTTCTTCAGGTGTGAGCTGGGTAGACGCTGCCAACTCAGTCGACGACGCGTTTGCCTTCGTTGCCCCGGTGAACGTATGCGCGATGCCAGTAGTCAGAAGGAGAGCCAGCAAAAGTGCGACGACGCGACCGGCCCGGCGCTTTGACAGAGGAGAAGAGGATCCGAACACGCTGCGACGCTACCGGCATCAACAACGGCGCAGGGTGAGGGCTTAGTCGGTGAGGGCGATGATCACACTGGTCGAAAGCAGTGCCCTTGCAACTGCAGGCGCCTCGGCAAGTGTCACCCCGACGGTGACGGCCTTTTCGGAGATTGCTGCGACGACGGCATGATCGGCAATGCGCGATGCAGGGCCTGACGCACGACCAGACGTCGAGACGACCTCGGAGGGGGCATAGAGCGCGACGTAGTCACCGATTTTTGCGGGGGGTGTGCTGGCCTCAGAAGGGATAGCGAACGCCACCGAGTTCTCATCAAGTTGCGATACGGGGCCGGTTGCGCTGCCACCAGCGAGTCGACGTTCGAGGACAACTTCATCGCGGGCGATTGATCGGGTGACTGTTCGTCCGGTAAGCGAATGCGCGACGTCATCTGGAAGGACGGCGACGGGTCGATCGACGAAGGTGATGTCTGCTGCCGTGATGACACGCCCCGGTTCAAGATCGACTGTTGCGACCGGCACGGTTCGTCGATGGCCCCATAAGGATGTCGCCTTTTCGGCCGAGTTCACGGTCGAAAGTGTCCACGCCAATGAACAGAGCGCGACTGCTGTCGTGAGTAGCCATCGGGCTCGGGTCGTTGTGAAGAGGCGTCGAAGCGAACGCGGACGCGAGGGCTGGACCTGTGAATGGCGCACAACAACTCCACGGACGGCTCGGTCAGTGGGGGAATGGGGCGACGCTAGAGAGTTCGATGACGTCAGGGGAGGTCCGTGCGACCTTTGCTTAGGAAGCGCCAGGTGTCGACGAAGACGAACCTGAGTCCGATGTTGTGCTCGTCGGCGTCGTGGTCGACGGCGTTGAGGTGTCAGAACTGCTTGTCGATGACGTGGTTGAAGGCGTCGATGAACCAGAGGAGCTGGAAGAACCGCGAGCGTCGTTCTTGTAGAAGCCGCTGCCCTTGAAGGCGATGCCGACGGAACCGAACTTCTTCTTCAGCGCGCCACCGCAGGACGGGCACTCGGTGAGGGCATCGTCGGTGAACGCCTGCTGGGCCTCGAACTCGTGGCCGCAGTCTTTGCATCGGTAGTCATAGAGGGGCATCGAAGGTCTCCGGCAGGGCCGAGGGCGAGATGGGGGAGGCGGGGAGCGGTTAGCACTCGCCCGTTAGGACTGCCAGCATAGCGAGGGACGGGTTCAGGCCTGCAGGCGGGTTGTTGGAAGGGCGCGAGGGCATGGGCCGTGTGGCTCCTACGATGTCGCCCACGTCCCCGTAGGTCCCGGTCGGACGAGGAGTCACGATGTCTCGAGTTACGAAAGCTGTTATCCCCGCCGCTGGTCTCGGCACCCGTTTTCTTCCTGCCACAAAGGCGCAGCCGAAAGAAATGCTGCCCGTTGTCGACAAACCCGCCATCCAGTACGTGGTCGAAGAAGCAGTCCGCGCTGGCATCGACGACATCCTCATCATCTCTGGTCGTGGCAAGCGATCGCTTGAAGATCACTTCGACCGCAATGTTGAACTCGAATCATTCTTGGCAGAGCGCGGAAAAGATGACGCCCTTGCCGAGGTGCGCAGTATCGCCGAACTCGCCGAAATTCACTTCGTCCGACAAGGTGAGCCCCTGGGGCTTGGTCACGCCGTATCGATTGCCCGCAAGCATGTCGGCGACAACCCATTTGTCGTGATGCTCGGTGACGACATCATGGACGACCGCTCGACGGTGCTGACCGACATGATCAGTGTCTACGAAGAGCGCGACGCCGCGGTTGTTGCGGTCTCAGAAGTGTCGCCACGAGAGATCTCAAGTTATGGGTCGATTGATCCGGAATTCATCTCCGACTCGCTTGTCCGTATGCGTGGCATTGTCGAAAAGCCATCTCCTGAAGACGCGCCATCGAACCTCGCGGTTATGGGCCGCTATGTCTTTACGCCCGACATTTTCGACGCGCTGGCGAAGGTATCGCCTGGAGTTGGCGGCGAGATTCAACTCACCGACGCGATCGCGCTGTTGCTTGACGACCACGACGTCTACGGCTGGGTGTTCAGTCATGGTCGTTTCGATATTGGCAACAAGCAGGATTATCTGCGGGCCACAGTCGAACTCGCGATTGAGCGTGAAGATCTGGGCCCGGAATTTCGCGCCTTTCTCATCAACCTCGTCGATACCCGACTGCGGTGATTGATCTCATCGAAGCCCGTGAGTACGTCCTGTCCGGATGTCTTCCGAATGCGCACGTTGTTGTCGCGCTGAACGATGCGCTTGGATGCGTCACAGCGGAAGAAGTTGTCGCTGCCGAGCAAGTTCCGCCTTTCGCAAACACTGCTGTTGATGGTTACGCCGTCATCGCAGCCGATACTGCGACAGTTCCGGTCTCCCTTCGCGTGACGGGCACCGTTCGGGCCGGAATGTCGGGTACCGAATCGCCAGTTGAACCCGGCTGCGCGGTTCGAATTATGACTGGCGCTCCAGTTCCTCCCGGCGCCGATGCCATCGTGATGGTTGAAGACACCGAAGGTTCTCCCGAAAGCGACACGGTTGTGGTGAAGTCTGCGGCAACCATCAACCAGCACATTCGTCCTGCTGGTGACGATGTGAATCCCGGTGATCCTGTGATCGCTGTGGGGACGGAACTCACCGCTGCTCACCTCGGCGTCCTTGCAACGATTGGGGTGACCCAAATCGCGGTAGTGCGTCGACCCGTTGTCGGAGTGATCTCGACTGGCGATGAACTCATCGACGATGGTTCGCCGTTGGCTCCGGGACAGATCCGTGATTCAAACCGGCTGACGTTGCGCAAGCTTCTTGAATCACACGGCTTTGACACCGTTGATCTTGGGCTCGCTCGAGACGACGAGCGGGTCATTGAAACCGCAATGCGTGCCGGCGCAGAATCTTGCGACGCGATCGTGACTACGGGCGGCGTGAGTATGGGTGACTTCGATTACGTGAAGGTCGTCCTTGATCGAATTGGCGACATGCGCTGGATGCAGATCGCAATCAGACCGGCGAAGCCACTCGCATTCGGAACGTTGACTCGCTCGGACGGCACTGCGGTGCCCGTCTTTGGTCTGCCGGGAAACCCTGTTTCGTCGATGGTGAGCTACGAACTTTTCTGTCGTCCGGGATTACGAAAGATGTCGGGCTTTGGCGATGACAATCTCGATGTGGGGATTGTCAACGGGGTGCTCACCGAACCGCTCAGGCGCCGCGCCGACGGGAAAACCCATTTCGCCCGAGTCGTGTGTGAATGGGATGGCACGAGCTCGGTGTATCAGGTGCGCTCGGCGGGCGCCCAGGGCTCCCATCACATGGCGGCAATGGCCGCAGCCAACGCGCTGGCCGAACTTCCCGACGGCGACACCCTCGAAGCCGGTGCCACTGTGCGCGTCCGCCTCCTGCGCCCGTAACCTCCTGACATGGCTGCCGAACCAACATCTCTCGTCGACGGGTTCGGCCGCGTCCATCGAGATCTTCGAATCTCGGTCACCGATCGCTGCAACTTCCGTTGCACCTATTGCATGCCGGCAGAAGGCCTCGACTGGATGGCCCGAGAGGATCTCCTCACCTACGAGGAACTCACTCGAGTCGCTCGGGTTTGTGTTGAGCGTTTCGGGTTCGACGGCATTCGTCTTACCGGCGGCGAGCCAACCGTTCGAGCGAACCTCCCGGTATTGATCGAACATCTTTCATCTCTCGGAGTCGATCTTTCGCTTACGACGAATGGCACGACCCTCACGAATCTGGCACCCACGCTGGTGTCTGCCGGACTTGAGCGCATCAACATTTCACTCGATTCGTTGCAGCGTGAACGTTTTGAACAAATCACGCGGCGCGATGAACTCGACAAGGTTCTTGACGGTATCGATGCCGCAGTGAGCGCAGGCTTAGCGCCGGTGAAGATCAACTGCGTTGTGATGCGTGGCGTGAACGACGATGAAATTGTGGACTTTGCGCGATTCGGTCGCGAACGCGGTGTCACTGTTCGCTTCATCGAATTCATGCCACTCGATGCGCAAGGGGAGTGGACCAACGAGCAGGTCGTCACCAAAGCCGAGATCGTTGCGGCAATCGGCGACGTCTTCCCGTTGGAACCAGTTGCAGAGCGCGAAAGCGATCCGGCAGCGCGCTGGCGTTATATCGATGGTGGCGGCGAGTTCGGCGTCATTCCCAGCGTCACTGAAGCGTTCTGTGAATCCTGCGACCGTGTTCGTCTTACTGCCGACGGCATGCTTCGGCATTGTCTGTTCGCAACCCGGGAACTCGATCTCCGCACCCTTCTACGAAATGGTGCGACCGACGACGATCTAGCTGAAGCGATCACGGCGGAAGTTGGCGCGAAATGGGCTGGTCATCAGATCAACCAAGTGCATTTCATCCGACCGGCACGTTCAATGAGCCAAATCGGTGGCTAATACGTGTCCGACAGCCCCGACCTGATCGTTGTGGGTTCAGGCGCGCAGCAAAAGGTGCTCGTGGTTACCGGACATGTTCCGCGAGCATTTCCATCTCGCCACTTGTCTTACGGCCAATTTCATGCTCTTGGTGATCAGCTGAAAAGTGCTGCGGTCGGCCGAATCGTTGCCTTCGACGAAGAGCGGTCCGTTAAGGATCTTTGGGCGTATCGATTGCTTGAAGCGAATCCGAATTTAATGCCCGCTGATCCCAACCCGCCGGCAGATCGATTCGATAGTCCGACTGATGCGGTGATCTCAAACATTGTTTGTCACGAGCGATTCGAATGGGTGCGCCGAGCTGCTGAGTTGCACCCCGACATCGATGTCTTCGTGTGGATTGACTATTCAGTCTTCAAGCAGCCCGGAGTCACCGCAGAAGTGATCGGTGAATATCTCGATGCGATCGAAACCACTCCAATCGATGCTGTGATCGCTCCAGGGGTGTGGCCAAAAGTGGCAATTGACGATTCGCGCCCACACTGGCGCGTCGTCGCTTCGACATGGATTTGTCCTCGCGACCTCGTCGTCCCGCTTGCCGATCTTGCGAACCTTGTTCTTGAAATTCGAACAACACACACGGGAAAAATCACGTGGGATGCGAATACGTTGTCGTATGTCGAACTTCTCGATGTTCTGCCGTTTCGGTGGTATCTCGGCAACCATGACCAAACGCAATTCACTGGATTCGGCGAGTTAGTGAGCTGAGAGTCGATGTCCCATCGGGTGCCCATTGAGGCTTGCGGTAACTCGACTTACTTGCGGGCCGAAGGCGCAAAACGAATGTCGAGTGAGCGCAGGTAGGTCTGCAAACCGGCATCTTGAATCGGAATGATCCAAGCTTGTTCTCCCGATTCGTTGTAGTGCGCATGCCACATGCCCGGCGGTGTCACGAATGCCGAGTGCGGTTCCCAGTCGACGCGAATCGGGTCGATGATTTCGCCGTCCTCATCAACAGAGCGGCCGACGAGTGTGTAGCAACCTGGCTTGCAGTCGCCGACAAGGTCGAGGGCTACGGATTGGTGTCGGTGGGGGCGTTGCACTGCACCCACTGGAAGTAGCCCATACATCGCCCACAACACATGTGTGACGGTTTGTGTCATGTCGTTGGGTGTGGTGTTGAGCAAAATCGACAAACGATTTCGGTCAGTTGCATGCGGAGATGTTTCGACATCGACAAGCTCTGCTTGCACACGTTGGGCGGGAAAGCGCGTGGGTTCGAATTTGGCGTGCGTCGGAGCAACACCGAGATGACGGAGTAATGGTTCGTCGGTGACCCAGTACATGGTGGTGTCGGTTGATGCTCGGTGGACGGTGGTCGAATTGGCAGGGAGGACAAAAAAGTCGCCTGCGCCCCATTCGAGTTCGCGCCCGTTCACGATCGAGACGCCGCTGCCGAAGATCACGTAGTAGAGCTCTGACGTTGCAACCGGCGCGGTATCGACCGAAGCGCCAGGCGCGATTCGAATGAACGATGTAAGCAACGCGGGCGATGTCGCCGGACCTTCGGTGATCGACAGTTGTTCGGAAAGGTCGAACGGAATGATGCCGGTTGCGACTGCTTGGTGTCGGGCGGCGGGGAAGCGTTCCATCGCGACAGGTGGGATGCGTCCTGAGCCAACGGGGTTCGCCGCTCGGGAGTATTCGAAGTAGTTGGATTGGCCGGACCAATCCTGATCATCGAGACCCTCGGCTGATCCGCCCATCACCAATGTCGGTTCCATCTCTTCAGTCTGCCTTCTCGCCCGGGATCACACGAGGGGAGGGGCATAGGATTGGCCCATGTCTGACCGTGGTCTCACTCATCTCGATCCTCTGGGCCGTGCCCGGATGGTCGATGTCACGCCCAAAGACGTCACTCATCGCCGGGCGATCGCTCGTGGCCGGGTGCATATGACTCCGGAAACAGCGTCCTTGGTTGCCCGGGGGGCAATCAGTAAAGGCGACGTCTTGTCCGTGGCCCGCGTGGCCGGCATTCAGGCGGCAAAGCGCACTTCAGATCTCATTCCGCTCTGTCACCCGCTCATGATCGGCGGTGTTTATGTGAACTTCCGTATTGAAGACGACTACATCGAGATCGAAGCGCAGGTTGA
>WLOT01000150.1 GCA_009699125.1 Actinomycetota bacterium
AATCGAGGCGATTGAACCAGCCGAACCAATTGAGGCAATCGAAATTGTCGACGATTTCATGCCCCTTACTGTGCGTTCCATCCCTCAAGCGTAATGAGCCCGCTTGCCTGCACCCCTCCGCGAGGTTCCCACCACTACATTCCCTCTAGGCACATCTGCCTCACGAACATGGAGAAATCGTTGAAGAATCGTCTCGTCGTCGCTGGTATTGCAGTGCTCGCCCTCGCCGGCCTCGCCGTCGCTGGTTGCAGTTCGGACAAGAAGGACTCCGCGTCCACCACGACTGCTGCCCCGACCACCACAGCCAAGTCCACATCTTCGACTGTTGGAAACGTGCTTCCGCCAATCATCATCACGCCACAAATGGCCAACGCCAACGAAGGCGGCACCCAGCCGGTTCCCCCGATCAAGGTCGGTGACACGGTCGTGTTCAACATGGGAGCAATCGCAAAGGGCGTCACGGTCTCAATCGCTCCCAATACCAACCCGTCGGTCTTCGAAGTGACATCGAAGGGATCGAACGACGGCACGGTGTCGATGAACGCTGGCGGCAAGGCCATCGCCGTCGGAACAACTCAGGTGAGTCTCGGAGCAGGTGGAGCGGGCGTCGAGAATTTCCTTGGCACCTACACCCTCGTCATCACGAAGTAACCACCACCACAGTCGGTGAAATGGTGCCGTCCTTCGGGGCGGCACCTTTCGTTTTCGTGCTACAACTCTTCGACCATCACAGAGGGGGAATCCGATGATCCGACTGAGCGTGCTCTACCCAAAGACCGACGGCGCGTCGTTCGACCATGACTACTACCGCGACAGCCATGTGCCGCTGGCGCTCAAGACTTGGGGACTCGAGTCCGCTGAGATCGATAAGGGCATCGACGGCCCCTACGAAGCTGCCGTGCACTTCACCTTCGACTCGATGGAAGCCTTCGGCGCCGCTCTTGGCGCACCAGGCACCGCCGATGTGCAGGCCGATGTCGCGAACTACACGACCATCGTGCCGGCAATGCAGATCAGCGAAATCGTCTGATCTTCGGGGTGGTCGTCCACCTCATTTCATCGCTGTTCATGGCACCGCCTGACACACTGGCGGTGCCATGAACGCTTTTCTGATCAGTTTCGGCGTCATCTTCCTCGCCGAACTCGGCGACAAAAGCCAGTTGATGGCGATGACGTTCGCTGCGCGTTATCGCGCCATTACGGTGCTCATCGCCATCACTATTGCGACAGCAATTGTGCACCTCGCCAGCGTTTTGTTGGGTGCCGTTGTAGGCGTTGCCTTCCCGACCCACATCATCAACGTCGTCGCCGGTATCGCCTTTCTTGGCTTCGCTGCCTGGACGCTGCGCGGCGACGAACTCACCGATGAAGAAGCAGCCAAAGCCCAGCAAGAGAGTTCACGTTCGGTTCTTTTCACCGTTGGCTTCGCGTTCTTCCTTGCCGAACTCGGCGACAAAACGATGCTCGCAACGATCACGTTGGCCACTGATCACAGTCTTTTTGGAACCTGGTTGGGGTCGACCATAGGCATGGTTGCCGCAGACGCTCTCGCCATCGGCGTCGGTCATGTTCTGGGAACGCGTTTGCCTGAACGCGTCATCCGCATCGGCGCGGCGATCGCGTTCCTGATCTTCGGCGTGTTGTTGATCGTTGAAGGACTACGCGGTTAACGCAGACACTCACAGGTTCGGAATGACCTGTGTCTCGATCAGTTTGAGACTCTTCCATGCGAACTCCGGCGGAAGCCCGCCGACCAATGGGTGCAGCATGCAGAAGGCAAACGGGCCCTTCTCCGTTAACTCGACAACAAGCTCTTCAGGAGTCACCACTCGGTACTGACCGGTTGCGCGCAAAGCATCGGAATCATCGACGCGCACAAAACCTGTTGCCCCTTCGATGCCAGCACTTGCCGCCCAATCGCCATACGCGTTCACTTCATGCATTGCATACGGAGCAAGTTCTTCCCACCCTTGATCGACATTGGTCGCGACATGAATGACGGAAGTGTCGCCGCCCATGTACGGACCCGGATCGGGCTTACCTAACTTCGCGCATTCATCAACGTAAAAGTCCCAAATTTCAGGGATCGACGGAATGAAACCGTCGGCAATACGCGCTGCGCGTCGTGCCGCTGCTTCAACCGAACCGCCAAGTGAAATCGGGGGTCCGCCAATCTGAGCCGGCGTCGGCAACACCTGAACGGTGCGACCACGGAACTCAAACGGTTCACCGGTCCATGCCTGCTTCAACGTTGCGACGGCTTCGGTCGTACGCGCCGCTCGCTTCGAAAGCGGAACGTCGAACATCTCAAATTCAGAACTCACATACCCATTCGTGAGTGTGAGATCGAGTCGGCCACCGCTAATGAGATCAACAACCGCAACATCTTCGGCGAGACGAAGCGGATCATGGAACGAACTCACCATTGCCGAAATACCAATACGGATGTTCGACGAACGCGCGGCCATCGCGGCTGCCAGCGGCAGAGGCGACGGGAGGTAGCCGTCAGGTGATCCGTGATGTTCGGAGAGGATCGCCGTCACGAAACCCAGGGAATCAGCCCACTCGACCATGTCGACCGACGCGGCATAGCGATCGGCCCGAGTCCCGGGCGCCGTTGCCGGCATACGCATATCGAATCGAATTCCAAAAAACGCCATCGGTGCCCCCAAGAACAATGTGTTGGCTCGATGGTACGGCGTGACCGACAACCGTGTACTCAAACTCACCAGCTCATGAAGTGACCATGACATCGCAGGCTGGTGCCGTATTCTCGCTCCGCACCCGGGCGTGTTCGTCACGGCTGTGCCGCCCTCATGACAACCAGCGCTCCACCACCTCCACCCAAGACCAAGCCACCACGCCCAGCGTGGAAGACGATCACCGTCGTGGTCCTTGTCGCGCTGCTTTCCATTCCTGTTTTGTCGATTGGCAAAGCCGTGCTGACTCCGAACAGCCTTTCGATGACCGAACGAGCTGCCGAATGGATGCGCGACAACAACTTGGGGTTCATCCTCAACAATGTTGAGTCGTGGTGGTTCTCGAAGAACGGGCCCAAAGCTGGTGGTGAGCCCGACCGTGAGATCGACGTCACCAACGCTGCTGCGACAGGTCCGACGACGCCGCCAGCCGTTCCCCACTTAGCCAAACCGGCAAACGTTGCAGTTCCCGAAGGTGTGACCCCCGTTGCCAATGAAGGCGTTTGGTCCCCCGTCGGACCATTGGTCGGTGGCGCGCAGACGATGTACACAACGCAGGTTCGTCCCGACTCCGTGCACACGTCGATCCTCGATGGTTTGGTCTGGATGGATCCAAAACTGGTGAAGTTCGAAGTTCATCCCGGAACCGAAGAGCCCGGTGGGAAACAAACGGTGCCAGCACAGGTTCCCCTCGATAAACGCCTCGACCTCATCTCTGCATTCAACGGCGGCTTCCGCATGCAAGACGCGATGGGCGGCTTCTACCTTGATGGCGTCACCTACAAACCTTTGCGTGACGGCGCAGCATCTCTCGTTGTCTATAAAGACGGTGTCGCCAGCGTGGGCATGTGGGGTCGTGATTTCGAAATGGGTCCCAACATTGAGGCTGTTCGCCAGAACCTTGATCTGATCATCGATAACGGTGGTGGCTTCCCTTTCCCCGGTGGAAATCCCTCGCCGAAAGACAAGGCTGCGCCCGGTGAACCCGCGGAAGGTCTTGATAACAACCAAAACGGCGCATGGGGCGACACCCTTGGCAACAAGGTGTTGGTCTGGCGTTCGGCCGTCGGCGTCACCGCCGATGGTGCGCTGGTCTACGGCTACGGGGCGGGCCTAGGGGCTCGTTCCCTCGCTGATCTCATGGTGCGCGCTGGGTGTGTCCGGGCAATGGAGCTCGACATCAACCCCGCCTGGACCACGTTCAACTTCTACAACGCCACCACACCCGGCAATCCATCATCGGTGAAGGGCACAAAGTTGCTTCCCGATTCGGAAAAGAGCGGAAACCGCTATCTCAGCAATGACGCTCGAGATTTCGTCGCCATCTTCGCCCGCAAAATCTGACGACCCGAACCTTTCGCTGCCCTGACAACAGCGATGGCCTGCCATAGGCTCTCAAATCGTCCTGCAGATTATTCGACCCCGCCGGCGGTAGTCATGTCTTCAACAACTCCTCCCGGGTCCGACTCAGACGGCGCAGAGACTCCCGCGGAGTCGTCCGGTCCCGGAGCACTTGATCCGCTCACCGCGCTCTTGCGCGAAGTCGAAGGCACATCCAACGGCGCGTCAACCGAATCAAACGACGCGATGGAGACTCCCACCTCCGATCTCCCACCTCCGCCAAGTGAAGCGAACGGCAAGCGTCGCAAGAAGGTTCGCAAACCCAAGCCTCGCTGGCTAAAGATCACCGCGGTTGTGATCGCAGTGCTTCTCGTCCTTCCATTGATTTCATTCACCAAAGCGATGATCACCACTCAAAATCTTTCGTTCGCTGAACGAGGTGCTGAGTGGATGCGTGACAATCATCTCGGCGGCGTACTCAACACCGTCGAGAGTTGGTGGCTTAGCAATAACCAACCGAAAGAAGGCGGCGACCCAAATCGCGCCATTGACGTTCCCGTTACCGGTGATGGCGGA
>WLOT01000151.1 GCA_009699125.1 Actinomycetota bacterium
AAGACATCGAGAAACTCTTCGAACGTTCGGGCTCCACGATCGCTGCAGTTATCACTGAGCCCGTGCAAGGCGCTGGCGGTGTGTATCCGCCGGTTGATGGCTATCTCGTTCGCCTGCGTGAGCTTTGCGACGAGTACGGCGTGCTGTTGATTTTTGATGAAGTCATTACCGGTTTCGGTCGCTTGGGTTCGTGGTTTGCCGCATCGCAGTACGGCGTTGTGCCCGACATGATCACGTTCGCAAAGGGCTGCACGTCTGGGTACTTGCCACTTGGCGGCGTTGTGGTGGGCGAAGCAGTGCTTGATGTTCTCGAAGCCGATCCCACTTTCATCCTCCGTCACGGCTACACCTACAGCGGTCATCCGTCGGCTTGTGCAGCCGCACTCGCGAACACTGCGATCTTGTTGGAAGAGAACCTGTTCGATCGCGTGCCTGTTATTGCCGAACGCATCGGTGGAGGACTCGCTGCATTGGCCGCGACGGGTGCAATTGTTGAAGCCCGTGGCGTGGGTGGCATTTGGAGTGCGGAGCTTCAGCCCGGACTGTCGGCGCCGGCGGTACGCAACGAAATGCTCAAGCGCGGTGTAATCGCAAGGCCGATCGGCCTTTCGGTCATCGCGTTCTGCCCGCCGTTTGTGACTACTGATGCACAACTCGACCAATGCGTGATCGCGCTTAGTGAGTCGATCGCCGCGTTGTCATAGTTGTTCTAGGACGCGACCTTCAACAGATCGATTGCTTCAACGAGTGCGATGCGCACGATGCGCTCGATCTCGTCGAACTCGGCCTGGCCCGCGATAAGCGGCGGCGACAACTGAATGACGGGATCGCCACGGTCGTCGGCTCGGCAAACCAGCCCAAGTTCAAGCAATCGCTTCGACAAATGACCACGAAGCAACAGTTCAGCTTCGTCAGCGGTGAAGGTTTCGCGAGTGGCGGCATTCTTCACGAGTTCGATGCCGTAGAAATATCCCATTCCGCGAATGTCGCCGACGATCGGAAGGTCACGAAGTTTTTCGAGCGTGGATCGGAACGCGTCTTCGTTTTCGAGAACGTGATCAATCAGGTGGTCGTTTTCGATCACATCGAGGTTGGCCATAGCAACGGCACAACTGACCGGATGTCCTGCGAACGTGAATCCGTGAAGGAAGGAAACCCCTTCCTCAGAGAACGGTTCGGCAATGCGATCGCTCACAATCATTGTGCCAAGCGGTGAATAGCCCGATGTCAGGCCCTTGGCCGAGGTGATGATGTCGGGCACATAGCCAAGACGATTGCAGGCGAACATCGAGCCAAGGCGACCCCACGCACAAATCGTTTCATCGCTGATCATGAGAATGCCGTAGCGATCGCAGATCTCGCGCACACGAGCGAAGTAATCGTTGGGAGCAGTGAAACAGCCGCCAGCGTTCTGCACTGGCTCAACGAAAACACACGCAACAGTGTCGGGACCTTCGCGCAGGATCATCGTTTCGATGTCGTCGGCACATGCCAGATTGCACGCGCTTTCGTTCGAACACATCGTGCAGCGATACCGATTGGTGTTGGCGGCGCGACCGACACCAGGTACGAGTGGTTCGAACATCTGACGGAACGCTGGTACGCCAGTAAGAGACAGCGCACCCATTGTGGTGCCGTGGTAGGCGAGGTACCGAGTGATGGCTTTGGTGCGTAGTGGCTGGCCGCGCAACTTGAAGTACTGACGCGCGAGTTTCCACGCCGACTCCACCGCTTCGCCACCGCCAGTAGTGAAGAACACACGATTGAGATCGCCAGGGGCAAGGTTCGCGAGACGCGCCGCAAGTTCGATCGCGTTGGGGTGGGCGTAGGTCCAGATCGGGAAGAACTCGAGCGTCGCTGCTTGTTTGGCTGCTGCTTCACCGAGTTCGGTGCGGCCGTGACCGATCTGCACGGTGAAGAGTCCGGCAAGACCGTCGAGATAACGCTTGCCGTCGACATCCCACACCCAGCAGCCTTCGCCGCGTTCCATGATGGGGGCGCCACCGTCTCCGGGGTCAAGCCTGCTGAAGTGTCCCCAAAGGTGAGACTGGGCAAGCTGACGGAGTTCCGCAGGGGTGCGGCTCATGAGGTGCTCCCGGAAATTGTGGTTCAGGTGATTCTTGCCGGGCCGAAGCCATTCGGCAATCAATCAGGCAGCGAGGCCAGCCAGTTTCCGGGACCGACGGTTGTTGAAGACCACCAAGAGGAGGGCTAGGGCGATGCTGATGACCAGCAGGGCCGTCGAGAACACGTTGATCTGCACGGGAACCTTTGACCGTTTCATGTTCCAAATCTGAATGGGGAAGGTGTTGTCGAGACCCGAATTCAGGTAGGTGATGATGAAGTCATCAAGGGATAGCGCAAAGGTGAGCATCGCTGCAGCGATGACGCCGGGGGCGATGAGCGGCAGGGTGACCTTGTAGAAGGTGCGGAATGGTGAAGCTCCGAGATCAAGGGATGCTTCCTCAAGGCGCCAATCGAATCCGCGGATACGAGCGCGCACGGTGGTGGCGACGTAACTCACCGAGAACATCACCTGGGCGATGATGATTGTGACAAACCCGCGTGACCAGTTCACCGCCACAAACAGTGTGAGTAGCGAGAAGCCGAGCACAACCTCAGGCATCGTCAGCGGAAGAATAAGGATTGCGCCGATAACACCTTTGGCCCGGAACTTGTACTTCACCATCGCTAATCCAATGAGGGTGCCGAGAATGGTGGCGATGATTGTCACGGACACGGCGATCTTGAGGCTGAAAATCAGAGCGTCAGTGAGTTCGGGGTACTTGAACGGATCGGACCATCCGGCCAAGGAGAACTTGTTCCAGACGTAGTTATATTTCCCGGTCGGCTCGTTGAACGAATAGATGACCGTGACGAGGATCGGTGTGAATAGGAACAGCAGCCCGAGTGAGGCCCATACCCACAGTGAGACGCGTCCGAGTGCACGTAACCAGTTAGGCGGGTTCATGCGATTTCCTCGGTGCCCAACAAGCGCGCATAAATGATGACGCCTACGAGGATGATGGCCATCAACATGAACGACAGTGCGGAAAGTTCCGGGCGGAAGAATTCCTTGCCGAAGTTCTTCTCAATGATGTTGCCGATCATGACGGTGCGTTCGGAACCGAGGAGTTCCGAGTTCACGAAGTCGCCGGCCGCAGGAATAAAGGTGAGGAGCGTTCCGGCAAAGAGTCCGGGAAGCGAGAGGCGCAGAGTGATCTTGCGAAACGCACGGGCCGGCGATGAGTAGAGATCAGCGGCAGCGTCGAGAAGTCGGCGATCCAACTTTTCAAGACTCACGTAGATGGGCAACACCATGAACGGCAAAAAGTTGTAGGTGAGCGCGGCAACTACTGCGAACGGTGAGCCGAGAATGCCTTGGTTCTCGCTGAGGACACCAAGTGACCGAAAAATGCTGACGGCAGGACCACCGTCGAACAAAAGGATCTTCCACGACAGTGTTCGCACGAGGTACGTCACGAAGAATGGCAGTACGACAAGCGCAAGAAGAAGGTTCTTGTACTTTCCGCCCTTGGTTGCGATCACATAGGCCAACGGGTAGCCGATGATGATCGCGGCGATCGTAGAAATTGTTGCGTAGACAAACGTACGGATGATCACCGTTGAGTTGTCGGAGATCACCGTTGAGTAATTCGAGAAGCCGCCGTCTTGAAGCGATAAGCGACCGAGACTGAAGAGCGGAATGATGAAGAAGATCAGCAGCCACAAACCGCCGGGAGCAATGAGTAACCACGGCGTGAACCACCGCCGAGCCGACACGCCGCTGTCGTCCCCGCCGTTTTCACGGCGAGGGCGACGAAAGCGCGACGGCGCAGCGGCAGCGGTCATTGAGCGGTGTTACTGCTCGGTGGCGGCAACGAAGGCGCGAGACACTTCTTCTGTTGCTTCAGGGCTGATGACATCGAACTCGTACAGCGGTGGAGTTGCTGGCGGAACGATGAACGGACTGACCTGCGCTTTGGCAGTCATGTATTGCGTCGCGCCGGTGACCGGCGGAATGTACTGAATGCTTTCGTACAGTGGGCCAGCAATGGCGGGGTCATAGACGTAATTGAGAAGCTTGTTGGCGCCCTCAGGGTTCTTTGCGCCAACCGGGATCATGGCGTTGTCGACCCACAACATGCCGCCTTGGCTCGGGATGACCCATTCGAGACCGGGGTTGTCAGCTTGCAACTGTGCGATGTCACCGGACCATGCAACGGCGATCCAGGTGTCTTTGGTCTGAAGGTCTTCGGTGTAGCTGTTGCCCGTGACCTTCTTGAACTGTCCGGCGTCGCGAGCCTTTCCGATCTTGTCGACAGCAGCGAGCATCTGCGGAAGGGTGCCGCTGCTCGGGTTAGTTCCCATTCCAAGCATCGTGAGGCCGACGGTGTCTCGAAGCTCGTCGAGGATCGTGACCTTGCCCTTGAACTTTGGATCGAAAATGGCGTTGACGTCGGTGATCTTTCCGCCGACCTTTTCGGGCCAATAGGCGAGACCGGTTTGACCAACTGCCCACGGAATTGAGTTGGCGCGTCCTGGATCCCAAGACGGGTTCGAAAGGCGGGAGATCACGTTCTTCTTATTCGTGAACGTCGC
>WLOT01000152.1 GCA_009699125.1 Actinomycetota bacterium
GACGGAAACCTCTTCGACCATTGCCTTGCTCGGTCCCGAGGATCACGACGCCGCATTTGCTGGTGACCCAGTCGCCAAGGTTCGACTTGGTTCGGTGGGCAAGGTACTTCCGGGTATCGAGGTCGAAGTTCGTGACGAAGACGGCACTGTCCTTGCTGTAGGCGAACCGGGGCTTGTCTTCCTTCGCGGTGAACAGGTGTCGGGCGAATACGAAGGCGGAAGCGTCGTCGACGCTGAAGGCTGGTTCCCGACCAAAGATCGTGGCTGGATCGACCAAGACGATTACCTCTTCATCGAAGGTCGCGCCGACGACACCATCATTCGTGGTGGCGAGAACATCGCACCTGCCGAAATCGAAGACGTACTTCGCCGCCACGAAGCGGTTGTCGATGCTGCTGTGGTCGGAATCCCCGACGACGAATGGGGTCAGCAGATCGCCGCAGTTGTCGTTCTGGCGCCGGGGAAGTCGGTGGGCGTCGACGAACTTCACGATTATTGCCAGGAGCACCTGCGGAGCTCGAAGACGCCCTATCGCATCGAGTTCCGTGACGAACTTCCGCATACGCCCACAGGCAAACTCCTTCGCCGAGAGGTCCTTGCTGACCTCTTGGGGTGAGCAACTCGTATTCTTTCTCGTAGATTGAGCGTCGTGGATTTCACTCTCGATGCCGAACAACTTGCCCTGAAGTCAGAGGCCGAGGAATTCGCGGTTGCAGCGGTAGCGAAGTACGGGCGATTGAACGATTCGTGGCTGTGTTCGTTCTCTCGCGAGTGTTCGCAGGAACTCGCCGCACGCGGCTGGATCGGGATGACTTGGCCGAAAGAATTTGGTGGAGGCGGACGCTCGCCGGTCGATCGGTTGATTGTTAGCGAAGCGCTCATCACAGCTGGCGTGCCGATCGGGGCAACGTGGTTTGCCGATCGTCAGATGGGTCCCGGCCTTTTCACCTTCGGAACCGCTGAGCAATGCGAGCGCTACTTGCCTGAAATTTTGGCTGGGGATGTCACCTGGTGCATCGGCATGTCTGAACCCAACAGCGGGTCAGACCTTGCTTCGCTGAGCACGTCGGCAGTTCGTGATGGCGATGAGTGGGTACTAAACGGTCAGAAGATCTGGACCTCATTCGCCCACGAATCGGACTACTGCTATTTGATCTGCCGAACCGAGTCGATTCCCGGCAAGCCGCATCTCGGAATCAGCGAAATCATCGTTCCGATGGATACCCCGGGAATCGAAGTCCGCTCGATTCGTGACATGGTCGATGCTCGCCACTTCAACGAGGTGTGGTTCGACAACGTTCGCGTTCCGGTTGGCAACTTGGTTGGGGTCGAGGGCAAGGCGTTCTCGCAAACCATGAAGCAACTTGAACATGAGCGCGGTGGCATCGACCGATTGGTCTCAAACCGAGCCCTCTATCTCCACGTCCTCGAACACGCGGACACCTCCGACCCGATTGTTCGCCAGGAAATTGCAGAACTCGAAATCGGATTCACCGTCGGCCGACTTCTGGTCTACCGAAGTGTGTTGGGGCAAACTCCGGCAGGATTCGCTGCTGGCACCAAATGTGTCTGCACCGAATACGAACAGCGCGTGGCCGATTTTGCTGCTCGGATCATGGGGCCTGAGGCAATGTTGCTTTCGGAGTGGTCCACCGAAATCGCCTACGCCCCGGCGTACACGATCATGGGCGGCACCTCCGATGTCATGCGCAACATCTTGGGCGATCGGGTACTCGGCCTCCCTCGGTGACACGGTCGGCATTCGTGCCTGAGACCGGCAACAATGACGGCATGATCACGCTGGATGTCGTTGACCGAGTTGCCACCATCACGCTGAACGACCCGGGACGTCGGAACATCGTTTCGGCCGCGCTGAATACTGCGGTCGTCGAAGGAATGAACGAACTTGAATCCCGAGATGATGTCGGAGCCATCGTGGTTACCGGTGCAGCACCCGCCTTCTGCGCAGGTGCTGACCTCGACGATCTCGCCGCGTGCGATACCGAAGAGAAGCTGCGCACGATCTACTCGGGGTTCCTGCGTCTCGCCGATTCACCGCTTCCGACAATTGCGGCTGTCAATGGTGCTGCGGTCGGTGCAGGGCTGAATCTTGCATTGGCCTGCGATGTCATTCTCGCTGGAGCGTCAGCAAAGTTCGACACGCGGTTCTTGCAGATTGGTTTGCACCCGGGCGGCGGAAACACATGGCGGCTTCGGCGGATTACCGATCTGCAGACCACTATGGCGCTTGTGTTGTTCGGCGAGGTTGTCGACGGTGCTCGTGCCGCTGAGATTGGTCTGGCATGGAAATGCGTTCCCGACACTGAACTCCTTGCTGTTGCTCAGTCCATGGCTGCGAAGGCTGCTGCCGGCCCCACTGACGTTGTTCGTTCGATGAAGGCGACGATCTTGGCGAACGATGCAATAACAAATTCCGAAGATGCAGTGTCGGCCGAATTGGGTCCGCAACTTGCATCGTTGAGTGGGGATGCATTTGTTGAGCTTTTGGCAAAGCTCCGATCTCAGATCGCCTCGAAGTCCTAAACGGTGAGTTCCGCATCACCTGGTTGGGATCTCGCAGTCGGCTTCGCTGAGCAAGCGATTGCGCGACATGCCGGACTAGGGCTCCGGCCCATCGGCGCCGGCGCTGAACTTCTTTCGCAACGATCGCTCTTCACCGATTCATGGACCCGTCGTCAGGTCTCAATGGGTGGTCATTGTCGGTTGCTTCGCACTGCCGACGGGTGGTGCGCGGTGCACCTACCTCGCCGCGATGACGTTGAACTTCTGCCCGCATGGCTAGGCGTTCATGATTCGGCAGATGAGGTTGCGTGGGAAGAACTCACCGAGGTTCTTTCATTGCGACCTACCAGCGAGGTTGTGCGCTCGGGGCAGGAACTTGGTCTGGCCATCTCAGCGCTGCCCAATGGTGAAGATGAACAACTGCGAGACCGTGGCACCACAAATCCCGCTCGTCCGTGGATCCAACGTCGAGTGGGAACACGCCGGAGCGACGCTTCGTTGGATGGAGCGCGCGTTGTTGATCTGTCATCGCTGTGGGCGGGGCCGTTGTGCTCCCGGATACTTACTGAGGCAGGAGCGAAGGTCGTAAAGGTTGAATCGTCGACTCGGCCTGACGCTTCGCGCGATGGCGACCGAGCGTTGTTCGATTGGCTTCATGCTGACCAGGAGTTTCTGTCGATCCCACTTGAAGAGCCGTCAGGAGTCGACGAACTTGCTGCTCTTCTCGAACAAGCCGACGTGGTGATTGAAGGTTCACGCCCGCGAGCGCTTGATCGACTCGGCATTGTTCCGGCAGAGATCGTCGCCAAGCGCTCGGGCACGGTGTGGTTATCCATCACGGCCTATGGCCGTTGCGGGCCTTGGCGTGATTGGGTCGGATTTGGCGACGACGCTGCAGTTGCAGGTGGATTGGTGGATCTTGACGCTTCGGGAGTTCCGAGTTTTGTCGGTGATGCCGTGGCTGATCCATTGACCGGATTGCTCGCTGCCGCGATTGTCGCTGACGCCGTCGGTCGTGGTGGGGGTGTCACGATCGATGTGGCATTGCGTGAAGTGGCGCGAAGCGCAGCAACTGGCGCGCGCGTGGTGTGGTGATCATGCGCACGGTGATTTCGAATACAGAAGTTGACGGTCGTTTGGTATCGGTGGTGATCGAAGACGGAATCATTGTTGCTATCGACGAGGCTCTGTCTGCCAATGACGCCGGCGTCATTGACGCAAACCGGGGAGCTCTCATCCCGGGCCTTCACGATCATCATGTGCACCTTTTAGCAATGGCCGCGCGTCTCGAGGGCGTGGATCTCGACGCTCTTGAAGATGCTGACGCTTTCGACCGCGCTTTACAAACTGCAGCGGCTTCAGATGGCGATAGTTGGGTCCGTGCATCGGGATACGACGAACATCGTCATGGTCCGCTCGACTGTCATCGTCTCGATGAATTGGTTGGACGGGCCAAGGTTCGTGTTCAACACCGTTCCGGGCTGGCATGGGTGTTGTCGTCGGCGGGACTTGATGCGGTTCTTCAAGGAGACATTCCTTCAGGAGTTGAACGCAACGCCAGTGGTGAACCAACCGGTCGGCTTCTTCGCCTAGATGCGTGGTTGGCGAAGCGTGTTGGACTAACTGCTCCCTCACTTCAGAAAATTGGTGCCCAACTCGCATCGTTTGGAGTTACCGGTGTTACCGATGCCACGTACAACCTCGGGGCCGGCCGTGCCGAGTTGCTTCGCCAAGCGGTGCGAAGCGGTTCGTTGCCGCAAACCTTGACGCTGCTCGGCGTGAATGATGATGAGCGCGCGTCGATTGAAAGCTGGGCAACGGTTGGTCCAGTAAAGATTTTGGTCGACGAAGTCGTTGGTCTTGATGTTGACCTGCTTGCCAAACAGATTGAGGTTCACCACGCTGTTGGACGTGCGGTAGCGATCCATGCGGTCTCACGAGCGGAGACCGTGACGGTGGCGACCGCATTGGCGATTGCGGGGATGCACCCAGGGGATCGCATCGAGCATGGTTCGGTGCTCCCGGAAGATCTCGACTCTTTGCTTGCCGAGGGCGGAGTGACCGTGATCGTGCAGCCC
>WLOT01000153.1 GCA_009699125.1 Actinomycetota bacterium
GACTTCTGTCGCTTCTGGTACGACGACCTCGACGACTTCCTCAATGATTTCAGGTTCGGGGTCAGCAATTGTGTCGGGAACATCGCCCGAAGTCGCAACCTCGTCTTCACCTTCTTGACGAAGCCGAGCAAAGACATCGGCGGCCTTGCCACTCGATGTGCGCACGACACGGACCGATGACGAATGACGACCTTCGCGCGGATCTTCCGGAACAACCGCTGTTTCGGTTGGAGGCTCAGGTGCATCTTCGACAACCACTGCTGCTTCAACAATTTCCTCGACGACCGCTTCTTCCACTGGAGGAACAACCGTGAGCTTGGGGGCCGATGGACGCGCTTCGGCCGGCGTTTCAACGTTTCGCGCCTGCGAAGCAAGGAAGACGTCGATGGTTGGTTCGTCGAGTTCTTCAGCCGAAACAATCGGAGTGATTGTCGCCTCGAGCTCGGAGTCGACGCTTTGCAATGAGGCAACTTCGGCGGAGAGTCGGCCTTCGGGAAGAGCGACGTGAAGTTCCTCAGTGGCGACAGCAAGAGTTTCACGAACGATGTCGTAGGCAGCAGAGAGACGATCGCGTCCGGCCTGCAATTGTTCGATCTGTTGACGAAGTGCCTGACGGCGGTTTGCGAGATCGTCGAGCATGCGCTGGCGAACTTCCTTCGCCTCCTGCACCATCTCGCGACCCTGCTGTTTGCTCGCTTCGATGATCGAAGCGGCTTCAGCTTCGGCATTCGCACGCTGGGTTTCGGCGTACTCCCGAATTTGTGCAGTTGCTTGCTCGGCTTCTTGGGTGCGCCGAGCTACAAGAGTTTCAGCGTCTTCTCGTAGACGTACGGATTCTTCACGCGCCTCACGGAGGAGTCGCGCCACGTTTTCCTCGGCCTTTGCACGAATCTCGGCTGCAGCTGACTGAGCGGCATCAAGAACCCGCGTCGTTTCCTCGCCCAGCAATTTCGTGAGGTTCGAAGGGTCGATCGGATCGTGTTCGGCGCTTTGGCGGCGCGCCTGGTCGAGCTGTCGCTCGAGTTCGGAAACACGAGTTTGTGAGGTCTTCAACTGATTCGAGACCTGAAGGAGGTAACGCTGGACCTCAACGGGGTCAACGCCCTTCTTTACGGTCGCGAAGGTTTTATCGAGGATGCGGTCGGGATCGATCGGCCCGGACGAGTCGGTTGCCATCGGCGTCAAGGGTACTGACGAAACCCCGACATTCCGGTGATACCAAAGGCGTCAGTTGACGGTGATCGTGGTTCCGACCGGGGGGAGCACCAAGTTGCCGCCGCCAACCGTCGTAAGCACTTCGAGGGCTTGGGTCAGCGACGCAACCGGCTCGATACGAAGATCACCGGCGTACCTGCGAGCCTCGTCCACCTCACTCGCAGGAACAAGCATCAAATCGACACCAGCTCGGCGAGACGCCATCACCTTTTGGTGCATTCCGCCGATTGGACCCACGGTTCCGTCGAGGGCCATCGTCCCCGTTGCCGACACTTTGCGCCCTCCGGTGAGACTGCCAGGACTCATCACATCGAGAATGCCGAGCGTAAAGGCCAGTCCGGCCGATGGACCGCCGACTCGACCGGAATCAATCGAAATCTGAACCGGAAACGTGAACGAAAGATCTCGGGTAAACGTTGAGACCCCGAGAAAGCCCTTCGTGGCATCGCTTTCACGGGCGCCAAGGACCACCTGCACCTCGCGCGCCGGACGAGCGCCGTCCAGTTCCGCATCCAAAGGTTCAACACGCAAGTTGAGAGTGGATCCCGGAGCGGTCGCGCTAACAACGTTGATCAATTCCTGACTAAACAGAATCGGTCGTCCGTTCGCGCTGACAATGACATCACCAGGGACGAGCGCGTTGGCAGAGGGTCCGTTTTCGACAACTGCTGCAACAACGGCACCAGTGCCATTCGATTCCACGATGTAGCCAAGCCGTGTAAGTGCTTGATACTGCGCTGCATCTTTGGAATCCGACATCATTCGCAAATTGAGATCACGATTTTGATCAGGTGTTTGTTTGCCGAGAATGTCTTCTTCCGGAGTGAGATCAAGATCAGGGTTAACCCACGCAGCGAGCGCTTCAACAGGCGTTGCTTGTCGAAGCGACACCGTAAGGAAATCAATCGCACCCTCGGCTTCATACGTCGGTGCTCCGCTGACCGAAATGAGACTCTCGGTCGGACGAGAAGAACCTGGCGACATCACGTAATACGGGAGTCGAACAACCAATCCCAGCGTGATGGCCACGATGGCAAGGAGGAAACCGACCGACGTCCCCCAGCGCCGGCGTCGACTCCAACGAGGGGGCTCCTCCCCCACAACCTCTGGAGCGGGCACGAGTTCTTCTTTGCTGTGCTCGACCACGATGCTCCATCGACAAAATGCGATGGATTCGGCCCCATCGACCAATTCAGCCTGCCATGTCCGAGGCCATGAACCGGCGCGCCCGGCGACGGAGTGCGAGGATGTTCGCAGTGACTGCGAATAACCAATGGCAACCGATCTATGGCGATGACATCGGCCCGACCAGATCGGACCGCATTCGATCCGGTGTGGGCCTTGGCGTGGTCCTCGTCATTCTCGGCACCGCTCTCGCTGCCGGGCTCGCCCTTTCGGTCGTCGTTCTCTTCGGGCTCTTCGGCGCCTCAGTCGGCTGACCATGCCCGGCCGTCAACTCGATGACACCGTCGCACGGCGACGAGATGCTGCGCTTGCGGGTCATACCGGCGACGAGGACGCAGCCCGATCGTTCCTCAACGATGAAGACGCAAATGTTCGCGCTACCGCGCTTGGTGCACTCAACCGCCTCGGAGCGCTGACACAAGACGAGCTCATTGCAGCAACGCTTGATTCCGACCCAATCATGCGCCGACGCGCGTGCACCGAATCAACCTCATGGAACGGCATCGTCGGCGACCCAACCAGTGCCGAAGCAGCCGCCGCTATCGCAGCACTTCTCACCGACAGCGATGACTCCGTTGTCGAAATTGCTGCCTGGGCTTGTGGAGAGCGCCCGCCGGCTTCGACAAAAACGATCGAACGACTGAGCGAGATCGCCACCAGCCACGACGACGCATTGTGTCGTGAAGCGGCGGTTGCAGCATTGGGTGCAATCAGCAATCCCGCAGGACTTCCGGCGATCCTCACAGCAACAGAGGACAAAGCAACCGTTCGTCGTCGCGCCATTATTGCGCTTGCGCCGTTCGATGGTCCCGAAGTCGAAGCGGCTCTTGAACGAGCACGGAGCGATCGAGATTGGCAGGTCCGGCAAGCAGCCGAAGACCTCAGTCCATGAACATGACCTTGAGTGCGTCGAAAGATTCGACGCAATGGCCTGCTCCGAGCACCACAGATTCGAGCGGCGCCTCGACAAGGTGAACGGGAACATCAGTTTCTGATTCGATCCGCAGGTCGAGGCCGCGCAGCATGCCGCCGCCGCCAACCAAATAAATGCCTTGCTCGATGAGATCCTGCGCCAATTCGGGAGGGGCCTGACCCAGACACGCGATGACGGCGTCGACCATTGCCGACACGGGTTCATCGATTGCTTCGCGAACTTCTTCTGCGGTGAGAACAACCGTCTTGGGGAGTCCGCTCATAAGTTCACGGCCACGAACCTCGGCTGCGAACTCGTTTTCGGTCGGCCATGCCGAGCCGATCGTGACTTTGATTTCCTCTGCCGTACGTTCGCCTACAGCGATGCCGTATTCGCGCCGGATGTAGGTCTGGATCGCAGCATCGATATCGAAACTTCCGACACGCACCGCTTCGAGCGCAACAACGCCGCCAAGAGAAATGAGTGCGACTTCCGACGTACCGCCACCGATGTCGATGACCATATTGCCCAGCGGCTCATTAATGGGAAGACCCGAACCGATGGCCGCTGCCATGGGCTGTTCGATGAGGTGTGCTTCAGCGGCACCGGCACGACGGGCCGCCTCGGTCACCGCGCGCTGTTCGACAGCGGTGATTGCTGAGGGAACGCAGATGACGACACGAGGACGATTGAAGCGGTTGACACCGACACGCTGAAGGAGCAAGCGAATCATTCGCTGCGTAACTTCGAAGTCGGTGATCGCTCCTTTACGAAGTGGACGGACCGCCACGATGTAGCTGGGAGTGCGGCCAATCATTTGCCACGCCTCGTGACCCATTGCGAGAACATCTTGGGTGCGGCTATTTAGGGCGATAACTGAAGGCTCATTGAGAACGATGCCCTCGCCGCGCACATAAACAAGTGTGTTTGCGGTTCCGAGATCAATTGCAATGTCGCGTGCCATATCAACGACCACCCAATCGACGCTTCTCCGCGTCTTGCACCCCGCGCACTGGGCGCGGCGTAGTTGAAGGAACAGGCGGAGTGCTCAATGCATCCATCTCGCGTTGAAAGTCATCGACACTCGACATGAAGTGTGTGGGCTTACGGTGACGAACCCAGACGATGAGCGAACCAACAGCAGCCACAACGACTGCAATAAGAAGAAACCCGACGCCACTCACGCGAGCACTCCGCGATCGTCGGCATCGGTGATGTGCTGAGCAGCACGCGCCCACTGAGAACCGCCATCGAAGAATTCCTTCTTCCAGATGGGCACAGA
>WLOT01000154.1 GCA_009699125.1 Actinomycetota bacterium
ATCCGAGATGCCCTCGGCGTGGTTCAACATCCTTCCGCGACTGGCGACGCCGATGGATCCACCGCTTCATCCCGGAACCCGTGAGCCCGTCACGCCTGACGATCTTGCACCGCTGTTCCCGATGGAACTGATCATGCAGGAAATGTCACCGGAACCGTGGATCGATATTCCCGGACCAGTGCTTGACATCCTTCGCCTCTGGCGTCCGACCCCGCTCGTGCGCGCCGAACGTCTCGAGAAGATGCTCGATACTCCTGCTCGCATCTACTTCAAGGACGAATCAGTTTCACCGGCCGGTTCCCATAAGCCGAACACTGCCGTACCGCAGGCCTATTACAACAAGATGGAAGGCATCAAGCGCCTTACCACCGAAACTGGTGCAGGCCAGTGGGGTACTGCGCTTTCGTTCGCAACTGCTCAGTTCGATATGGAGTGCATGGTCTACATGGTGCGCGCTTCGTTCGAACAGAAGCCGTATCGCAAGATCATGATGCAGGTGTGGGGCGGCGACGTTGTTCCGTCACCAATCGACGATCCTTCAAACCCGGGTTCGCTCGGTGCAGCAATTTCTGATGCCGTTCGTGACTGTGTGCAGCGCGACGACTCGCATTACGCACTCGGTTCAGTTCTTAATCACGTGCTTCTCCATCAGACTGTGATCGGTCTTGAAGCACGCGATCAGTTGCGCGCCGCTGGTGAAGAACTTCCCGATGTTGTGATCGCTCCTTGCGGTGGTGGCTCAAACCTTGGAGGCATTGCCTTCCCGTTTGTGCCTGACGAAAGCGTTCGCCTTGTTGCAGTCGAACCATCCTCGTGCCCGACCCTTACGCAAGGTCGTTTCGAGTACGACTTCGGCGATGTCGCCGGCATGACTCCGCTGATGCCGATGTACACGCTTGGCGCCGACTTCATGCCGCCGTCGATCCACGCTGGTGGCCTTCGCTACCACGGCGATTCCCCGATCGTCTCGAAGCTTGTGCACGAGGGTCGCATGGAAGCCGTCGCCATCAATCAGGGCAAGGTGTTCGACGCAGCGATCAAGTTCGCCAACGCGGAGGGCAAGGTTCCTGCTCCCGAATGTGGTCACGGCATTGCTGTCGCCATCGACGAAGCACTTGCCGCCAAAGAGTCAGGAGAAGAGAAGGTCATCCTCTTTAACTACTGCGGACACGGTCACCTCGATCTCGCGGCCTACGACGAGTACCTCAGCGGTCGTATGGTCGACGCTTGAGTCTGACGAAACAAATGATCGCGTGATGAACACGTCGCGCCGCTAGCGTCGCGGCGTGTTCATCAAGATCTGCGGTACAACCAGCGCCGAGGACGCACTGCTTGCGGTGTCCCTCGGCGCTGACGCGCTTGGCTTCATTTTTGCCGAGTCGAAGCGACAGGTTGATGTCGCGACGGTTGCGGAAATCGTTCCCCAACTTCCCGTTGGAGCGATCGCAGTCGGGGTGTTTCGCGACGAGTCGGCCGAACGCATTATCGACATTGTGAAAGCGACCGGACTCCGTGGTGTGCAGCTGCATGGAAGCGAGGGCCCGGAGGTAGCGCAAGCTTTGCGTGACATCGTTCCGTTCCTTGTACAGGTCTTCACTGCTGATGATCCCCGGCTCGCACAGCTCGACGAGTACCCGATCGATGCAGTGTTGCTCGATTCACCAACGCCAGGCTCGGGTGAGACCTTCGATTGGTCGCAGGTCGCCGACCTCCCGCAGCGTCGGCGCGTCATTCTCGCTGGCGGCCTTAACCGGTCGAACGTGGCTGAAGCAGTCGAGCGCGTGCGCCCGTGGGGCGTCGATGCTGTGAGTGGGGTAGAGGCATCTCCCGGCCGTAAAGATCCCGAGGCCCTCGCTGCATTCATTACTTCCGCAAGAGATGCCCTTTCCGAGTTCTCTACCGACCCGGGCCCGGCGTAGCCTCAACGACATGTCACTGCCCGAGCCATCATCAAGCGGTCGTTTCGGAGAGTTCGGGGGCCGCTATGTGCCCGAAACTCTCGTTCCGGCTTGTCAGGAACTCGAAGCGGCCTTCCGTGAGGCGTGGGCCGACCAATCGTTTCGTGACGAACTCGATGGGCTGCTGGCCGATTATGCAGGCCGCCCGTCGCCCATCACCGAGTGCCACCGTCTTTCGGCCGAACTCGGCGTGCGCGTGCTACTCAAGCGTGAAGATCTCAATCACACCGGCTCGCACAAGATCAACAACGTGCTTGGTCAGGCTCTTCTTGCCAAGCGTATGGGCAAGACCCGACTCGTTGCTGAAACCGGTGCTGGTCAGCACGGTGTTGCATCAGCAACCGCTGCAGCGCTCATGGGCATGGAATGCAAAGTCTTCATGGGCGAAGTCGATATGGAACGTCAGGCGCTCAACGTCTTCCGCATGCGTTTGCTTGGCGCCGAAGTTGTTCCAGCCATGTCCGGCAGCCGCACGCTCAAAGACGCCGTGAACGAAGCCATGCGCGACTGGGTCGCTACGGTGGAAAACACGCATTACTGCCTTGGTTCCGTGATGGGCCCGCACCCGTATCCGTGGATGGTGCGCGAATTCCACACCGTCATCGGCAAGGAATCTCGCGAACAGTGCGCCAAGTTGCTGGACAACGAAATTCCCGATGTCGTCACCGCATGCGTTGGCGGCGGATCAAATGCCATCGGCATCTTTAGCGGCTTCGCTGACACCACTGCCGAACTTGTTGGCGTTGAGCCCGCCGGTGGCGCAGCTGTTGGTCGCGGCGTGCCCGGTGTTGTGCACGGCATGAAGAGCTACCTCATGCAGGACGAATTTGGTCAGGTACAAGAAGCTCACTCAATTTCTGCTGGTCTCGACTATCCCGGCGTTGGTCCTGAGCATTCTCACCTTTCCTCAATCGGCCGTGCTCGCTACGAGCAGGTCACCGACGATGAAGTCATTGCTGCGTTCCAACTTCTCAGCCGCACCGAAGGCATCATCCCGGCACTCGAACCAGCGCACGCACTCGCCTGGATCAGCCGTGATCGAGCGAAGCTCGCCGGAAAGACCGTGCTTCTGAACATGTCTGGCCGTGGCGACAAAGACGTCGGCCAGATGATGGAAATCCTCGGATGAGCCCAACGCTTGCCGAAGAAGGACTCACAATCCCCGACGCGCCATCTGAACCGGGGGAGTTCGAACGCTCGTTGCGTGCCACTCGTGAAAGTGGTCGCAAATTGTTGGTTGCCTATGTCACAGGCGGACTTCACGACGAGTGGCCGGACGTTGTTCGCGCGGTTGCCGATGCCGGTGCCGATGCGATTGAAATCGGCATTCCATTCTCTGACCCGGTCATGGACGGCCCGGTTATTCAAGAAGCCAGCGAGCTCGCGTTGCGCGATGGTGCCAGTCCGGTCACGGTGCTCGACACACTTCGCACCATCGATGCCGGTGTTCCGCTCGCAGTCATGACCTATTACAACCTTGCGTTCCATATGGGTCACGAACGATTCGCGTCGTTGATGTACGAAGCCGGTGTTCGCGCCGCGATCCTCCCTGATCTTCCGCTCGAAGAGGTGGGCCCGTGGGCAACCGCTGCCGATCCTGCAGGAATCGAAACAGTGATGCTCGCTGCACCAACTGCGCCCGACGATCGTCTTCCTCGAGTCGTCGCTCGTTCCCGCGGTTTTGTTTACGCCGTCGGACTTCTCGGCGTCACTGGCGAGCGCGATGCACTTGCTGAGTCCTCACTCGTTATTGCTCGTCGACTCAAAGCAATCACCGATAAGCCCGTGCTCGTTGGCGTTGGCGTATCAAACGGTCAACAAGCCGCCGAAGTCAGCCAGGTCGCCGATGGTTGCGTCATTGGTTCGGCGCTTATGCGTCGCGTCGTCGAGGGCGAAGGTCCCGCCGGCGCTGGTGCGTTCATTGCTGAAGTGCGTGCCGCCCTCGACGCATCATGAGCGACGCAGGCTCTGACAACGCACCTCGCAAGATCCCGCTCGAGCAGCCATTGTTCGATCGGGTTGACTCCGAATTCTTCAATCGCCTTGTCGATCGCTTCTACGACGGTGTCATCGCCGATCCGGTCCTGGCCCCGCTCTATCCGGCCGATGACCTCGATGGCGCACGTGAACGCCTCCGAATGTTCCTCGTGCAGTTCTGGGGTGGTCCCCAGACCTACAGCGAGCAGCGCGGCCATCCTCGCCTTCGTATGCGCCATGAGCCCTATGTGATCGGCGAGGCCGAACGAGAGGCCTGGTTCCGCCTAATGGCCAACGCAGTGGGAGCAGAGGTCGAAGCCGGGGCCCTGAGCGACCAAGACGAGGCCGCAATGCTGGGATATTTCGCCCATTCGGCCAAGTTCATGATGAATGCGCAGGAGTGACGGGCGTCTCATTTTGCCCCCTGACCTGCACCGATTCAGCCGAGTGCATAGTCATGCAAGAAAATCCGCTGCCATCCACCATTTCGGGCTCAACTGCCGCAATGCTTGAGTCCCATCGGGCGGTCCTGCCCGAGTTCGAAGGTGACCGGGGGCCGACCCGGAATCCAACCCGTGCCGGGCCACATGGCTGGGCCAACAGGAGGAAGTCATGACCAAGAGCGAACTCATCGCCGAGATCTCGAACCGGACGGGCCA
>WLOT01000155.1 GCA_009699125.1 Actinomycetota bacterium
AGTCACCTCAACCTTCATAAAACGTTCTGCATCCCGCACGGCGGAGGTGGACCAGGAGTTGGTCCTGTTGCAGTTCGTGCTCACTTGGCGCCCTATCTGCCTGGCCATCCTGTGGTGCCATCGGCAGGACCGGACAGAGAGAGTTCTGTCACTGGCCCGCATGTCGGCCCTGTTTCATCTGCCCCCTATGGCTCAGCAAACATCTTGACGATTCCATGGTCGTACATCTCGATGATGGGCCCAGAAGGACTCGAACGCGCAACACACATCGCAATCCTCAATGCCAACTACGTCGCTCGCCGACTCGAAGGCGCCTTTCCGGTGCTCTACACCGGCCGCGATGGCCTGGTCGCACACGAGTGCATCCTCGACCTTCGTCCCATCACCAAGGAAACGGGAGTAACTGTCGACGACGTTGCAAAGCGACTCATCGACTACGGATTCCATGCTCCAACAATGTCGTTTCCTGTTGCCGGAACGCTGATGTTCGAGAGCACCGAAAGCGAAGGTCTTACGGAACTCGATCGATTCTGTGACGCAATGTTGTCGATCCGTCGAGAAATTGACCTCGTCGCGTCGGGCCATTGGCCTGCCGAGGACAACCCGCTTCACAACGCTCCACACACCGCCGCCGACCTCACCAGCAACACGTGGGAACACGCGTACCCTCGAGAGGTGGCCGGTTGGCCCGCCGGACATGTTGTCGCCCGCTACTGGCCACCCGTCAGTCGCATCGACGGCGCCTACGGCGATCGCAACGTTGTGTGCTCGTGCCCGCCTATCGAGGCGTTCGCCGAAAACTAATCAGCGAACAAACGGCGGTTTCACAACCGTTGCATCAAGGAGTGTCCCTCGGACGTCGATCTTGAAGTGATCGCCCACGGCAGCATCGGGTGGAAGAAACGCGAGCGCGATTCCGTGACCAAGTTCTGGAGAGAAGTTTCCGCTGGTTACTTCACCGACAACGCTGCCGTCACGAAGTACTGGGGAACCTTCTCGCGGCGGGCGCCGACCTTCGGTCACGAGACCAGCGAGGCGTCGCGCAACTCCTCGATCGCGCTCCGCGGCAAGCGCTTCTGAACCTCGAAACTGGCCCTTGTCGAAACGAACTGCCCAGCCCAGGCCCGCCTGCAGCGAGGTGATTCCAGCCCCGAGTTCGTGACCATGAAGTGGAAGCCCAGCCTCGAGTCGCAGCGTGTCACGCGCTCCAAGACCAGCAGGAGTGATTCCGGCATTGGTGATCGCTGTCCAGAGCTCGGCTGCGTGCGATGTTGGAACGGCAATTTCAACACCGTCTTCTCCGGTATATCCGGTTCCAGCGACGACGACGGAAACTCCCTGCCAATCGAGTCGGCGAACATCGAATCGGGCGACTGATGCAATTGCAGAATCAACGTTGGCGAGCAATGTTCGAGCCTGGGGACCCTGCACGGCAAGGATCGCTCGCTCCGACGTGATGTCGCCAGCATCAATCGTGATGCCGTCCATGTTCATCACAATCTGCTCTAAAGCCCCGGTTACGCGATCGGTGTTCGAAGCGTTGGGCATCACATCGAACGTCTCCGAATCAACCCACCAGATGATGATGTCGTCGACAACAGATGCGTCATCTGGATCAAGCAGATGGGTGTACTGCGCCCGACCCGGCGCGACACGATTCAGATCATTGGTGAACGCGCGTTGCAGCACTTCGAACGCATCCGGTCCGCTCACTCGAACTGTTCCCAAGTGAGAGACGTCGAACACCACAGCCCCGTGTCGGCATGCTCGGTGTTCGGCCAGCGTGCCATCTGCATACGAAAGCGGCATATCCCATCCGCCGAAGGGCACCATCTTGGCGCCGATCGAACGATGGACTTGGTCGAGAGGAGAAAGGCGATCAGTCACGGCTCGACCCTACTTTCGGAGGACCGCTTCGGCGATCACTCCGACCTCTCTGGGTTCAGATTGCTTGCTGAGAAGCGGCGGTCGGAACTTCTGCAACAGCTTCGCTTGAAACCTCTGCTGGGCGCAGTTCACGAATTCGCGCGTCCATCTCATCGCGGACTCCTGCGAGCGGCAGGATGTTCAGCACGCCTTGGCCCTTATGAATCAGATCGATGAGTTCGCCGTCTGACTGAATGACGACCGACGTTGAACCTTGGATCACGAGATTTGCCGACGTGATCTCTTGCCCCAAGATGTCACGCAGGTAACTGAAGATCTCTCGAACGTTCTCGAGGCGAATGCCAGCGTCGAGGAGGCTCTTGATCACCTTCAATTCCAGAAGGTCGGTGTAGCCGTAGCGTCGACGGCTGCCGCTCCCGGCAGCATCAGTGACCGTTGGTCGAACCAGATCTGTCCGTGCCCAGTAATCAAGCTGCCGGTAACTAATGCCGACGATCTCTGCTGCTTTCGCACCGCTGAAGCCGTAATCGACCGCGCGCTCGTTCGTTGTTGCCATGGAGACTCCCAGATACGACATGTGACGGCCCTGCGTCACAGAACGGGATCGGCGCTGATCCCACGGATGACAACGGCGAAATTACGCCGCTGTGAGGACCGCTGACCGTACAGGTCGCCGCGCGCGGCGTCAATGGTTTGCCAAAAACCGCTTCAGGACGCGAAATCCTCGGGATTTACGTTGTCGATAAAGGCTCTGAATTCCTCGACCACGTCTCCCCCGTCGTCGGAATCCTCGGAGTCTTCATCGGGAAGCAGTCCAGCGGTCTCGACAACGGAGTCGTCGGCCCAAATCGGGCAGTGAACTCGCAGTGCAAGGGCGACCGCGTCGGATGGTCGAGCGGAAAGCCGGGATTCGGTTTCGGCAACCTTCAGAACCATCTCGGCGTAGAAGGTGCCGCCATCGACCTTCGTGATCTCTACCGAGGTGAGCGTTGCCCCGAGATGATCGATCGCTTCGCAAAAAAGGTCATGGGTAAGTGGCCGTGGAGTCACGACACCTTCGAGCCCAAAAGTGATTGCAGATGCCTCGGCATGACCGATGAAGATCGGCACAAGTCGCCCGGCTCCTGCAACCTCGCGCAGGACAAGAACCGGTGCATTTCCGGGTATATCAACCTGAACGTTGATCACTTCCATCTCAATCACCGGCTCACACTACCGGCATCGGAGAGGAACCGAACCCGCGACCTAGGCCTGACCGAGATAGTCGCGCAACGATGCCCGGACCATCACCGCACGCAAATCATCGGCCAGTTCAGCCAATTCCTCGAGCATCTCCACTGCCTGGTCGCGGGCAGCTGCTCGCCTTTGTTTCAGCAGGGGTGTAATCAATTGCTCGAACAGACCGGCCTCTCGTTCCGCCGAAACCTTGTACATCCGGAGATGGCGGGGCTCAATCCCGTACCTGGAAAAGCCTGCGGCAAGCCGAGCCACTACAAGAGCTTCGTCGTCGTAGTAATCGACGTGTCCCATCGACCTCTGCGAAAGGAGACCAAACTTCTCGAGGTCAGCAATCTCAGAGGCACCCAGGCCGCTCTGTTCACACAGTTCCTTGAGCGTGAGAGCAACCTCCGGCGGTTCGGATTCCTCTTCGACGCCCTTTGCTGGGGTGGGATCACCCTTCTGATGGCCTGTTGGATGACGCTTCCGACCACGAGGTGCAACCGGAGGATCTGCAGGCCCTTCGAGCAGACTCGTTACAGAACTTGTTCGCGATGTCGAAGCGCGCGGTGTTCCAGATTCGACATCGCTCTGAGCGCCGGTAGCCACGGGAGACAAAGACGCGTCGGATGTTCCGTTGCTTGATGCACTTCGGTCGAATGGGAGGACGCCCTCGGGCGGACCATCTGAAAAATCGCCGGCAGCAAGGCGATCTTTAATCACCTTCAACGGGAGAAAGTGGTCACGTTGTTGGGTGAGGATCCAGCGCAACCGTTCAATATCTTCGTCGTGGAACTTCCGGTATCCCGATGGAGTTCGTTCCGGGTTGAGCAAACCCTGACTTTCCAAGAATCGAATCTTCGAAATCGTTACGTCGGGATAGTCGTTTTGCAGCATCGCAAGAACTTCACCGATTGAGGAATGAGGACGTGTCTCGGTCACGCGCCATCGCCCCCAAGCAGGAATACGAGTTTGAATTTTCCGATCTGCAGTTCGTCGCCACTCGAAAGAATCGCTGTATCTATTCGTTGGCGGTTGAGATAGGTCCCGTTGAGCGAACCTGAATCGCAGGCCAGCCACGTGCCGCCAGTGACACGACGCAGTTCCGCGTGGCGGCGAGAGACTGTGATGTCGTCGAGAAAAATGTCAGAGTCGGGATGACGTCCCGCGGTGACGACGTCCTTGTCTAACGAGAAACGGCTGCCAGCCTTCGATCCTCGCTGCACGACAAGCATCGCCGTGTCCGCCGGAATGCCCTCGACGACGACAGCGACATCACTCTCGACCGGGTCGCCGGGCGTGACAGGGTGAAAGGTGATCGTTGTGTGATCAGGCGCGATGGATTCAAGCACTGCACCGCACGAGGAGCAGAAATTTGCTCCGAGCGAATTGCGGTGTCCGCAGTTGTTGCAGAATCCCTCAGCCACAGCCATCACGAGCCTTCGATCAACCGCCGATAACCATC
>WLOT01000156.1 GCA_009699125.1 Actinomycetota bacterium
ATGCATCGTCCGACAAAGTTCGAACACAACCGTTGGGTGGGCGACAAGCGCACGCAGGTCGTCTATGACGTCGACAACATCGACGATCCGTCCATCATCGAAGAACTGATGGAAGCTGAGACCTTCATTTGCTTCGGACCAGACACGGTCGACGAAGCACGCAACCGTTGCTACAAGCCTTACAAGGGCAACGGTAGCGGTCTCGTCGACGCAGAAGCCTGATTGTCTCTGACCGTGGAGAAACTCTTTCGGTCAGGTGACATTGAACTTGCAGGACACTTGGCGCGACCGCGTATCGCGCCTGGCACCTCAGTGCCTGGGCTTCTGATCTGTCATGGCTTCCCCAACCTGAATCAGGGTGGTGCGCTTTCGGCCCGTTCGTTCCCCGAACTGGCTGAACGGATCGCTACCGAAATGGGTTGGATGGTGTTGGTCTTCAACTTCCGTGGCGCTGGCGATTCGGGCGGCAACTTCTCTTTGCACGGTTGGCGAGACGATCTCCTTGCCGCTGCGGCGTATCTGCGCACTGTCGAAGGCGTTCACGGCGTGTGGGCGGCCGGATACGGAACTGGTGGCTCTCTATCGATTGCAGCCGCAGCGCTCGATCCCGAGATCCGCGGTGTCGCCGCGATGGGATCGCCGGCCGACTTCGACGATTGGGCGAATCATCCGCGACTCCTGCTGCAACATGCACGCGAGACAGGGATCATTCATACGCCAACGTTTCCATCGAACTTCGACGAATGGGCGAAGCAAATCCGAGATGTGCGCGCTGTCGCCGCGATCCGATCAGTTGCACCCCGTCCGGCACTGATCATGCATGGCTCCGAGGACGACACCGTTCCGGTGTACGACGCTCGGGTGCTCGCCGATGCGCATGGAAGTGCCGACCTTCGCATTATCGAAGGTGGTGCGCATCAGCTGCGTCATGATCCGCGAGCTGTTGCAGTACTGCTTGGCTGGCTCGACAGGCAGCGCGCTGCGGCGGCTGCTGAACGCGCCAGTTGAGTTAGCTCAGAAGTGGGTTCGGCGCATCGGGATCGATGCCGTGATCAGAAATCGCCGAAGCAACAACCGAAGGGTCAACGATGCCTTCGGTTGCGAGCGCTGACAGCACTGCAATTTCGATGTGAGCGGCGTCGATTTCGAAGAAGCGACGTAATGCTTCACGAGTATCAGATCGACCGAACCCGTCGGTGCCGAGCGATACGAAACGCTTCGGAACATACGGAGCAATTTGATCAGGAACCGATTTCATGAAATCGGTGACCGCGATGACTGGGCCCGGTGCTGCGCTGAGCTGTTGAGTGACCTGTGCAGAACGTGGCGAATCCGTCGGGTGAAGTCGGTTCCAGCGTTCGACGTCGAGCGCGTCTTCTCGGAGTCGCTTGTACGAGGTTGCGCTCCAGAGTTCGGCGCCAATTCCGCGTGCGGCGAGTGCGGCTTGTGCATCGCGAGCGCCTTGGTTCATCGTGCCGGAGAACACGATCGTCGCCTTTGCTTCGCAGCCTTGGGGAGCATCGGCCCATTTGTAGAGACCGCTCATGATGTCGGCGTCGGTGACATGTTCGGGACGCGGGGGCATGACCTGGTTCTCGTTATACGCGGTCAGGTAATAGAAGACGCTTTCGCCAGCACCGTCGGGTCCTCCGTACATGCGGTGAAGTCCGTTCTCAATGATTGCTGCGAGTTCGTAGGCGAACGCAGAGTCGTAGACCTGACATGTGGGCACCGTCGATGCGAGAACCAGACTGTGGCCGTCCTGATGCTGGAGACCTTCGCCGAGCAACGTGGTGCGCCCGGCAGTGGCGCCGATGATGAAACCCTTTGCTTGTGCGTCGGCAGCAGCCCAGACCAAGTCGCCTACGCGCTGGAATCCGAACATCGAATACAAGGTGAAGAATGGAACCATCGGAACACCGCGTGTTGCGTAACTGGTTCCGGCGGCAGTGAAACTCGCGAGAGAGCCGGCTTCGGTGATTCCTTCTTCAAGAAGCTGCCCACTCTTGGACTCGACATAGGAGATGAGCAACTCGTGGTCGACGGGTTCGTAGAGCTGACCCTGTGAGGCATAGATGCCCAGTTCGCGAAACAGAACTTCCATGCCAAAGGTGCGGGCTTCGTCGGGAATGATTGGAACGACGCGTGGCCCAAAGTTTTCTGATCGACACAACCCGCGCAGCAAACGTGTGAATGCCATGGTCGTGGAAACGGCTTGCGTGCCAGAGCCTTGAGCGAATTCGGCGTAAACGGATGGATCGGGGAGTGTGAGGGGTCGGCGAATCTGTAGCGAACGACTCGGAACAAAGCCATCGAGAGCTTCGCGGCGCTGCGCGAGGTACATGGCTTCCGGTGAGTTCGCGGGTGGCCGGTAAAACGGCGGAGTATCGGCGTCAATTGCCGATTCTGGAATTTGCTGAGTGAGTTGCAAGCGATCGCGGAATTCGAGGATCTCTGCGTGGCTCAATTTCTTAATCGAATGTGTGGCATTACGGCCTTCAACGGTTGAGCCAAGCGCCCAGCCCTTCACGGTCTTCGCGAGGATGACGGTTGGTGCCCCCGTCGTTTCCACTGCGGCCTTATACGCGGCGTAGACCTTTTTGTAGTCATGGCCGCCACGAGGAAGCGCGCGCAACTGATCATCGGAAAGGTGCTCAACGAGTTTGCGCAAACGAGGGTCGGGTCCGAAGAAATGTTCGCGGATGTAGGCGCCACTTTCGATGGCGTAGCGCTGCCACTCGCCATCGGGGGTTGAGTTCATCTTGGAGAGCAAGACGCCATCGACATCGCGTGCGAGGAGTTCGTCCCACCCCGCACCCCACACAACCTTGATGACGTTCCAACCTGCGCCACGGAAGACCGATTCAAGTTCCTGAATGATCTTTCCGTTTCCGCGGACCGGACCGTCGAGTCGTTGGAGATTGCAGTTCACGACCCAAATGAGATTGTCGAGTTGTTCGCGGGCGGCAAGTGAGATCGAGCCAAGGGTTTCGGGCTCATCGGTTTCGCCATCGCCGAGGAAACACCACACCTTCGTTGCGCTCGTGTCGTCGATCTGTCGGTTGTAGAGGTACTTGCTGAATCGCGCTTGGTAAATTGAATTGAGCGGACCGAGTCCCATCGAAACCGTTGGGAACTCCCAAAACTCGGGCATGAGCCATGGGTGCGGGTAACTCGAGAGTCCTCCGCCACCGATTTCGCGGCGGAACTTCGCCATTTCTTCTTCGCTGAGTCGGCCTTCGAGGTATGCGCGCGCATAAATGCCTGGCGCCGCATGACCCTGCAGGTACACGTGATCGCCAACCAGCGTTCCTTCTCGCCCGCGGAAGAAATGATTGAAACCAACTTCAAGCAACATCGCTGATGACGCGTACGAGGAAAGGTGCCCGCCAATGCCATCGGCATTCTTGTTGGCATAGACAACCGCCATAGCTGCGTTCCATCGCAGGTATTGGCGAATTCGTTTTTCGATTTCCTCGTCGCCGGGAAACCACGGCTGCTCTTCAACGGGAATTGTGTTGATGTACGGCGTCGACACTTCGGCCGGCGTGCCGATCTGTAATTCACGCGCTCGTTCGGTGAGTCGAGACACTAAGTAGCGAGCGCGAGTCTTTCCGGCGGTATTGATGACGGCGTCGAGAGAGTCCAGCCACTCAACCGTTTCTCCGGGGTCGGAGTCGGGAAGTTGGCTGACGAACTGATCAAGGTCCACGAGACGCCTTTCAGGAATTGCGTGTCACCATGATGCCCACACCAAACCGGTTACCGGCAGGTAGCCCGGTCGATTTTTTGTGAACTATGGATGTCGGTTGTTCCCTCTGACCTGTGGGACGCTGGAACAGTGACAACAGTCGTGTACACCGATGGTGCGTGCAGTGGTAACCCCGGTCCTGGTGGTTGGGCATGGGCTGTCGTCGACGGTGGCTTTGCCAGTGGGGGAGAGGCGCAGTCCACGAATCAGCGCATGGAGATCATGGCGGCGTTCGAGGCAGTGAAATCCCATCAAGGCCCCGTGGAGATCGTCAGCGACTCCACCTATGTCGTGCATTGCTTCCGTGATCGTTGGCATGACGGTTGGAAGCGGCGGGGCTGGAAGAACTCGCAGCGCAAGCCCGTTGCCAACCGAGACCTTTGGGAGCCGTTCATCGATCTCGTCTTGAGCCGCGGCGATGTCACATTCCGCTGGGTGAAAGGTCATTCGGGCGATCCCATGAATGACCTCGTTGATCGTCTGGCAGTGGAGGCGGCGACGACGCAGATGGAAGCCGCTGGCTCGAAGCCTCCGACCAATCTCGGACCGCCAGACACCTTCGGAACCGGCGAATCAGCACAGGGGATCGTTGATGGTTCTCGGGCGTACCCCGATGACGAGCAGCTTTCGCTCTTCTGATCAACGATTGTGAGCAGAAATGCGGTGTGGAGCAGCCGCTCCCCGTATTCTCTGCAGCCATGGAAATCAATGGAATCTCAGCAATCGTTACCGGCGGCGCTTCGGGCATCGGTGAAGCATGTGCACGTCAACTCGCCGCTGGCGGCGCAAAGGTCGTCATCGCCGACCTCAACGATG
>WLOT01000157.1 GCA_009699125.1 Actinomycetota bacterium
AAAGGCGCAACTAGTGAACCGATCAACTCGCGGAATACAGGCGGTCATTACTGAACTCCTCGATGAAGCCGTCACGCCCCATAGGCCGCTAATCGCAATAGCTAGCGACCTCGAATTGGTGCTCGAATTGGGCCCACTCATTTCGGACTGCCGGCTCGAAGACTTGGGACTCGAACAGCGTGATCCGAGATAAGGGACAGTCCAAGGTTCGCTCTGTTCCGGCAACTCGCCGTAAGTTCAGTTCCGATGAGTACGGAGCACGAGTTCACATCTGAGGAGGAGTTCCGCGGCGAAGCCGAGGAAGCTCTCGTCGATGGCGACCGAGCCCTCGATGCGGAAGAGATCAGCGCGGTACGGGCTGTCCTCCGCAATCGTGACTTCCGTACGATGTGGCTTAGCAGTCTGGGTTCCACTATCGGGACCTGGATGCAGAACGTCATCCTTGCGGCGTTCGTCTACACCGTTACGAAGAGCGCGTGGTTGGTCAGCCTTGTCGGCTTCTGCAACCTCGTACCCCAGCTCCTCTTTGCGACCTTCGGCGGAATCATCGCCGACATGTTCAACCGAAAGAAACTGATCTTCTGGTTATCGCTTGAACAGATGATCGGTTCACTTGCGATTGCGTGGATTGTTCGCACCACCGATTTCTCGCGACCCGCGCTCTTGCTCGCGGTCTTCGCCGTGGGAACCGGTGCCGCACTTCAAGGTCCAGTGTTTCTTGCCGTCACGCCATCACTCGTTCCCCGCGAACACCTCGCCGGCGCAATCTCACTGAACTCCGTGAGCATGAACGTTTCTCGTGTGGTGGGCCCCGCAATTGGTGCAGTCCTTTACGTGTGGATCGGCGCGTCGTGGGTGTTTGTCTTAAACGCGGCGACGTACGTGATCATCATGGTTGGTGTCACCTATGTGAAAGTGCCGCGCTTCGAGCGCAAAGTTGGCGAAAGCAAACTCGATCGATTGATTGGCGGCTTCCGGTATGTCCGCCAAGACCCCGTGGTTTTTCGCGCGGTTCTCACGGTTTTCATGTTCTCGTTGTTCTGCATGCCGTTCGTCGTCCTGTACCCAGCAATCGCATCGGTCGACTGGAGCGTTTCAACGAAATCGACCCTGTATGGCCTGCTCTACGCCACCTTCGGATTGGGTGCGGTCATCGGAGCACTGTCGGTGGGCACCGTTCTTGCCGGGCGCAAGATCGAAAGCGTGCTTCGGGTCTCATGCGCGCTCTTCGGTGTTTCGCTGGCGGCTTACATCACGATCAGGGGGCCGGTCCTTGCGTTCCCCGTGGGCTTTCTTCTTGGCTTCTTCTATTTTGTTCTCGTCACATCGCTCTCGACGATCTTCCAATCACGGCTCGACCACTCCATTCGCGGTCGCGTGAGCGCCGTCTGGATGATGTGCTTCGGTGGGACCGTTCCCGTCGCTGGTCTTATCGCCGGTTGGATAGTGAGCCACTCGAGCGTAAACACCGTTGTGTATTTCGGTGCAGCGTTTGCATTGTTCCTCGCGTGGTTCGCCGATCTTCGTCCCCCAGAAGAACGAACGCCGTTGCGAGAAACTCTTCGTCGGTAACTGTTCAGTCGGCCAGTAACGCTGTGGCGAGACGTTCGAGCCCAGCGACACGACTGCCCTTTACCAAAACGGAATCCTCTGCGCCCAGGTTGCCAAGCGCGGCGAGTGCACCATCGATGGTGCTCACCGTTTGAGCAGCGGAACTTCCGTAACCATCGGTGCCGAACGCAATCAATCGGATGCCAAGTTCTGAAGCAACCGCGGCCACATGAGCGTGTGCCTCAACGCTTTGATCGCCGAGTTCGGCCATTGGCCCGAGCACTGCATGATGGCGCGCCGTTGGCAACTGTGCGACTGCACGCAGCGCCGCTTCCATTGAGGCAGGTCCGGCGTTGTAGGCATCGTTCAACACACGGACACCGGAGTGAGCGACGTGTAATTCCATACGCCACGGCGAAAGCGCTGCTTGCTCAAGACCATCAACAACATCGGCCATCGGAACATCCCACAACAGCGAGAGTGCGGCCGCGGCCAGTGCGTTGCCAACGTGATGAACGCCACGAACGCCCAATCGAATGGAAGCCGTTCCCCACTCTGAGTTCAGTTCAAAACGCACGCGGAGGTCGTCTTCGATGACGATGTTGGTGGCATGCACATCGCCACCCGCGAGACCAAAGGTGATCGTCCGAGCCGAGGTCCGTTGCGCCATTGCGGCAACACGCGGGTTGTCGGCATTCAGCAATGCGACACCATGAGCGGGAAGAGACTCAACAAGTTCACCCTTCGCCCTTGCGATGTCATCAAGTCCGCCCATGAATTCCGAATGGGCCAACTCAATTGCAGTGACGATTGCAACGGTTGGCTGCGCGATCGCACACAAGTCAGCAATGTGACCGTCGCCGCGCGCTCCCATTTCCACAATTGCAACTTCGGTATCGGGGGACGCGTTCACCAATGTGAGAGGAACACCAAGTTCGTTGTTGAAACTTTTCTCATTCGCCGTCGTGACGTATCGACGAGTGAGGATCGCAGCGGCAAGGTCTTTGCTCGACGTTTTTCCGACCGACCCGGTGATGCCAGCAACCCGATCAGGCAGCCGACCCCGTGCGAACGTACCGAGCGCCCCAAACGCGGCTTCGGCATCGGCGACTTCGATCGTGGTCAGCCCGTCAATCGGACCGCGAGAGCTGAACGTTGCCGCTGCTCCACCCTGTCGAGCTGCATCAATGAAGTCATGGCCATCGCGTTCGCCGCGAACTGGTACGAAAAGTTGGCCAGGCCGAATCAGGCGAGAGTCGAAGTTGGCGCCGTCAACTGCGACATCAGGCCCGGCAAGGGTTCCGCCTACAGCGGCGGCGATGTCTGCGGCCTGAAATTCCACGGTGTCACCCTACGGGACGTCAATCGGGTTGTCGGTCGCCGAACTACGGTTCCTGCCATGTCCGGCCCGGATCGCACCCGTCTCGTCGTCCTGTTTGGCGGCCAATCTGCGGAACACGACGTATCTCGCGTAACCGCACGCCACGTTCTGACCGCTGCCGATCCCGATCGCTACGACCTTGTTGCCATCGGCATCACCCGCGAGGGCGACTGGGTGCAGTGCTCAACCGACGTTGCAACCTATGGCGATGCCCTAGAGATTTCCGGCGACACGGTCAACCCTTTCTCGGTCCTCACCTCCGGTTCGGTGGTCTTTCCGCTTCTCCACGGGCCAATGGGCGAGGACGGCACACTTCAGGGTCTGCTCGAAATTGCTGGCGTTCCTTTTGTCGGTTCCGCCGTACTCGGTTCGTCGGTGTCAATGGACAAGATCATTGCCAAGCATGTGGCCGACGCTGAAGGAATCGCGCAAACCAAATGGCGCGGCATACACGCGAACGAACTCACCGGTCCTGCGAGTGAAGCCGTGCTCGATGAAATCGGCGATGAACTCGGATTTCCCATATTCGTGAAGCCCGCAAACATGGGTTCATCCATTGGTGTGTCGAAAGTGACCATGCGTGGAGAACTTCGCGCAGCGATCGACGACGCGCTTCGCTACGACGAATGGCTTGTTCTCGAAGAAGGCGTTGACGCACGCGAGATCGAAGTTGCCGTACTCGGCCATACCGTGACACCACGAGCTTCGGTTCCAGGCGAAATCGTTCCCGGTGCTGACTTCTACGACTACGAAGACAAATACGCAGCTGGTGTTGCTCAACTACATATTCCGGCGCCTCTCTCCGAATCCGAAACAGAACAGGTTCGTGAACTGGCATGCCGAGTATTTCGTGCCTATCGAGCCGAAGGCCTTTCCCGAGTCGACTTCTTCTTTGAGAGCCCAGGACGTGGCTGGCTACTCAATGAAATCAACACCATTCCTGGCTTCACGCCGATTTCGATGTACCCGCAGATGTGGCAGGCCAGTGGCCTTCCGTACCGGGCACTCATCGATGAACTCGTGGGATTGGCGATTGAACGCCATGCCACGGTGTCTCGCTACCGCGGCGCCTGAGTTCTCGCGTCGTCCGGCGCAACCATCGCTGCGTACAAGAACGCCAACAACTCACGGCGGCGCACGACCGTGCTTCGCAACGTGGGCTCGATTCCGACGGCACGCAGAACTTCGACCTCTGTCGCCGCGCCAAGAACCGTTGAGTAGGCCGACACCAATAACAAACCGGGATCGCATCGACGAATGCGGCCTTCGTTCATCTCACGTTCGAAATAGTTCGTAGCGCGAGAAACGAATGGTTCGAGATCGGCGGTTACGCGCAACGACGCGTCACCACCGATTCGACTGATTTCGCGGATGAATCCGAGCAACTCAGGTCGACGCATCGCGACGCGGAAGATTCGACGAACGACGGACTCGACCCGACTCCAACCTGAGCCGTCCTCCGATAACGCGCCGTCGAACTCAATAATGAGTTCGATCGCCGCCCGATCAATGACCGCATCAAGCAGTGCTCGCTTCGATGACCAGTGATAGAGGATCGCCTGTTTGGTAATGCCGAGATCGGCAGCCAAGTCGTCGAGCGAGACCGAATCGAAGCC
>WLOT01000158.1 GCA_009699125.1 Actinomycetota bacterium
GATCGTCGCCGGTGGACACTGCACGTATAACCCCGAGCCAATCGCCGATTTCTTGGACATCGTCGTCTTGGGCGACGGTGAAGAAGTCATCACCGAGATCAACGAAGTTGTGCGCGACTGGAAGAAGTCGGGCCGCACCGAAGGCAGTCGTGAAAACGTCCTCCGTGAGTTGTCGCACATCGTTGGGGTTTACGTCCCGTCGATGTATGACGTCACCTTCGAAGGCGCCAACCTAGTTGCGGTTACTCCTCGTTATCCCGATGTTCCTGAACGGGTTGAAAAGCGCACAGTCGCCGATCTCGCCGAGTTCCCGTATCCCAAGACGCAGCTGGTTCCGATTACCGAGGTCGTCCACGATCGGCTGAACGTCGAAGTATTCCGTGGTTGCACTCGTGGCTGTCGTTTCTGCCAGGCCGGCATGATCACTCGACCAGTTCGCGAACGCCCGGCCGAGCAGGTTCGCACAATGGTCGAGGAAGGCCTGCGTCGAACCGGATACGACGAAGTCGCGCTTACTTCGCTCTCAACCGCTGATTTCTCCGGTATCGAAAAACTTGTCGGCGACATCGTGCAATCGACTGATGACGGCCCTCCGGTATCGGTGTCATTGCCGAGCCTTCGCGTCGATGCTTTCGGTGTCGGTATCGCGACACAGATTCAGCGTGCACGCCGAACAGGTCTCACATTTGCGCCCGAGGCTGGTACTTGGCGTATGCGTCAAGTCATCAACAAGCTGATTCGCGAAGAAGATCTCTACAGTGCGGTTGAAGCGGCGTATGCCAACGGTTGGCGTCGTGTGAAGTTGTATTTCCTCACCGGTCTTCCGACTGAAACCGATGAAGACACTCTCGGCATCGCTGAGCTCGCCCGCAACTGTGTGCAACTTGGCAAAGCGCATACCAAGAGTCCGTCGGTCACCGTTTCTGTCGGCGGGTTTGTGCCGAAACCGTTCACGCCGTTTCAGTGGTTCGGTCAGAACACGGTCGAAGAATTGCGTCGCAAGATCAATTTGCTGCGAGACGACACGCGTAAATCGCACGGCGTGCAGGTGAAATGGCACGACCCGAAAGCGACACTCGTCGAAGGCATCATGAGTCGCGGCGATCGACGCATCGGCGTGGTTATCGAAGAGGTGTGGCGTCAGGGCGGAACATTCCAGGAATGGAACGAACGTTTCGATCTCGACCTGTGGCTTACCGCCATGGCCTCGCACGGACTCGACCCAGAATGGTTCACCTACCGCCACCGCACAGAAGACGAGGTCCTTCCCTGGGATCATCTCAGTGCGGGCCTCCATAAAGATTTCCTTTGGCAGGACTGGCGGGACTCCCTTGCCGAGGTTGGGCTCCCTGATTGTCGCTGGACCCCGTGTTATGACTGCGGCGCATGCACCGGTTATTCGATCGAGCACATCGTGGCATCAGCCACGCCTCCGGCCGGAGGCTCACAAGGCACCGGACAGGACCTCGGTACCTCCGTTCCTGTGACGTTGCTCGGTCGCGCACCAGTCGGAGCGAAGTCCTAATGCGGATCCGCGTTCGTTTTTCGAAGACCGGCAAGATCCGGTTCTCGAGCCATCGCGACATGGCTCGCTGCTGGGAGCGCGCACTTCGCCGTGCTGAACTCCCCGTGGCCATCACTGAAGGTTTTTCACCCCGTCCGAAAATGCATTTCGGGTTGGCGCTGTCCACCGGCCATGAGTCGCTGGGGGAGTATCTCGATATCGACCTGAATGAGCCCGAAGGTTCATCTCTCGATCTTGGGGCATTGCCCGAGCGGCTTACGCCGTTCCTCCCACCGGGAGTCGATGTCGAGACAGTCTCGATCATCGAACGCTCTGAACTGTCTCTCCAAGAGGCAGTCACGGTGTGTACGTGGCTCATCGAAATCCCCGGGGTTACCCCCGAAGAACTCGATGCCAACGTGACCACCATGCTCGATGCCGTAACGCTTCCGGTTACTCGGGAGCGAAAGGGCAAGACGGTGTCCGATGACATTCGGCCTGGCATCATCAGCCTTCGGGTTGTTGGCGCGACACCTTCAGACGCTCCTGAATCAGGAGCACTTCTCGAAGCCGAGCTGGCAACTCAGCCCCGCTCCGTGCGGCCTTCAGAACTTCTGGCCGCATTCGACCCGCCTCGCAACGAGGGGCGCGTTTGCAGAACACACCAATGGATCATCACTGACGGCGCGAGACGGGAACCGATCCCGGCCCACGCGACGTCACGCGCACCCGCCGAGGTGGGCGCGCGATGAGAAGGGAACGAAACCATGTCCGACCAAACGGTCGACCCCGGCGACTCAACGCCAAACAACCAACCACGTCCGCAACGAGACAACACACCGACTGCATCATCTGCACCGGCTGAGTCAGCGTCGCAGCAACAACCCAACCAGTCGACAGGGGAGTCTGCTCCATCATCGTCCGGGACCGAGGCGTCCGCGTCAGGTTCTGGTGAAGGCGCGGCTTCGGGCGAGGGTGCCAATCGCCCGCGTCGCCGACGCGGATCTCGTGGCGGTCGCAACCGGAACCGCTCGGGCGGAGGTCAGGGCGGAGCAAGCGCGTCGACAGGTACCGACGATGACGAGACCGGTGCGCCCGATCTCGAACGTCAACCCGATGAGCTTCCCAAGCGCACGTCGCAGAATCGTCCACGCGATGCTGCTGCGGCCGAAGACGCACTCGTGAAGAAGCCCCAGATTGGCGACAGCCGACCCGCTCCTGCAGCCGAATCCTCAGAGTCTTCAGAGGCTGAAGCACCCAAGGCCGAAGGTCAGGGCGGCGGACAGGCACGGAGCGGCAACCGTCGACGTCGAGGCGGCCGTGGCCGTGGCGGAGGCGGTGGTGGCCAGCAGCAGGGTCAGAACGCTTCCCAAGGGCAATCAGGTCAGCAGAGCCAATCTGGCCAGCAGAATCAGCCCAAGGGTCAGCAGCAGAAGAAGGGTGCAGTTCCTCGTCCCGTCGAAGCAATTCTCGGTGGCGATGGTCCTGAACTCGATGATGAAACCCTCGAAAAGCGCAAGGGCCGCGAGCGTAAGGGTCGTCCTGTCGGGCGCTACATGATGGCGGTCAGTGTGCGTCCCGAAGCCACGCAGATAGCGGTGCTTGAAGGCCGCAACCTCATTGAGCACTACGTGTCTCGTCCCGCCGATGACGTTGCCCAGATCCACGGCAATATTTATCTCGGCAAGGTGCAGAACGTTCTTCCAGGTATGGAGGCAGCATTTGTCGATATTGCAACGCCCAAGAATGCGGTGCTGTATCGCGGCGATGTGCAGTTCGATGCCGAAGATGTTGAAGGTGGCGCATCGAACGCCCGAATCGAACAGATCCTGAAGCCACGGCAAACGATCATTTGTCAGGTCACGAAGAACCCGATCGCTCACAAGGGTGCACGACTCACACAGGAAGTTTCACTTCCCGGTCGTTTCGTCGTTCTCATCCCGAACTCAAGCACGTACGGCATTTCCAAGCGTCTTGATGACAGCGAACGAAAGCGTCTCCGCAACATCCTCGACAAGGTAAAGCCGCCGCAACATGGAGTCATCGTGCGCACCGCAGCCGAAGGCGTGACGTCAGAAGAGATCTCTTCTGACGTTCGTCGACTTCTGTCGCAATGGGATCAAATCGAGGCGCTGGCCAACTCGGCCCAGGCTCCGGCACTTCTGTATCGCGAACCCGATATGGCCGTTCGCGTGATTCGCGAAGAGTTCAACGACAACTACCGAAGTGTCGTCATCGACGACGAAGCTCTGTTCAACGATGTTCACGATTACGTGTCGAGTATCTCGCCTGCGCTCGCTGATCGCATCGAGCACTATGACCGTTCCGCTGAACCACTGTCGATCTTTGAACGTCATCATGTTCACGAGCAGGTTCACAAGGCGCTCGATCGCAAGGTGTGGTTGCCCTCGGGCGGTTCGCTCATCATCGAACACACCGAGGCACTCACCGTGATCGATGTAAACACCGGTAAGAACGTTGGTTCAAAGAGCCTCGAAGAAACGGTGTATCGCAACAACCTCGAAGCTGCGGTCGAAATCGCCAAACAACTGCGGTTGCGTGACATCGGTGGAATCATCGTCATCGACTTCATCGACATGGAGATCAAGGGCAATCGAGACGACGTTGTCCGGGTGTTCCGCGATGCGCTGGCCAGAGACAAGACCCGAACACAGGTCTTCGATATCTCTGAGCTCGGGCTGGTCGAAATGACCCGGAAGCGCATCGGGGAGGGGCTCCTCGAGTCCTTTGCCGCTCAGTGCCCCGACTGCGAGGGCCGGGGCGTCAAGATCGACCCGGATCTTCTGGTCTGAGGACTTCTCGATGCCCCCGCCAGACCCGGGTTTCGTTCTTTGGGTTGGTGGGGCTAGAGTTGCACCCCTATGTATGCCGTGATCCAGACAGGTGGCAAGCAGTACCGCGTCGAAGAGGGCCAACGACTTGATGTCGAACGCCTCGGCGAGGCTGACGAGGTCACCCTCACTCCCGTACTCGTTGTCGACGGTGACACCGTCCTCGCTACTCCC
>WLOT01000159.1 GCA_009699125.1 Actinomycetota bacterium
CAGGGTTGACGCCAGCGCTTCTGATTCGATGGGAGTAAGCACCGCGGTCGGTTCATCCATGATGAGAACTCGGGCGTCGCGGTAGAGCACCTTAAGGATTTCAACTCTCTGTTGTTCGCCAACAGAGAGTTGCCAGATCTTTGCGCGTGGGTCCACTGGCAAATCGAAGGACTCGCTCAACGCAACGATTCGCTCTTCGATAGCAGCGACGTCGAAACGACCACCAATAGGATCGTGAGCCGAACCGAGGGCGATGTTTTCGGCGACAGTGAAGGTTGGGATCAGTCGGAAGTGCTGATGAACCATTCCGATGCCGGCTGAGATCGCATCGCGCGGCGATTGAAAATTGGCGGTCTCGCCAAGAACTTCAATCCACCCGGAGTCAGGCCGATAGAGACCGGTCAAAATATTAGAAAGTGTGGTCTTCCCCGCGCCGTTTTCACCGAGAAGCGCGTGAACCTCGCCCACTCGAACATCAAAGGTGACGTCCTCGTTTGCTACTACTCCTGGAAACATCTTGGTGACGTGAAAAGCAGCCACCGCCGGAGCGGTGGCTGCTTCCACGAGTAAGTCCTGTGTCACGGTTGGGACACTATCCCGATCAGCCCTTCGGACTACCGGTGACGCCCTTGACGAAGTAGCTCATTGTGTAGAGGTCCTTCATCGTGAGGGTCTGACCCTTGGTGATGACTGTCTTGCCGTCCTGATCCTGGCGATCTGCGAGTCCCCAGTACCAACCGAAGGCGTCAGCCTTGCCAGCCTTGGCCTTCGCCAACTCGGCATCCATAAGTGCCTTGGTCGCAGGAGCGACGGTTGAACCGTACGGAGCGAGACTGGTGTAGTTGTCAGCAATCGTGCCGTAGTAGTTGTTCTGCTTCCACGTGCCGTCAATGAGCTTGTTCACCTGAGCAAGCTCATACGGGCCCCAGTTGTACGTTGCAGCGGTCTGCCACACGGAGCCGTAGGAGCCTGACTGATCAGAGTCGTAGCCGAACCACGGAAGGTTGTTGGCCTTGGCGACCTCACCTGCAGACGGGCTGTCCTGATGCGAGAAGAGGGTGTCTGCACCAGCTGACACAAGCGACTCAGCCGACTGACGTTCAACGGCCGGATCGAACCAGGTCTTGGTCCAAACAACATTCACCTTGGCGGCGGGGTTCACTGACTGTGCGCCCAGGGCGAAGGCGTTGATGCCTCGGATGACCTCGGGAATCGGGAACGGAGCGGAAACACCAATCGTGTTGTTCTTCGTTGCCTTACCGGCGGCGATGCCCGTGATGTACTGGGTGTCTTCGCCAGCGCCATAGAACTCGTTGTAGTTCGAGGGAACAGACTGGCCCAGAGTGATCGAGTCACCTGTTGCCATCTCAAACTTCACCTTCGGGTTCGCCTGAGCAGCGGCCTGCATGGCGTCTTTGAAGCCATACGAGGTTCCGAAAATGATCGTGTTGCCATCCTTGATGAGATCGTTGATGACCTGCGCGGCTTCAGGACCTTCAGGAACATTTTCCTTGTAGGTCGTCTGGATCTTGGATCCAAGTGTCGTAGCGACGTATTCGCGACCAGCGTTGTGGGTCTGCGTCCAGCCGCCATCGTTGATGGGTCCGACGTAGATCCATGCAGCCTTAACGGTTCCGCTGCTGCCTTCGCTGCTGCTGCTCTTTCCGCACGCCGTTGCAACAACGGCGAAAACACCGAGCAACGCGAGGGCGACGATTCCGATTGAACGGAAGCGACGGCTTGAATGTGACGGCTTGGTATCCATGGTCTCCTCTAGGGGGTCAATTGATGGACGAAATGGTGCCCCAGAGGGACCCCGCCCGACGAGGAAACTAGCCCCCAAAAGTCCAATGGGGCTGCACCCAGACTGTGACAATCATGTTTCGTCGCCAACAGACAACGAACGCCCGCAGAACCAGCCTCCGCTAGCGTCCCAGCGTGCCCAACTGGCTCTTCGAGCTCATCAATCCTTGGACCACTCCGCTGGCCATCGTTGCGGCCGTCGTCGTTCTGGCTTGGACCTGTCGTGTCCGAGGCCGTTGGCTCGCAATCGTTGCTCTTTCGGCTGCCGCCGGGGTTGCCCTCTGGCAGTCCTGGAAGGCGGGACCGCCGAATGGGCTTCTCGATTTGCAGATCTACACAAACGCCGCTCGAGCATGGGTGAATGGCGGTTCGCTTTACGACTATCACGACCCCACGTTCAATCTCTCGGCCACCTATCCCCCCATTGGGCCACTGCTGTTCACATCGCTAACTCCGCTGACCGCCGATGGGCGAGAGGTCCTCTTCACGATTGTGAATCTGTTGGCGCTCTTCGGATGCACATGGTCAGTCGCTGGTCTCGCGAGGGTCGAAGCAATCAAACGGTTCGAGTGGGCTGCCTGGGCATTCGCAGCCGCGACCGTAACGATCCCGGTGTGGCTGACGCTGCGCCAGGGTCAGATCAATATCGTTTTGTGGCTTTTGGTCCTCGTCGACCTTGACGCAATGCGAAGAACCGCCAGGTGGACAGGGATCGGAATCGGTGTGGCCACTGCCATCAAACTGATCCCTGGGCTCTTCATCGTATGGCTCGCAGCCAGCAAGCGATGGGCATCGATGCTTCGAGCAGTTCTTGCTCTTGCAGTTGCCACTGCTCTGGGGTGGGCACTCGCTCCAGCCGATTCAAAGCTCTATTGGACTGACCTTGTTTGGCATTCAGATCGCGTTGGATCAGTTGGGGACGGTCGGAATAACTCAATTCTCGGAGTCATAGCTCGAGTCGTCGAACCCGGAGCTCTCCGCTCGGTTCTCTGGCTTCTCCTGCTCACAGTGGTGCTCAGCATCGCGCTGATCCGATCAGTGCGGGCGTCCCGAGTCAACGACTACCTCGCCGTCGCCGCAATCGTTGGTTGCGCGACAGCGGCGGTCAGTCCAATTTCTTGGACGCATCACCTTGGTTTTCTACTTGTAGCGCTCGTCGCGTTTGTTCTTCAGGCGAAGACAACACGGGCAAAGGTTCTTTGCGTCGTTGCCTACTTGTTCCTCGTAGACCCTGGTGGGCATGGCGACGAACCACTGCTCTCGACCGTGAGGGCGTTCCTGGTGTTCGGGGCCGTGTGCTTTACGCCGATCCGCTCGGCAGACAACTCCGAGCCAATCCAAACCAATCAGACCAAAACAACCCCGAGCAATCGCGAGACGAATTCAGCACTGCCCTCTTGAAGTTTGTTCCGACGGATTGCCATCCCACCTATTACGTCGGCGCCACGATCGGTGATGATTGCCTCAAGCTTCTCGAGGGTTTTCCCGGTCTCGAGCGCATAGGTGCAATAAACGGCCGCTTGTTTTCCGGCAAGGAAGGGGATCTGCGAAAGACGTCCTTGATTGGCAGGCTTCTGTCCAAAAAGGAACAAACCATCGGTCCAACTTCCGACAATGACGAGATCAGCGCTGGCGAGTGCTTGATAGTCGACGTCTGTGGTCGGACATGAACTGGCTGTCACGCCATTCGAAACAAGTTCATCAACAATGAACTCCGCTGCCTTCTTCGTATTACCCGTAAGACTTTCGTAGATGACGATTGCGTTCACAGTTGCCTCCGTAAGTGCTGTGGTAACCGTAGCCGAGGGTCTAAGTGGGTCCTGACCTCTTGAACCATGGCAGGCTTGGAAAATGACAACGCTGACGAGCCTCGACTGGTGGGCACTCTTCCCGCTCTTGTTGTTCGTCATTGCAACAATTGCCGTCGTTGCCCACGTGGTCATTCGCCGATTCTTAGGCCATCACGCCAGCCACTCAGTGAGTCACGCCGCTCCGCTCATGCCGACATTGGGGGCGCTCTTCGCGTTTCTCTCTGCCTTTGTCATCGCAACGGAGTGGACGGCTCAGTCTTCTGCCGATTCGACGGTCGCTCACATCGCCTCGGCGAGCGCTCGACTTGCATGGGCCTCGACCGCTCCCGGTGCAGAAACTTTCAAAATTCAGGACGCACTGAGTGCGGACCTTTCGTACACGGTGACAACCGGCTGGACGCAACTGCAAAGCGGAGATGAGGTCGGCCTCATCGAAACCGAGTCGTACCGAAACCTACAAAAGACCGTCCGCGATTCGGCCTACTCGCCAGCGGTCTCAACTCCGGCCTCGAACGAACTTCTCGCTGCCGTTGACGATCTCGGCGCGACGCGACGCGACCTCGCCAATGCAGCCGGCCGAACGCTGCCCACCCTGCTCCTCGCTGTTCTCGCTCTGAGCGGAATCATCCTGACAATCAATGCGGTGATCTTGGTTGTCGAAAGTCCTGGGAGGTCCTCATTCGTCGTCCTCTCGGTCGTCGTCTTGGTTTCCTTTGACCTTGCGCTGCTGCTTGTTCTTGCTGCTCCGTTCCGGGGCACGCTCCAAGCCTCAAGAGCGCCGGTTGAATCGGTGGTGCACGAGATCGATTCCGGGTTCTTCACGCGTTAAGCCGCACTCGGGGCGGGTACCGTACGGAGATGGCTGACTTCGTACATCAAGAGCTTCTCCCCCTCGGACCAGACACCACCGAG
>WLOT01000016.1 GCA_009699125.1 Actinomycetota bacterium
GGAAAGCGTTTGGGCAACTACGCCCTCATACCCAACAGGTTCCGATCAGCGTCCGGAGAGGAACGTGTTTTGGGGCTCGGCGTGGATCTGGCGGTTGACCCAGATGCCCGCGGGTCGGGGGCCTTTCGACGCACGGTAGAAGACTCCTATGCACGGGGGACCGCGCAAGGCTTCGATGGCATTCTTGGTGTCGCGAATGCCAATTCGGCTCCACGGATGGTGGCCACATTGGGGTGGCGGTCTCTCGCCTCGCTTCCCGTCACGATGATTCCAGCGGTCGGCCGCACATCTGGATTTCAATCAACGTCGATAACTGAATCGACGATCGATCTTGTCGATGGGCTAGTCGACGGGGAGTTCGTGAGAGCTTCTCGAACCGGCTACGCGCCGGTCTGGACTCCAGAACTGCTGCGTTGGCGACTTCGCCGGCCAGGCCACGCCTACAGCATCCATGTCTCCAATGACCTCGTTGTTGTTTCTACCCGCACACACGTTTCAAAGGTTCCGTTCGGGATCATTCTCGGAGTTCTCCAACGTCGGTCGAGTGCACAAGTGCCTGGAGGGCGCGTGGCGGCAGTGGTTGGTCGCCACCACGAGGCGCCGTTTGTGATTCATTGGGGTCGGTCACCGGCGTTGCGGATTCGCGGAATCCCGCTCCCGCAAAAATTGATGCCGTCACCACTTTCGCTTGTGCTGCATCCGTTCGTTTCCGATTTCAACCGCGATGAATTCGAGCTCGGTGAGTTTGGATTCCTGGATTTCGACGCGTATTGATCGGTCGCCTAGTCGAGCCCTGCCAGTGTGCGGGCGTAGGCGATCACACGGGTTGGATCATAGGAACGAGAGATCATCATCTTCTCGGCTTCGAGTGATCCTTCGGCGTGAATCGCGAGCACTGCGTGATACCCGCCGAACTCTCGTGTCGTGAGATCGCTGACCATGTTCATGGCTCGAATTCGCTGCTCGCCATCGATGCCATCTCGTCCACCGAGGAGCGACGAAAGCATGGGACCAATGTCAGGATTTGAGAAGTCGGCACCGCCCGGAGCGGTGACGAGCAAGCCACCCGCAAGATCCTGAACTTGTTGTAAGGCGTGGTGATACCCGTGGGCAAAATGCGATTTCGCAATATTGACGATGAGTGGGTCAGGGACAAACACACCGGCATCGTCGGGTGTGCCGCGCTGTGCGCTTGATTCCACGAGTGCGCGAAGTGTTTCGGCGTAGGAAATGAGAGCGGTCAACTTGTCGCGGACGTGGGCGGCTCGAGCGATGCCATTCATGTCGGCCATGAGCGCTGCGGATCCGACAAGCGCATCGACAAGCGGCAGTTTGTACGAAATTGCGGTGAAGCGGTGATAGTCCACGAATGCCAAAGCGAGTGGGCCGGCAAACTCATGTTGGCCGTCGAGAAAGACCCGTTCATTGGGGACAAAGACGTCGTCGAAAAGCGTCGTCGTTTCCATCATCAATCGTTGTGAACTGATGGGGGAGTCGAATTCGTCCCCGGCGTGCGACCCATAGGGGCTGGCAACGAGTCGAAGGCCGGGAGTGTTGACCGGAATCGCAAAGCTGACTGCCCAGTCGCTGTCGGCGGCGCTCATCGCTCGTGTCGGAAGAACAATCAATTCGTTCGTGTTCGGAGTGCAACTGGTGTGCACCTTGGCTCCGCGGACCACAATGCCATCGGTTCGACGTTCGACGATTCGAAGATAGGAATCGGGGTTGGATTGCGCCGACGGGCCGAGACTGCGATCGCCCTTGACATCGGTTTGTGCGACGGACATGGCGAGGTCGTTGGAGCGGCAATGGTCAAAGAATGCGGCGATTCGCTCGGACCGTTCCGTGTCACCACGAGCGGCATCGAGTGCTCGGCCGATGCGACGCAGGGCAAAGAGAGCATCGGTGCCGATCTCTTTGATGAGCGGGACCAAGGTGTGGCATCGAGAGGTGGCGGTTTCAATGAGCCGGGCCCGGTCGGCGAGGTCGACAGTTGAGCGGGGCTCGAGGAAGTAGCGGCTGAACGGGTCGGGACCATCAACAACGGCCAAATCCCGCACGGCGAGATCTTCGGCAAGTTCGAAATCGACAGATGCGTGGCGGATAGCCCGAGCGATGACGGGATGCTCGGTGACGTCGGGGACCAGTTGTCCGCCGAAGTACACGGTTCGGTCATCACGAAGAGACTGGACGTACTGGTGGGGGCTGCGAAGAGCCAAGGGTCCTCCTCGAACCGATCCGCCGGACATCTCGGCGTAGTAGCGACGGTATCAGTCGAGACTTTGCAACCGAAGCATCCGATGTCCGGTCGTCGGCGTGCCGAGGTCGTAAGTTGTGCGTCCGTGACCAGCGAGCGCCGCAATCGACCGGCAGCGTCGATGTCAACAAAAGCGTTTGTCGTGTGTTTGGCGATCGCAGGGGTTCTTGGATTCGCTGTTCGCTTCGGTACGTTCCTGTGGGAGGGTCGAACTGCGCCACTTTCGGGCGACGCGGTCTTCTACCACGAGACCGCCAATCTTCTCGCTGACGGGAAGGGCTACATCAATCCCGTCTTCTTTCATGCTGGCTACTGCTTCGACGCGGGCCCAACTGATGGGCCGGTGTATTCGTTTCTCGTTGGGGCTGAGGACTGTCCGACAGTCGATGTCGTTCAACCTGATGGTTCCGTACGAGCTGTAACTGTGACTTTGCCGCCAGGCACGCAGGAGCCAACCGCAGCACATCCGCCCCTGTGGTCGTTCATCCTTTCGGTGTCTTCTCGCTTGGGCTTCGACAGTGTGAACGAGCATCGGATGGTGGGGTTGCTGTTTGGGACGCTTGGGGTGATTCTGATCGGGCTCGCCGGTCGAGAGCTCTTTGGGGAACGTGCCGGAGTAATCGCCGCCTTCATCGCGGCCGTCTACGGATTTCTTTGGTTGAACGACTGGTCGCTGATGAGCGAATCTCTCGTCACCGCATTCGTGCCACTAATGACAATTGTCGCGGTCCGTTGGTGGCGAAAACCCAGCTGGCGATTAGCTGTGGTTCTCGGGGTACTTTCCGGTCTCGGTGGACTCTTGCGAACCGAACTGCTTGCGTATGGTCCTTTGCTTGCGCTTTTCGCTGTTGTCGTGTTTCGAAGCAGTTGGAAGCCGTTGCTTCGTGACTTCGGCATCATCAGCGCCGTTTGTCTCGCAGTACTTGCGCCGTGGCTCATTCGGAATATGACGACATTTGACAAGCCGATCTACTTGTCGCCGACAGGAACGCTGCAGGCACAAACCAACTGCGACGCTGCGTACTACGGCGAAAAGACTGGCTACTGGGAAAGGTTCTGCGCCGAGCCAGAACCAGTGAGCACAGATGGAACCATGCTTGATGAATCCGAACGCGATGCAATCAAACGGAGTTGGGCGAATGAATACATCTCCACCCATAAGACCCGCTTACTCGTCGTCGCTCCACTTCGTTCGCTGCGAATGTTCAACCTCTACGACCCGATCGGAACTGCCCGTTTCGACATGGCCGTAGAGAATCGCGAATTTCGGCAATCGATCTTGGCGCTCGTCGAGTATTACATCGTCGCTGCGCTTGCCCTCGTTGGGGCCATCTGTGCGTGGAAGCGCCGACTCGTACTTCTTCCAGTCGTTTTGTGGCCAGCACTCGTCGTTGTTGTCGCTGCAGCGAGCTTCGGAAACAACCGTTACCGCGTGAGTGCTGAACCGTCGTTGATTTGGTTGGCATCGCTCGCGCTTTGTGTCGCCTTCGATCGCTTTCGAAAGAGCCAACGAGTGACCGTTTCGGAAACGACTGCGAGCACAGCAATAAGCCCGAGTTGATGGGCAAACTTGAAGCTTGATGGCCACACGGCCGTTGAACGGTACTCGTGACCAAATTGCAGTGCGGTATAGAGCAGCACGATTCCGCCGATCGATCCAAGAACAACGATGGCCGCAATCGCTGTGCGGCGACGCGTCCAAAGAGAGAGCGCCGTGATGACGGCGATGGAGATCGCGACACCGAGGCCGCCGACAAATGCTGCAAGAGCAGTCATCCCCAAGAGCACTCCGATCCGCATCGCTGTACTTGTGGAGTTGGTGAGCTCTGAAGTGACCAGGTGTGGATCGGTTGCGGCGGGGAGCGATCGCACAAATTTACGCCGACGCCATCCAATGGCGATGGCTGCGGCGCAGAGGCCGACGAACCAAAGTCCGGAAACGGCGAGGCCACCCCAGACCACCTTCTGCGGGGCCCATGTGATGTCAACGGTGAATGTCGAGCCAGTGACGGCCGGGTCTATGAGCCAACCGTTGGCGAAGCCATCGATCAGCGTGGGATCTCCGAGAGCGTCTCCGCCCCGAACCGTCGCTTTCCAGCCGTTTGAAAGTGATTGACCGAGTACCAGCCAGAACGGTTCAGATGCGTTCGCTACATCAATCTTGTAGGAGTTCTTCCCGGTAGATGTCGACGTTGTTGTGGGCGGGTTTGCGGCAGTTGCGTACTGCTCAACAGGTACCGAACGGAACTCCAGCGCATCGACGTCGATTGCGCTATCGAGACCTTTGGAAGTGACGAGTCGGTGATCCCCGGCAGACAGTGTTTGGGGTGCTCCGGTGAGATCGCAAGGAACGAGGTCAAGTGACTGTCTGGCGATTGCGTCGGAAACAGACCCTTGGAGAGCGAACGACTGAGGGGTTCCATCAATGGTTGCTAAATCTGAGCGGCAGGTGCTTGGAACACGCAGTGGCAGTGGTGCGACCGTTGTCGGGAGTCCAAACTCGGCGATGGCAATCGGAAGGATTCGTTGACCTCCGCTGAAGAACTCCTTCGTGGTGACTGGACGTTCCGCAGCGATTGCGATTCGTACGACAGTTGACGTAAGTCGTCCCGTAGGTACATCAACGGTTGCAACGCTTCCTTTTTGCTCAACCGTCGAGATTTCCGGAACAGGAACTGTTTGAACGGTTCCATCACCGAGTGTGATGGTGAGTGCGGTTGGCACGGAGTGCTCGGCGTCGTTGACAACCGAGAGTCGGAGACGATCAAAGGTCATTGGTGTCGGATTTGTCACCGTGGCCGTTGCTCCGACCTGCTCGTCGTACTTGGTGGTCCATGCGGTGGCGACATCCCCATCGAGTGCTGAAGATGGACGGGCAGCAAGATCACCGGCGAGGTAGTCGGTGCCACTAACGATCGGATAACCATCGGCGATGCCGGGGCGTCCGACGGTGCTGTCGATCACCGCACCGTTCATTCCAGCGCTGAGTCGGGCGCGACCGGCAGACATGAATTGACCTGTCGCTCCGACTCGGAAAATTCGGCGCATCTGGAGTTCGGTGTCCTGCCGGAATCCTTCAGTGGGGTTCGAACGAAGACGTGAGAAGAGATAGGAAACATTCGATGCGGTGGGCGCAAGATCGTCGACACCGGCGGTCGGGGTGACGATCCACTCTTGTGCCGATACTCCCGGAACCGTTACCTCTTTGAAGCCGACATTCGAGAATCCGATCCAAGATGCAAGATCCGTTACGTTCGCGTCGTCGATCCGGACGGACAGAGAGGTAAACGTTCGATTTGCATCGAGCTCAACACGCTGACCGTTGCCGAGGAATGAAGCATCGGTCATGTCAACGGTTTTCACGGCCACACCGTCGAGAAGGATCGTTGCTTTGGTGATCCATCGGTTGCCTTGGGTTTGGAGAAGATCCACGTGATCGGCTGTGATCGGATGGGTGTAATCAATAACAAGGCGATCACCAACGACGTCGGTAAAGCCACCAGTCGTCCACGCCGTTCTGGGGTCGCCGTCGATTGCGTTTATCGGTCGAACCTCGGACGAGTAGGCAACGATATTTCCGTAGGTCGTTGCTCGAACGCTGGCAACGTCGTCGCCGTACCACGCGACTGATTGATCCGCCGATGTTTCCCCTGGGAACAAGTCAAGGCGAGCATCTTTGGGGTCGTCGCGAAGGGGTATGAATGTCGCGGTCTCGGTCGCCCCATTGTTTTCGCGCAGGGTTCCCCAACGCTGCGCTCGTTTGCGATTGGTATCGGTGATGACGAGGTTCGGCCGTGAAGTTCGAATGCCCTTCAGAAGAGACGGGGATGCGTTCGCCGTCGCTGCATAGAAGAGCGGTCGCTCACTCGGGAGTTGTTCCCAGGACGCTGCGGCAACGATTCCATCGCCGTCTCCGAAGAGAACTGTCGGCTGATTGGTGACTTCCGAACGAATGACCTGTCGAACGTTGTCGACCGGATACACAACAAGAGGTGGCGTCGGAATCGATGAGTTGGGATTTGCTGTGTATTGCTCATCAACCATCGGCTGGCGAGGGTCTGGTGTGTTGACCGTTGGTGTGCCGAAGGTCGTGGGGGCTCCAAGGCCATTTGTTGGATTGGTGCCGCCGAACTGACTCCATAGGTCTGCGGGGCGTGGTCCCCGGTATCGCTCGAATTGGCTATCAAGACGCAACAAGACATCGGAGGCAGAAAGCAGGCGGGCCACACCAGAGACTGCGGTGGTTTCGCTGATTCCCTCTTGAAGAGTTCGGTCAAGGGCTCGCACGATGTCGACAGTTGCGGGCGTTCCATAGGCAGTGATCTCGCGTCCGATCCACGGACGGTTGATGAGACCAGGAGTCAGCGGGTCCTGGGTGTCTCCCCATCGATACGCCCCAAAGTCGGCGCCCGGAAGTTCGAGAACTCGAAGGTCGGTGCTCTGCTCGTCGAGCCACGTTGCCGCATCGGTCCAATAGGACGGAAGAGTTCCGGGGAACTTGAGATCGGACTGCACAAACTTTCCACTCCAAAGAGGCGGAAGATTGAGGATTGCGATGCAGATCAATCCGATTGGAAGAGCAATTGCGACTCGTCGGTTGAGGGGAGCGCGGAGTCGACGAATGATGACGGGAAGAATCGCGTCGACAAACGAAGCGATGAGGGCAGCGAGACCAAGTGCGACTAGTGGAACGATTCGCGGAGAGCTTCGAAGGGCGAATCCGAGTTCCAGCGAGGTCGTGTACTTGATGATTGCGCCAACCGGCGACGGGTCGTTGTACGGGTAGGTGCCGATCGCAAAGACGAGCCCGGCCAGAATCAGAGCGACGAAGTACGCGCGATATTTCCAGCGGGTAAGAACCGCGCCGAGTAGGCCAAGCAGGGGGAGTATGAACGAAAGCGGAAGCATGATGAGTGCCGTTGTATAAATCGGCGCTGATTCGATCCAGCCTGTGAGTCCGTCTCGCCCGTAGAAGCACCAGTAGCCAAGACCTCGAAGCGCTTCGGGTGCAGTTGATGTCTCTGCAACAGTTTCGACCGTCTCGGTGAGCTGAAGGATGGGAAGTCCGAATTTCCCTTGGATGTACAGACCGGAAACCCACCACAGCTGTGCTGGTCCGGTTGTCACGGCAATGCGAAGAAGAGACTTGAACGCTTCTCGAAGCGTGGTCTCGTTCGTGACCCAAATGACAAACGGGACGAGAAGGATCGGTCCGAGAAGAACAAAGATGACGGAACTCGCGTTCGTTCCGGCCATCGCAGTGACCACTATCGCGAAGAGAATCGGAGCGCGCCACGTGCGTTCTCGCAGCGCGCAAATCATGAGACCGATTAGCCAAGGGAGCGCACACCACGGCGTGAGGATGATCGACATCCGACCCATGTACGAAAGCACATAGGGGCTGAGCATGTAGGCAAACGCAGCGACGGCAGCACCGGGACCGCGCTGACCAAGTTTGCGCAGCAGCCAGAGTGTGCCTGCCCCGGCGAGGAAGAACAGTGTGCCGAACCACAAACGTTCGGCGATCCAGGTAGGAACCCCAAGAGTTCGGAAGGTCCAGTACCAAGGTCCGAGAGGGAACAGATAACCAATGTTCTGGTGGGTGACGGTCCCTGCATTGATATGTGCGTCCCACATATACGGGGCGCGCGCCAGCAACTTGCCGGGGTCTATCAGCAGGTAGGCCTTGGTGTCGGCCGAGACTTCACCCAGTGACGTGAGAAGAATGGGGATGTACGCGACGAATGCCAGCACCGCATAGGTCCAACGATCAATGCGGCGCGTTGGTGAAGTCTCTGTAGGTTCCGGTTGAGCGCCAGGGCCGGCATCAGCAGCGTTGTCAGTCAGTGTCATTCGATGCCATCACAGACTCCGGGCGGATCGTCGTATTGCCATGCTTGGCGCCACGGGCCACTTTCCCATTCGCTGAGTGCCGGAGGTGACCACCCAAGCTGAACAGCGCGGTTCAGAACGACGTTGGTCAGGTTTGCTGCGCCTTCCGGGCAAAGGTGCCAGTTGTCCTTCTTGCGAAGAAGATGCACTGTGCCATCGTCGCTCACCCAATAGCGAGGAGTTGATCCGTCGGGTGCAGAGAATGCAGAGGTGATTGATGGATTATCGACCATCCCCGGATGACGAGCAGCGACGTCAGCGAAGACCCTGTCGACTGTGCTGACATCAAGCTTTCCTCCGGGCATCACGGGGAGAAGCATCACACGAATTCCGTTGTCTGTGAGCAACGTGACTGCTTCGTCAACAACTCGTTCGTAGGCATCCACTCCATTCGCCCGAATGAATGGGAGATCCCAGCTGCCGAACATGACCACGGCAAGATTCGGGCGGGACTCGGAGATTGCGTTGGTCCAATCGGTGCGCCAATCAAGTCCCGTGGTGAGACCGAACCCAGGTCCCGCTCCAAAAACAAAGGTGTTGGCTCCGGTTGCTTCTGCTGCGGCTGCGAGAGCGGGTGATTCATCCACCGCAGCAGAGTCACCGATGAGCCAAATGGTGGCTGGAGGCAGCGATGACGGCGGCGGACTTGAGGTGGGGTAAAGGCGTTCTTGTTGGTGGCCGATCTGATCGACCTTCATGTTCGCGTAGGGGACCGTGCTGGTTGGCGTGTGCAGTGTGACGGCGAACGCGCAGACAACCACTCCCAAGATTCCGGCGATCGCCGCAGTGCCGGCTGTCCGAGTCGTTGAAAAGAGAGTGCCGCGTCGTACGGGCATCTCGAGAAGGAAGTAGGACAACAAAGCAATAGCAACGGTGACTGACATTCGAACAACGAACAGTGGAACGAGTGACAGTCCCGTGCGGTCTGGAGAGAGCACGAGAAAGACGGGCCAGTGATACAGGTAGAGCCCGTAGGAAAGTAAGCCAGCCCAGCGCATTCCCGAGGTTGACAACACTCGTGAAAAGAGGCCCGCTCGTGTTCCGGCGTAGATAGTGATGGTCGAAAGAGCGGCATAGAGCGGAAGACCCCCTTTTGCGAGGCCGGGGGACGCTTCGCCGATGCTGAACCACGCGACGAGGACGCCGAGCACAGCGGCGATACCAAGGGCGTCGAAGATCGGCTCTCGGGATGTTCGGACCGTCGTGTTGCGCTCGCGACTCGACCACCAGAGAGCGAGGAGAACGCCAAAGAGCAATTCAGCAACTCGGGTGTCGGTGCCGTAATAGATGCGGTCGAAGTCGGACCGTTGCCACCACATAAGTCCGATCGAAGCGGCTGCAACCACGCCACATGCACTGGCGAGTAGTCGACGTCCGCCGAGCCTCATCAGTACGAGTGCAACGATGGGGAAGAACAAATAAAACTGCTCTTCGATGGCGAGCGACCAAAAATGTTGGAATGGAGTGGGCTGGGAAAAGAGTGAGCCGTAGCTCACACCTGATGTCCACAATCTCCAGTTCGCCACGTAGCCGACTGACGAAAGCATGTCGCCGCGCAGCGAAGAGAGCTGTTCGGGCGAGCCGATTCGCCACCAGACGAGTCCGATGAGTGCGATTGCCGCAAGCGCTGCAGGCATGAGGCGTCGAAGTCGACGTCCCCAGAATCGGAGTAGGTCGATTGAGCGGGATCCTTCGAACTCGCGAACAAGGATGTTCGTGATCAAGAAGCCCGACAGGGTGAAGAAGGTAGAAACTCCGAGAAAGCCACCTTTTGCCCAGGTAAATCCTCCGTGGAACAGCAGCACACCGATGACTGCGAGTCCACGGACTCCGTCGAGAGCGGGTAGGTGCGGGAGAGGTGCGGCGCGCTCTGCGGCGAGCGACGTTGTCGCGGGAAACGTAGTCACGCTGTCAGTCATCGCAACGCCCTGTCCTGCCGGGAGGCACGAGGGATCTGCCGCGTTCTCACTCAGGGCAAGGTAGCAGGGGGCTTCGGCCTATTCTCGGCGGATCGAGGGTCGTTCTGGCCTCAGGAACGCTCGTCGAGGACCATCTTGAGACACTCGGATGCGGGATTGTCTCGCCACACCATGTTGTCGGCAGGCAGGAGACCCCGTTGGTCGAGGCGATTCATGACACGCACGACAATGACGCAATAACGGGCTGCCGCGAAAAGTTCATGGGCTGCAGTGTCTATGGGATCGCGGCCAGCGTGATTGAAGTACATCGAACGTTGCTCGTCGCGTGTTGGGTCACCGGGAAGTCGATCGATGCCGGCCAACTCGTGCATCGTCCGGTCGAACATCAGCCACCATCCGAGATCAAACTCCGGCGGACCCATGCAGGCCGCCTCAAAGTCGGTGAGGCAGGCTGGTTTTGGGCCTTGCCAAATGATGTTTCCGGGTCGCGGGTCTCCCCAGCACAGTCCAACCGACGAATCGGCTGGGAGTTCGCGTGCTATCAGCGCCCAGGCATCTTCCAATAGTGGGTGTGATCTTCCGTGTAACTCCGAATCACCAAACGATTTCCAGAGATGGAGAAGATGCTTCGAACCAGGGCTAACGCCGTTTGGTGTGAGCCAGTCGAGTCCAAGAGCAGACGGGTCAACTTGGTGAAGAAGCGCCAATTGTTCGAGCCCATTACTGATGAGTGACGTTCGATCTACAGCAGGGAGATCGGTGAAGAATCCTTCGACGCTGTAGGGCGGGCTTTCGATTGGTACAACGCCATCAACGTGATGCATGACGAAGAAGGGGGTGCCAAGCACCGCAGAGTCACTCTCGTACCCGACAAGACCTGCGACAGGCAGCGACGAATTTCGACCGATGCTGTCCATGATGCGGTACTGAATTTCGATCTCAGGCATCGACAGTTCAGACTGTGGTGGATAGACCGCTGGTTCCGGTGTTTCGAGGCGAACAACAAACCGCTGGCTGTCGCTCGAAGGCGACGTCGCCGTTAGAAGGAGAGTCTCGGCAGAGAATCCGCCTGACGGTCGCCCATCGACCTCAATGGAGAGGTCGGCCTGGTCGAGTCGGTTTCCGATCCAACGGCCTAGGGCTGCTGTGTCCAAAGTTTCGTCAGTCATCATTTCCCCTGATTACTGAAGGTAGCAGCGGCTCGGGTTCTGCGATGTGGTGCATCTACACTCAGCGGAGACCTACTTTTTGGGGGACTCGTGACAGATCTTGCTGACAATCCGATGCTGCTGCCTGATCCAGAACCGGTAGAGGTTCGCTACACCATTATTTCCGTCGACGATCACCTTGTTGAGCCGCCAGGAATGTTCGAGGGCCGGTTGTCATCAAAGTTTCAGAGCCGAGCACCAAAGGTCGTGACGAACGAGAACGGGCACGAGGTTTGGGAATTTGAAGGTCAGCGGTTTACGCAGGTCGGGATGAATGCTGTCGCTGGACGACAGAAGAGCATGAAGAATCTCGAGCCCACAAAGTTCTCTGACATGCGTAAGGGCTGTTGGGACATCACTGAGCGAGTTCGAGACATGGATATCAACGGCGTGTGGGCGTCGATGAACTTTCCTTCGATGATCACAGGGTTCTGCGGACGCGTATTCGCGCAGATCGACGACCTCGATCTTGGCTATGCCACAACACAAGCATGGAACGACTGGTTGTACGAAGAGTGGTGGCAGCCGGCAACGGATCGCATCATTCCCCTTGGTCTTACGTTTCTTGCTGATCCTGAAAAAGGCGCTGCGGAGATTCGACGCAACGCAGCTCGCGGTTTCGTTGCCGTCACTCTCCCGGAGCGGCCCCAGAACATCGGCTTTCCGTCGTTGTTCTCCGGCTACTGGGATCCAATCGTTCAAGCCTGCGCAGAAACCGACACGGTTATCGCTCTCCACGTGGGTTCCTCGGGTGGTTATCCGTCGCCAGCCGATGCACCTGCGCTCCAGTTGGGCGCAACGATGTTCGGTCAGCTTTCGCTCGCGGCGTGTGCTGAATGGCTGTGGTCCGGTTATCCATTGAAGTACCCGAACCTGAAGATCACGATGTCCGAGGGCGGTATCGGCTGGGTTGCGATGTTGCTTGATCGGCTCGACAACATCGTCGATCGAAGTGGCTACGGCCTTGGTTGGGACATGCGTCCCGCCGATGTTCTGAAGCGCAACTTTTCGTTCTGCACAATCGATGATCCATCGACGATCGTGACTCGTCATCGCATCGGCGTCGAGAACATCATGTTCGAGACCGACTATCCGCATGGCGATGGAACGTGGCCCGACACGCAGCAGGTGGTTGCCGACACCTACGGCGAACTTCCTTCTAATGAATTGCGGGCGATCCTTTGTGAAAATGCGGCACGGGTGTTCCGTCATCCGCTGCCGAGCGAGGTTCTTCCGCGCTAGGCAGCCGCATCGTTTATGGGGTCTGTCAACCTTGTTATCTATGGAATCGATTCTCAGCGAGTTGCGTAGAGATCGGCGACGATTTCGGCGGCATCATCGATTGATCCGAACTGTGTTTCGAGGACCCACGCTCGTTTGAGAAACAGATGGGCGTCGACTTCCCAGGTGAAGCCCATTCCGCCATGAACCTGCACGCAGGTCTTCGCGTTTTCGGTTGCCGCTCGAGCAGCGGTAAGTCGAGCTCCTGCGACAGCCCGGTCGATAGAGCCAACCTCTGGCTCATCGATCGTGACACCTGCGGCCCACACTGACGATCGCGCAACTTCGGTTCGAATCCATGAATCGGCCAAGAGATGTTTGAGTCCTTGGAAAGAACCAATTGGTCGGCCGAATTGTTCGCGCTCTTTCGCGTACTCAACTGCAAGCAACGTGCTTCCTGAGGAGTTTCCCGAGAGTTGTGCAGAGGCCAAAAGGGATCCGCGCTGTCGCCATTGTCTAGCCAGTTCAGCGTCACCAAGCGGGTTGGTCTTTGGGGGATTCGTAAGGATCGTGACCGGGGTTGTGGGATCGGTCGAGTGGGCCACGTCGTTTCCTAAGACGTCGGCACTCTCAACGATTCCGATGCCTGCATCGTCAACGACCAAAAGCACATCGGATGAGCGGAAGTTCTCAATCGCGAGGGGACCACCGTCGCCAAGGTCGATGATGCACGGAACGACTGAGCCATCGATGACTCCGTCGACGACACCGGATGCCAAGGTGGCGGCAACGAGTGGGCCGGGGACGAGAGCGGTACCGAGAGCTTCGTGGACGAGGACAGCGTCAATGAAGTTGAGTCCGACGCCACCCTGCTCCTCGGGCACAGCGATTCCGAATGTTCCGAGTGCGGCGAGTTCTGTCCAGCGAGATCTGTCGAACCCGTTTGGATCTCCGAATGACCGCACGGTTTCGATTGCGAATCGATCCGCAGAAAAGTTCGAAATCATCTCGACGAGTGCGGCTTGGTCATCTGTTGGTTGAAGATCCATGGTCAGCGCTCCCTGGGAAGTCCGAGCACACGCTCGGCGATGATGTTCTGCTGAATTTGGGTGGTTCCTCCGCCCAATGAAATAGCGAAAGCATGCAATTTGCTGTGCACGAGCTCGCCGGTTGGTTCGCCGTTGAGATCGTCCATCGAGAGAGATGCTCGATCAAGCACCCGCAGTGCAAGATCGCCGAGACGATGTTGCGATGTCGCAAAAGCAACTTTGAAACCAGAACCAGAGCCCATGGCCATTCCGCCGCGTGCGCCCTGCGAGACGTTGCGTTTCGTAAAGGCCCATAATGCGTCGAGGTCGGCGCCAATGATGCCGATCTCCCGGCGGATGCTGTCATCTTCCCAAATGGTCTTTCCGTTTCGCGAGGTCGACTTCGTCAGCCCAATGAGTTCCTGAAAGACGTTGGTCGTATCAAGGAGTTCGCCGACAAACCCGGTTCCTCGTTCGAAACTAAGAGTGACATTCGCGACGCGCCATCCGTCGTTTTCCGCGCCCACAAGGTTTGCAACAGGAACGCGGACCTCGTCGAGGAACAACTCTGCAAATTCAGTAGAACCGTGAACAGTGACGAGTGGTCGTACATCGATGCCGGGGAGATTCATGGGCATGATGAGCCAACTGATGCCCTTGTGCTTGAGTTCGTTCGGGTCGGTGCGAACGAGCATTTCGCAGTAGTCGGCTGCCATCGCGTGCGATGTCCAGATCTTTTGTCCGCTGACGATGTAATCGTCGCCGTCACGGAACGCTCGTGTGCGGAGTGATGCGAGGTCGCTTCCAGACCCGGGTTCGGAGAATCCCTGGCACCAAACGTGATCACCAGTGAGAATCCCGCGCAGGTGATGTGACTTTTGGGCGTCGGTTCCTTCGGCAATGACCGTTGGGCCTGCATGCATTTGGCCAACAAATCCGACGCCGACGTCGGGCGCCTTCGCAGCGGCAGATTCCTCGAGGAAAATCAGGTGCTCTGTTGGAGTGGCGCCGCGTCCACCATGTTCGGCAGGCCAGTTGATTCCCGCATAGCCGGCGTCGAACAGCATTCGTTGCCATTGACCGTCATAGGCGCGTCGTCCAGGCCAATCGTCGGGCAATGGCGGTGTGGGCATCGAGGCAACAGCGCTTCGAAGCCAATCGCGCACCTCAGAGCGGAATACGGCGTCGCTATCGGAATCACGTAAATGCATCACGAGCCTCGTTGTGTAGGCATGAGGGATTCTTGGATCATTGCGGTTCGTTCCACTCGATTGTGCGGTCGGAACGTTCGGGCTGGCGACCGATCTTGAGTGGGCCTAGGGGAGCGTCACACATCAGAAACCTCTGGTAGTCATCGGCCGCCCAAAGGACATCGCGCCACATTCGAAGACTGGGATCGGAATCCCTAGCCTTTTCGACCTCGGACCATTGCTGCCATTCAGGGATCGCCCAAATCACGATGCATTCGTCGTCTCGCCGCATCGAAGTTTTCAACGCTCCGACAAGTTGCCACCCAAAGGGCTGATGAGCGTTCACTGCGATGTCGCGAACTTTTGAAAGGAATTGGTCTGCTCCACCCGGTTCGACACGAATTGTGTCGTGGGCGTAGGCCACCCCGGAGACTCCGTCTGCGCAAAGTTCTTCGATGGTGCGAGTCCACGGTGCGGGGAGAAGGACACGGTCGTAACCGCCGGATCGAAAGTTCGCGGCTTCGTTCCACCAGGTTTCGAGCTTGGCATCTTGCAGGGAAGGTCGGCCAAGTTCATGCGCAAGAGCGGTCGCTAATCCGTCGAGGCCGTCTTCTTCCCACATGTTGACGACCCGGGGCCAGCGGTCGGTTGTGCCGACCACGCCCCACACGCCGAAACAAAGTTGACCGCGATCGTCCCGAGCCATCGGGCACCAGTTGGCGGTCATGTGGTGCATGTAATTCGCGCGATTGGCGCCAATGATGTCGATGAACTCGTGCGTGTAGACCTTGGTATTCACAGTTCCCCCGTAGGTGACGCTAACGGCTCCGTCCGGAACGCTTCGCCGTGACCGATGGTGAGTAAGCCCGGCTCTTTGTCCCCGGACGATCGTACCCGTCGAAATCGAGGATTTCACTAGAGTCAGAACTGTTCGCACGTCTCACAAGAGATGATCTCACTACTCCTAACGAATTGAATGATGCTGATGACATCGTGGAATTTTGCTGATGTGTGGGAGACAATCGCTGAGGTTCAGCCGGACGCCCCAGCGCTGATCCGAGGATCTTCTGTCCTTTCGTGGGCGGAGTTCGATCAGCGTTCTTCGGCACTTGCATCGCGGTTGCTCAACGCTGGTTTGTCACGTCAGTCGAGAGTTGCGCAGTACCTCACGAATTCGACGGAATACGTCGAGTCGTTGTTTGCGACGTTCAAAGCGGCGATGGTTCCGGTGAACACGAACTACCGGTATGTCGCCGATGAGCTCGCATACCTGTGGATCGATGCGGGGGTCGAGGCCGTGATGTTCCACGGATCTTTTTCCGAGTCCGCATCTCAGGTTCGGTCACGAGTGCCTGACGTAAAGCTCTGGCTGTGGGTTGATGATGGAATAGGGGAGTGTCCCGATTGGGCGGAGCCCTATGAGGCGGCGGCGCAGTCAGGGGCGTCGTTGCCTCTCGACGCGCCACGTCGTAGTGGCGACGATCTTTTTCTGTTGTACACCGGCGGAACGACGGGTCGACCAAAGGGTGTGATGTGGCGACAGGACGACCTGTTCTGCGTTCTCAACCGCAGCGCCACGATCAAGTACGCGGAGGATGGCTCCATCGACGTCGTTCGTCGGGGTCTCGCCGAGGTCGGTGACGTGCGAGCCCGCGTCATCCCTGCTGCGCCATTGATGCACGGCACCGCAGCCTTTTCTGCTTTTGCGATTCTGGATTCTGGCGGCGCAGTTGTCCTTTGCGAACACACCAAGTTTGACCCCGAAGAATTGCTCGACACAGTCGAAGTTCATCGGGTGACAGACCTTTCAATCGTCGGAGACGCATTTGCCAAACCGCTACTCGACGCGCTCGATGCGCAACCGAAGCGTTGGGATATTTCGTCGCTCAAGGTCATGCTTTCTTCCGGGGTTATGTGGTCAGCTCCGGTGAAGGACGGTTTAATCGGTCACGCACCAAACCTGCTGTGTGTTGACACCCTTGGTTCCTCCGAAGCAGTCGGCTTAGCGCGTTCAATTTCGTCATCACGCGGAACCGCAAAAACCGCAGGCTTCAAACTCGGACCCGACGCTCAGGTCATTCGTGACGACGGAACATCGGTGACTCCCGGCTCAGGAGAAACGGGTCTGGTTGCGATCGCTGGTCGAGCGCCGATCGGCTATTTCAATGATCCTGAGAAATCCGCCAAGACGTTTCGAGATATTGGCGGCCGTCGTTGGACGACACCTGGCGACTTCGCAACGGTGAACGAAGACGGAAGCGTCACCCTTCTTGGGCGAGGTTCTGGGTGTATCAACACCGGTGGAGAAAAGGTTTTTCCAGAAGAAGTCGAAGAGGCGATCAAGCTTCACCCACTGGTCCATGACGCAGTCGTTGTGGGAGCGCCCCATGAGCGTTTCGGACAGCAGGTGATCGGATTTGTTGAGGTCAATCAGGGGGCACCACTCAATCTCGACGAACTTAAGACATCACTCAGTGAGCGACTTGCCGGCTACAAGGTCCCTCGCCATCTCGTGATCGTCGATTCGATAGGCCGCGCCGCCAACGGGAAAGTCGATCAGGGTCGCTGGAAAGCCGAGGCGGAACACTTCGGAAGTGCATCGGCCTGAGTTCGTCTGTGAGACTGCGCACGTGAGCGATACAACTGCACCACCGATCCCTCCCGATTTCGAGAGCGCCGATCCCTCAGAGTCCGAGCCGGATAATCCTCGGCTCGATCGTTGGATCAACAAGACGACTCTTCCCCTTGATCTCATTGCGCTTTGCACGATCTGGCTCACGGTCGTTCCATTGGGGACCATCCACCGTGTCGCAGACCACCCAATGTTTTGGTATGTCGGTCGTATTGCTGTCTCAGTTATTTACGGAATTGATATGGCAGTCCGCACCTACCTCTCTCGGCGGCGACTGCGCTATTTCACTCATCACCCAGTTGGTGTCTTAGCCGTCATTCTTCCTGTGATTCGCCTCGTGTTCAGTCTCCGGCTGCTGCGGGCGATGTTCAAGAGGGGCAACACTGCGCACTTCGTCTTCGTCTCGATTGTCTTGCTCTTTAACCTTGTCGTGATCGTTTGGGGATTTGAGCGAACAGCAGCAGGGGCGAACATCACCAGTATCGGGATTGCCGTCTGGTGGGGTTGTGTCACTGTGTTCACCGTCGGTTACGGCGACTACTTCCCGATTACGACTCCGGGTCGAATTGCGGCAGTCGCAATCATGGTTCTTGGTCTCACGACAGCAGCGGTGATCACCGCACAAATCGCATCAAGTTTCATGGATCAAGCACAGAGCAGACGTAACGCAGCCTCAAGTCCTGATGATGATTCAACAGATGGAAGGATCCGACGAATCGAAGAAATGCTCAATGAGCATTTCAATCAAGCCGATCAGCCATCAGATCAGACATAGTCCCGGTGTCGCAGCCAATTAATTGAGAGCCAGCCCCAGATCGGCGGCAAATACGCGGTGAACATTCGAGCGGTAAAGGTCGCGGCGATCGCTTGCTGATCGGGAATGCCAGCAGCAGTGAAACCGGCGATAAGACCTGCCTCGATAACGCCAATGCCTCCGGGAACCGGAGCGATCCCTCCCAGAATCGAGGCGAGGGTATTGATGATGATCAATTGCATGAGGCCAAGTGATTCGCCGTAAGTGTGCAGAGCAGCCCACAGGACAAGAGCGTAGAAAACCTGTGAAAGAGCGTTGCCGGCAAGCATCTGCAGGCCCTTCCGAGGATTCTTCATCACCGCCGCAAGATTTTCCTTCGCGGCGTGTACCTGGGGGATGAGAAATTTCGACACCCTGTGTCGCAGCCCCGGAATGGTGAACGCAATTGCTGTGATGACTGCGATCAGGATGGCGGCCAAGAAGATCTTGCCTGAGAGTCCGCCTGAACTTCCCGATCCGCCCTTGCTCAAGGAAAATGCGCTTGCTCCGAAGATGAGAGCGATGAGTAGGAACACGACTTCGGTAAAACCTGAGGCGACTGAGTTAAGGAGACTCGAGGTGACAGCGACTGCTGACTTCAATCCCTGCTTCTGGAAGAACCGGACTTGGAGAGCAAACGTTGTGACGCCGCCACCTGCGAGCCCGGTGAACTTGGTCCCGATCTCCAGCATGACCACGGGCCTGAGTGGAAGCGGTTTACTGACCGACCCGAGTAGTGACATTGAGAGGCCCGCAATCGGGACCCACGCAAGTAAGAAGACAACTGGCACCCAAACCCAATGAGCGTCCTCGAACATCGTCGCCCACTCGACATGAGCGAATTGGCCGATGAGGAGATACATCCCGAGGATCGTGAACGCGGCGATCAGGATTGAAGAGGGTGCGACACGCCGGAGTTCTTCGAGCTTGGGCGCTTCGACGCCGGTAGCAGTGCTGACTTCGTCGCGAAGTCGAGAACACAGCTTCTTGAGACCATCGGCAGAACGGCGATTCACTCGAGGCAAGGCGGTCGTCTGGAGGTAGGGGAGAAGCGCTGCCAGTCCTTCTTTGCCGAGTGAAGATTGCGCTGCGGCAATCGCTCGCTCGTCTCCAACCGAATCGGCGAGGGTTGCAAGGAGTGCGACGCGGTCCAAGAAATACGCGTCGGAATCAGGCGTGGTGTTAGCTGTAGGAAGATCTGTGAAGGCGGCACCAGAGTCAGAGAGCAGAAATGTTTGCGACCAAATTCCGCCATGAGTGATACCGGCATCATGGAGCTTCGAGAGTTCGGTCCACGTGTCGACGAGAAAGTCATCGGTGATCTGATCGTGTGAGAGTTGGTCGAGAGTCGTTCCCTTTACCGAATCAAGAA
>WLOT01000160.1 GCA_009699125.1 Actinomycetota bacterium
CGATACTGAGACGCGTGCCTATCGACTCGGCAATGGCGGCGGCGGACTTTCTGGTCCCGCCATTCACCCAGTGGCAGTGCGCGCTGTCCACGATGTCTACGCGGCGCATCCTGAAATTCCGATTGTCGGTGTTGGTGGAGTTGCGCGAGGTGTCGACGCAATCGAGTTGATGATGGCCGGTGCGAGCGCAATCCAAGTCGGTACTGCATCGTTCGCCGATCCTCGAAGCGTCGCCCGTGTGCAGGACGAAATCGAAGACTGGTGTTCTGCCCACGGGGTGCGATCGGTGAGCGAATTGATCGGAGTCGTCCATGCCCGTTGAAGATTTCGACTTCAGTAGCGGAGCCCCCGAAGCAATCCGTTCACGGCTGGCCCTTGCACTCGATGTCGACGACATCGTGACGGCTCGGCGCATCGCCCACGCGTTGCAGCCGTGGTTTGGTGTGGCCAAAGTGGGCCTTGAGCTCTTTAGCGCTGCTGGTCCAGAGGCAATCGAAGCAATGATTGGCGATGGTTTTGCAGTCTTCGCCGATCTCAAACTGCTCGATATTCCGACCACCGTGAACAAAGCAGCACGAGTCATGGGTTCGCTCGGCGTGTCGTACCTCACTGTGCACACGCGTGCCGGTGCCGACCATCTCCGTGCCGGAGTCGAAGGTGTTGCCGACGGTGCATCGGCGGCAGGTCTTCCTACGCCGACTTGTCTGGGTATCACCGTTCTCACAAGCGAACAGGCCGACCTTGTTGCGCTTCAACAACGAGTTGGCATCGTGCTCGACGCTCAGTGCGGCGGGCTGGTGTGTTCAGCGAGTGACCTTGCAACGGTTCGCGCATTGGCACCTGAGGTGATCACTGTGGTGCCCGGAATCCGTCCTGCCGGAGTAGGTGTCAACGATCAAGCCCGACCGGCCACGCCAACAGAAGCGGTGGCGTCGGGCGCCGATGTTCTGGTCATTGGGCGTGCCGTGACACATGCAGATGACCCCGTCGCGGCGGCGATTTCAATCGCCGAAGAGGTTGCAACAGCGCTTTCCTAGACCATTTGCGGGCTCGCCCGGACGACGGCCTTAGGGCAACGGCTATGGTCTCGCCCATGCCGCAGCCTCCTGCACTCACTCCCGAACAACGGCAGGCCGCGCTCGCGAAAGCCGCTGAAGCGCGTCGAGCCCGTGCCGTCGTCAAGGACAAGCTGAAGTCGGGTGAATTGACCTTTGGTCAGGTTCTCGATCTCGCAGGAACCGATGAACTTGTCGCGGGTATCAAGATCCTCGCGATCCTCGAGTCGTTGCCAGGTGTCGGCAAGGTCAAGGCGCGTCGCGCCATGACCGAGATCGGTATCGCCGACACTCGTCGTCTGCGTGGTCTCGGCGAACAGCAGCGCAAGGCCCTCCTGGCCTCGTTCGGTAGCTGACCGCACTCTCGTGATCATCGTCGTTTGCGGACCAGGGGGAGTGGGGAAGGGCACTGTTGTTGCCCGCCTCGTTGCCGCTGATCCGAAACTTTGGCTTTCCCGATCGTGGAGCACCCGTGAGCGTCGCCCGAGCGAACGGGAAGACGCCTATGTGTGGCGCTCCCGGGAAGAGTTCGAGGCCCATGCCGTCGAGGGCGGATTCCTCGAATATGCCGAATTTCTCGGCAATCTCTACGGAACTCCATGGCCCGATGGCGCCGATGGCCGAGATGTGATCCTGGAAATCGATGTTCAGGGCGCAGCGCAGGTCCTCGAACGGGTGCCCGATTGCCTGTTCATCCTCCTTGAGCCCCCTTCGGCCGAGGTCCAGGCCGAACGCCTTCGGGGCCGGGGAGACCCTCCGGAGCAGGCCGAGCGCCGTATTGCTGTGGCCCAGGCGGAATTGGCCGAGGGTCGTCGATTGGGTGCCATTTGCATCGTCAATGACGATCTCGACCGCACGGTGGCCGAGGTTGAAGGCCTGATCGCCGAGCATCGCTCGGCCTAATCGCGTTCTCCGTTCGCCCAGGATTTCCGGCAATGTGGTCCTGGCGGGCGACTGCGGTAGCATTGCCCCTCTTCTCTGAGGTGGTTCTGCAGATTTCGGCAGGATTCTCAGTTCGCAAGTCTTCTGTCCCCAATCAGTAGCGAAGGTGTGCCGTGGCCCAGATCCATGACTCGATGGTGAACCCCCGAATCGAAGTTCTTCTCTCGAAGGTCGATTCGCGATTCACGCTGGTGTCGCTCGGCGCGCAGCGCGCTCGTCAGATCAACGCCTACTTCAACCAACTTGGTGAAGGACAAGGCTCGAATGTTCCGCCGCAGGTGACCTCGCTCGCCCGTAAGCCTCTCTCAATAGCATTCGAGGAAATCTCGGCCGACAAGATCATCCCCGTGCGCGTCGATCCCGCCGACCTCCTCGAGGACGTCGTCGAAGGCATCGATGAAACCGTCGAATTGGCCGAGGCCGTCGACGAAGCACCTGAGGCTGACTGACCGACCTGTTGTCGGTTCTGCGGGCATGACCCTCACATCCCGTCGCATCGTTCTCGGAGTTACCGGGGGAATCGCCGCGTACAAGGCGGTCGACGTTTGTCGTCGACTCGTCGACGCGGGCGCGCATGTTGTGCCGATCATGACCGAAGGTGCAAACCACTTCATCGGCGAAACAACACTGTCGGCCCTCGCTTCGGAAAAGGTCCAGACATCGCTGTGGGATGAAACGTCACCAATTCCGCACACTCGTCTCGGTCAAGACAACGATCTGATTGTTGTTGCTCCTGCAACTGCGCGACTTATCTCGGCCTACGCCCATGGCTATTCCGACGATCTACTCACCGCCACGCTGATCGCTACGCGTGCGCCCGTCATCATTTGTCCGGCAATGCACACTGAAATGTGGGAACACCCCGCTGTGCAGGACAACCTTGCACTGCTCGCCTCACGTGGCGTCATCATCGTTCCGCCCGGCGAAGGTCGCCTCGCTGGTGGCGATGTCGGCACCGGTCGCCTCGCCGAACCGGCGGACATCGTTGCTGCGATCGAACGAGCCCTGTCAGCAAACGACGATCTTGCCGGTGTTCGAGTACTTGTCACCGCTGGTGGAACTCGCGAAGCAATTGATCCAGTTCGAGTCATCACGAATCGCTCATCAGGTAAGCAGGGCTATGCCATTGCGGCCGAGGCAATGTCTCGCGGCGCAAAGGTCACACTTGTCACCACAGCGAATCTTCCCGTCCCAGCCGGTGCCGACGTTATTGATGTTGTGAGCGCTGCAGACATGGAAGCTGCAGTGATGCCTGTCGCCGATGATCACGATGTGATCGTGATGGCGGCAGCGATTGCCGACTTCCGGCCCGCGGTTGTGGCTGATCACAAAATCAAGAAAGACGAGTTTGGCGCCGATGGCGAGCGCCGAATCGTTCTCGAACCCACCCACGATTTCCTTGTCGATCTCGGTCAACGCAAGGCTCCAGGGCAAGTACTCGTGGGCTTTGCTGCTGAAACCGACAATGTTCTCGACAACGCACGCGGCAAACTCACACGCAAGAACCTCGATCTCATCGTGGCCAACGATGTCGGCGCTGAAGGTGTCGGGTTCGAACACGACACCAACGCAGTCACCATCCTTTCGGCCTCGGGAGATCCCACGAACATCGCTCTGACCGACAAACGTGCGGTCGCCAAGGCGGTACTCGACGCCGTTGTGGCCATCAGGTCCGACCGCTGAGGGTCTCTGCCCGACTAGGTTTCTCCCCGAACCAACGACACAGGAGTATCCCGTGAGCAGCTGGACTTTCACCTCGGAATCAGTGACCGAGGGCCACCCAGACAAGATGGCCGATCAGATCTCTGATGCCATCCTCGACGCAATGCTGACGAACGACCCTATGAGTCGTGTCGCATGCGAAACCCTCGTCACTACTGGTCTTGCGATCATCGCCGGCGAAGTCACCACCTCCGGGTATGTCGACATTCCCAGCATCGTGCGCGACACCATCAAGGGCATCGGCTACGACCGCGAGTCCTACGGCTATGACGGCGAAACCGTTGGTGTCATGGTCAGCCTCGACGCTCAGTCATCCGACATCGCTCAGGGCGTTGACGATTCTGAAGAAGTTCGCACCGGCACCTCGGGCGAAGACATCCTCAATAAGCAGGGTGCGGGCGATCAGGGAATGATGTTCGGCTACGCGTGCAATGAGACCGATGTGCTCATGCCGCTTCCGATCCATGTTGCTCACCGCATGGCCGAGCGCCTGGCTGATGTTCGCAAGGCCGGCACGGTTCCGTATCTTCGTCCCGATGGCAAGACTCAGGTCACCTTCGATTACGAAAACGGCAAGCCGGTTCGTTTGCGCACCGTGCTTATCTCCACTCAGCACGACGATGGCATCGATCGCGAAGACGCGATTCGTCCCGACCTCATCGAACATGTCATTCGTCCCGTCATTCCGGCTCAGTTCGCGAACGACGACTACCAGGTCCTCGTGAACCCGACTGGCCGCTTCGTTATCGGCGGTCCGGTTGGCGATGCTGGCCTTAC
>WLOT01000161.1 GCA_009699125.1 Actinomycetota bacterium
AGCGAACGGGCTCGTGTTTGCATCTGTTCGAATGACGGCGAGGTGCTGGGTCGACTCAACCACTGGTCGTGTTCGGCACGCAACGAGTCGGGAAGTCGTTCCGTTTGCGTTCGTGTAAGCGGAGCGAGACGTCGGCGAACGGATATTGATGAGGTTCCGTGCATGCGTGCCGCCCCAAAGCGACAGCACCGTTCGAAGGTGCGTAGTAGTGGTGCATTGCGACCCCCTCGCATGCCCACGCCAAGCGATTGGGCGGTGTCGACGAGATCAAGCTCGAAGCCCTCTGGATGTCGGTCAAGTCCGTCGGCGATTCGACGCAGTAACCAGACGGAAGACGGCCCGAGTATCGGAAGCCAAAACTTTTCGACATATGCCGATCGGGGATCGTGTCCGAGTTGGTCGATGACAGGATCTGACCACGTTTCGACGGCGAGTGTTACGGCCGGTTGTGCGGGATCGCTGATGATGGTCACGGCTCCTCCTGAGAACGTCGCTGCACATCACGACCTTTCGTGATGTTTCGCTGACTGTCGTCTCAGGGCACGCAAAGGTCAACGGGCCAGATGGACCGATCTTTGCCAGTTGGCGTGAGGGGACTGCTCAGGAGGACGCGGAGTCGCTTCCGGCGCTGCCACCATCGGCGTTTGCGTCGATGGACTGCTGCAACTCGGTCACTCGCAATCGCAACAGCGCAAGTTGTTCGGCGAGCTCACGGGTTCGGTTTTCGGAACGAGTGAGCTCATACGAGAAGTGCACAACGATAAGAAGAAGTAGTGCGAGCCCGAGGAGAATAAGAAGTGTGGGCTGATACCAAATGCCAAGTCGGTCGGCGGTCCAGTCAAGAAGGCCAGGAACGGCGGCAATGACAACCATGACGGCGCCGAGACTGAGCCAAAGCAGCGAATACTTCGCTTTCAGATGGCGACGACGCACCAGCACAACGATGCCGACGATGGCGAGCGCTACGAGGATGGCAAGCGAGATGTGCGCACGAAGGCTCATGACGTTGCCGCCTTTGGGTTGCGAGTGCGGCGAGGAGTATTCGCTAACGACACCAGAACACGGAGGTAGTGGTACACGAGTCGGAATCTGCGGTTCGACGCCTGTCCGCCGGCGCGTTCGCGCATAGTGACGGGAACTTCACGTACATCGAAACCAGCTCGGCATGCGAGAACGAGTGCTTCAGCGGAATCCATGTATTCGATGGGGTAGTCGGTTGCGAACATGGCGAGCATGTCGGCATCGAATGACCGAAATCCCGATGAGGTGTCGGTGAACTTCTGTCCGGCAAGACGTTCGATTGACCAGCGCAGGATTCCCATCGCAGCGCCTCGGCTGCGACCAACGTGATAGTCGCCAACCCCAGCGAATCGAGAGCCAATCACCATGTCGGCGCCATCAGCGAGCGGCGCCAAGATCGCGGAGATTTGCGATGCATCGAGTTGGCCGTCGGCATCGAACTGAATGGCGCGTCCGTACCCTCGTTCAACGGCAAATCGGAAACCGGTGCGCAGGGCGCCACCGATACCCAGGTTGAACGGAAGGCGAAGGCAAATCACACCATTGGCTTCTGCGAGGTCGGCGGTGTCATCTTTGGATCCGTCGTCGACAACGACCACGTCGAAGTCGGGGACCGTGCGTTTCAATTCGGCAAGGGTCGACGGAAGGGTCTCGTGTTCATTGAACGCGGGAATGATGACGAGCACTTTGTCGTGATTGTTAGCCCTGTCCTGCATTGAAAGGCAGGCTACTCCAGTCCGTTTTCCCGTCTTGGCTCTCTGCAGAGCACTCGGGGTGGGCCACAATTGAGTCATGTCCGATGCCGCAGACGAGATTGATCCGCAAGCGCTTGAGGCTGCTCGTCGCGTTATCCATGAAGCGTCCTCGGTTTCGGTACTTACGGGAGCGGGTATCAGCACGGATTCAGGCATTCCCGATTTCCGAGGGCCGAACGGGGTTTGGACACGGAATCCCGAAGCCGAGAAGCGATCAACGATCCAGCACTACTTGGCCGATCCCCAGGTTCGACGAGATGCGTGGCAGATCCGACTCGACTCAGACATGTTCACTGCTTCGCCAAACGATGGACATCGGGCGCTTGTCGATCTTGAGCGCTCGGGACGTCTCCATACATTGGTGACGCAGAACATTGATGGTCTCCATGTCATCGCTGGCAACTCGCCCGACCGCGTGGTCGAGATTCATGGCACGGTGCATCGATGGGAGTGCGTCGACTGCGGTGCCCGCGGTCCAATGGGTGAAGCACTTGATCGAGTTCGAGCGGGGGACCCCGATCCGCCGTGTCTGATCTGCGACGGAATTTTGAAATCTGCGACGATCATGTTTGGGCAGTCGTTAGTGACTGCTGATCTCATGCGAGCAGAGATTGCGGCAACCGAAGCCGACGTGTTGCTCGCAGTGGGAACCAGCCTGACCGTGTATCCAATCGCTGCGATGGTTCAGATTGCGTTGGAATCTGGCCGTTCGGTGGTCATCGTGAACGCCCAGTCGACGCCGTTCGACTCGCAAGCGACAGTGGTGGTTCAGGGCTCTGCATCGGAGATTCTCCCAGCCATTCTCTAAGCCAATCGCCGGGGGTGGCGGAAAGCCGACCTAATCGGTAGGGTTTTCCTCCCGAGCGAGCAATTCGCCCGATCCCCCGAGCACTAGAGGCAGACCATGGCCACCTTCCGAGACCTTCTCTCGCAGACCAAGAGCCAGATCACCGAGATCGAACCGGCCGAGGCCGAAGCGCTGCGCGCCGCACCAGCGACGGTATTCCTCGACGTTCGCGAGCCCGATGAGTTCGAACAGGGCGCTATCCCGAACGCGGTCTTCATTCCTCGTGGTCATCTCGAAGCTCAGGTCGAGAGCCGTATTCCGGATCGCGACTCCAAGATCGTTGTCTTCTGCGCCGGTGGCGTGCGGTCTGCCTTCGCAGCCAAGACCCTTGGGGAACTTGGCTACACCGATGTTCTTTCAATGAATGGTGGCTTCAACGCTTGGAAGGACCAAGGGCGAGATTGGTCGGCACCTCGCACGCTGAGCGCTGAACAGCGCAATCGCTACCAACGTCATCTTCTTCTTCCCGAGGTGGGCGAAGAAGGCCAGATGAAGCTTCTCGATTCGAAGGTTCTGCTTCTTGGCGCTGGTGGCCTCGGTTCGCCGTCTGCGCTCTATCTCGCTGCAGCTGGTGTCGGAACGATTGGCATCATCGACATGGATGTTGTCGACGAATCAAACCTTCAGCGTCAGATCATTCACAACATTGAACGCGTTGGAATGCGCAAGGTCGACTCGGCAGCGAAGACCTTGAAGTTGCTGAATCCTGAAGTCAATGTGATCACTCACGACATGCGTCTCGACGCGTCGAATGTTGTGGAACTGCTTTCGCAGTACGACCTTGTCGTCGACGGTGCCGACAACTTCCCGAGCCGTTACCTTCTCAACGATGCATCGCTGAAGACGGGTACGCCGGTTGTTCACGGATCGATCTTCCGCTTCGAAGGTCAGATCACCGTGTTCCTTCCGCACGATGGTCCTTGCTACCGCTGCTTCCTTCCCGAGCCCCCTCCGCCGGAACTCGCGCCGTCATGCGCAGAGGCTGGTGTGCTTGGCGTTCTCCCCGGCATCGTTGGGTCGATCCAGGCGATCGAAGCGATCAAACTCCTGCTTGGTCTTGGCGATTCGTTGTCCGGCCGATTGATGGCCTACGACAGCCTTGAGCAGTCATTTATGACCTACAAGATCCGCCGCGATCCGAAGTGCCCGGCGTGCTCAATCGAGCCAGAAGAAATCGTGATTGCCGAGTACGACCAGTACTGCACCCCACACGCACCTCATTTCGCCCACTGATTCCTCCAGCCGACTGACTGTCGTTTCACCGATAGTCAGTCGATCGGAACCACTTTTTGGCGAGAGGTCGCGTTTCTGCGGTCGGCGTCATGCGAATATGGTCGCCATGAGAGCGAAGATCGCAACCGGAGCGGCGAAGGTCAAAGGTGCCGTTCCGGATGGCGCTGCGTCAGTCGGGCTCGGAATCGCCGTCGCTTCGATTGCGTCGTACGTCTTCGTTGTCATCACACTCAACTCGCTTGATGGCGGAGCGAAAGCAGCGTTCTCTGCGTTCTGGGCAGTGATCTTTGTGATCGGCCCAGGGTTCTTTTTGCCAATGGAGCAGGAAGTCGGACGCGCAGTTGCCTATCGCCGAGCGCAGAACGACGGAAGTCGGCCGCTTGTCGCCAAAGCATTCAAGCTGGGTGCCGCTCTCACCGCGATTTTGATTGTTGCTGCGATAGCGCTTTCGCCGCTTCTTTCGAAAGAAATTTATGACGGCGATCAGTTCTTCACGGTTGCACTCGTCATCAGCTTGGTCTCTTTCTTCCTGATGCATCTCGCCCGAGGCGTGCTTGCGGGCGAGGGGCGTTTCCGTCCCTATGCCGAGATCATTGCGATCGATGGTGTGGTCCGCCTGGTGATGGCGGTCGGCC
>WLOT01000162.1 GCA_009699125.1 Actinomycetota bacterium
GGAGTTTGTGGCGATCACGCCGAAGCGTTTCGACGTATCGTCGCGGCGGAACGCGGTATTGAGTTGTCGTCTCTTCCGCCACAGGAAACATGGGACTTCACCGAGTGGGACTTAGACCGCGCCGAGTTTGAACGCCTGCACCGCCTCGCAATCGTCGAGCATCGAATGTTCCGCACGATGCCCGTCATTCCTGGTGCGGCCGAGACGCTCTGGCGTCTTTCCGACGCTGGAGTCTGGATTCGCCTCATCACCCACCGCCTCTATACCAACTGGGGTCATGCGGTGGCTGTCGCCGACACCGTTGAATGGCTGGATCAACATTCAATTCCTTATCGCGACCTCTGTTTTCTCGGTGACAAGCCCCAGGTTGAAGCGCACGCATATGTCGACGATGCCCCTCATAATGTTGAGGCGCTCCGATCATCCGGTGCCGAAGCGGTGATTTTCTCGCAGCCCTACAACGCCGATGTCGAGGGCCCCCGAGCTGCTGGTTGGTCCGAGGTCGAGGACTGGGTTCTTTCGCTCATGGCATCACGAGGCCATGTCGTTCAGCCGACAATGCCCATGGTCCTCAACCGCTCTGCGGGGCTACGAAACGAGTCCTGAGAGCGGACGAAACTCCTTTGCTCCCAGTTCGTGACGCAGGAGCCTGAGAAATCCCGAATTGTTCCGATTGACGAACTAACTTCTTGGAGCGGTCAGGTAGTGCCGCACGCACGGGCGACGACGTCCGGGCTCACCAAACACAAGGAGCGTCCATGAGCGACACATCCCAGGGTCCGGGCTGGTGGCAGGCCTCGGACGGTAAGTGGTATCCCCCGGAGCAAGCTCCCGGTGCAACACCTCCGCCCGGCCAGCAGCCGGCTGGCAATCGACTCGATGTCGGAGCAGCACTCTCCTACGGTTGGGAGAAATTCGTCGCCAACCTGAGCACGATGATCCTCATCGTCATCATTTTCTTCGGCGTGCAGTTCGTGTTCACCATGGTTGTTCAGTTCGTCCGTCCGAGCGGTCTGATCGCAGGACTTCTCGTAACCGGCATCATTCTGGCGGTCGGAATCTTTATTGGCTTCATGGTCGAGGCCGGACTTGTCCGAGCTGCCTTGGCGGTGACCGATGGGCGTCCCCCCGAAGCAAGCATGATGTTCTCAACAGAACGACTCGCACCGTTTGCAATCGGTGCCGTCATCGTTGCGCTCCTGTCATTTGTCGGCATCATCGCATGCTGCATCGGTTACATCGTGGTTCGTCTGTTCCTTCTGTTCTGGGCATTTTTCGTCCTTGACCCGAAGCGCAACAATGAACCAGTCGACGCGATCAAGAATTCGTTCAACCTCGTGAGTAAGAACGCAGGCGACGTGCTCGTGTTCGCCATCGTGGTTGTCCTCATCAACGCTGTAACCTGTGGCCTCGCTATTGGCGTCACCGAAATTGCAATTGGCTATGCCTATCGGCAACTGAACGGCGACCCCGTCGCTGCCTGATTCACCACTTGAACGGCAAGAGGCCCCCGTCACTGACGGGGGCCTCTTCGCGTTCTGGCTGTCGATCTTCGATTCAGCGAAGAGGCGCTGCGGATGGATCGATTGGAGCAGGAAGCATTGTTTCGCCCATGAGCCATGTGTCGACCGCAGCTGCCACTGAGCGGCCCTCAGCGATCGCCCAGACGATGAGGCTCTGTCCGCGGCCCATATCGCCAGCAACAAAGACGCCTTCGACATTCGTGGACCACGAACCGTCTCGAGCAACATTTCCGCGCGGGTCGAGCTCAACACCAAGTTGCTCGAGCACTCCCCCGGATTCGGGGCCTACAAATCCCATAGCGAGGAACACCAGTTCACAGGGAAGCTCGAACTCGGATCCCTCTACGGGAACAAAGGTCGGGCGGCCGTCAACGATTTCAGAAACAACCTCGACAGCCCGAAGTCCCCTCAGATTGCCGCTGTCGTCTCCGAGGAACTCAAGTGTGTTCACCGCGTAGACGCGCTCGCCGCCCTCTTCATGTGCCGACGACGTGCGATACACGATGGGCCACGTCGGCCAGGGGTTCTCTGCAGGACGAGAATCTGATGGTCGGGACATGATCTCGAACTGGTGCACCGAAATCGCTCCCTGGCGATGGGAAGTTCCGAGACAGTCAGCACCAGTGTCGCCGCCACCGATGATGACGACGCGCTTGCCTTCTGCGTGGATCGGGCTGCGATCAATGTCACCTTCCTGAACCCGATTGGCCAGGGGAAGGAAATCCATCGCCTGATGGATGCCAACGTAGTCACGGCCGGGGATGTTGAGATCGCGTGCAGCGGTTGCGCCGCCGGCCAGGACAACAGCATCGAACTGGTCACGGAGCTGTTCGCCGGTGATGTCGACGCCGACATTCACGTTGCAGCGGAACTCAACGCCCTCAGCCTCGAGTTGGGCGAGACGGCGATCGAGGTGCTGCTTCTCCATCTTGAATTCGGGGATGCCGTAACGCAGGAGACCGCCGGGACGATCGGCGCGTTCAAAGACGACAACGTCGTGACCGGCGCGTGCCAACTGTTGCGCGGTAGCGAGGCCCGCAGGTCCTGAACCAACGACAGCGATAGAGCGGCCTGTGCGCAGTGCGGAGCGCTGCGGTTCGATCCAACCTTCGGACCAGGCGCGGTCGATAATTTCGACCTCGACCTGCTTGATCGTTACCGGGTCCTGGTTGATGCCGACAACGCATGCTGCTTCGCACGGGGCCGGACAGAGGCGTCCGGTGAATTCCGGGAAGTTATTCGTGGCGTGCAGACGATCAATCGCATCACGCCAACTGTCGCGGAAAACGAGATCGTTCCAGTCGGGAATCAGGTTGCCGAGCGGGCAACCGTTATTGCAGAACGGGATACCGCAGTCCATGCAACGACTGGCCTGTTCGCGCACCTTGGCTATTGGGAAGTCTTCGTAGACCTCTTTCCAATCGCGAAGACGCACGGGAACCTCACGTCGTGACGGAAGTTGACGATCGTGCTTCATGAAACCGGTTGAATCACCCATGACGTTGTCCTCTCACCCTCGCGAGGCGGCCATGACCGCATCGATGGGATCGGTACCCTCTGCGAGTGCTTTGCGCTCGGCTTCGAGTACACGCTTGAAATCCTTTGGCATGACTTTGGCGAACTTGGAACCAACCTCGGCCCAGTTGGCCAGCATCGATTCGGCAACCACCGAGCCAGTTTCCTGACGATGCTTCTCGACCCGGTCTCGCAACCACTCAAGGTCGTCGGCATCTGGCCGATCAAGATCGATCATCTCGGGATTGACTCGAAGCAGGAAGGTGTTGTCCGGGTCGTACACGAACGCAATACCGCCAGACATACCTGCGCCAAAGTTGCGCCCGGTTGGACCGAGCACCACGACCCGACCACCAGTCATGTACTCGCAACCGTGATCACCGACACCCTCGACAACCGCTGTGGCGCCGCTGTTTCGAACACAGAAGCGCTCTCCGACGATTCCGCGCAAGAACATTTCGCCCTGCGTTGCACCGTAGAGAACAACATTGCCAGCAATGATGTTCTCTTCAGCCGCGAACGTTGCGCTCTTCGATGGCCGCACAACGATGCGGCCGCCCGAGAGGCCCTTACCCGTGTAATCGTTGGCATCGCCCTCAAGGCGAAGCGTGATTCCCTTTGGCAAGAACGCACCGAAACTCTGACCAGCCGATCCTTCGAATGCGATCGTGATCGTGTCGTCGGGAAGCCCTTCGCCGCCAAAGCGACGCGTCAGTTCAGCACCGAGCATCGTGCCCACAGTGCGGTTGACATTCCGGATCGGAGAAGCGATCTCGACTCGTTCACGACGATCAAGCGCGGGTGCTGCCTGGCGAATCAACTCGTTGTCGAGGGCCATGTCGAGACCATGATCCTGTGTCGAGATGCATCGGCGACTGGCACCTTCGGCGAGTTCGGGCAGGTAGAGGATCGGAGATAGATCAAGACCAGAGGCTTTCCAATGCTCAACTGCCTGCTTCGCATCGATGAACTCAACCTGGCCAATTGCTTCGTCGAGCGTGCGGAAGCCAAGAGCAGCAAGGAGTTCACGGACTTCCTCGGCGATGAACTCGAAGAAGTTCACAACGAACTCAGGCTTGCCGGAGAAGCGGGCCCGAAGCTCTGGATTCTGCGTTGCGACTCCAACCGGGCAGGTATCGAGATGGCAGACACGCATCATGATGCAGCCTGAAACGACGAGCGGAGCAGTTGCAAAACCGAACTCTTCAGCACCGAGCAACGCGGCAATGACAACGTCGCGACCGGTTTTCAACTGACCATCAACCTGGACGACGATGCGATCACGCAGGTTATTAAGCAGCAATGTCTGCTGAGTTTCAGCGAGCCCTAGTTCCCACGGTGCTCCAGCATGCTTGAGAGACGTAAGCGGCGAAGCGCCGGTGCCACCATCGTGTCCGGAGATCAACACGACATCGGCGTGAGCTTTCGAAACACCCGCAGCA
>WLOT01000163.1 GCA_009699125.1 Actinomycetota bacterium
AACGAACAAACCTTCAACTGACTGCCGCGTCAGTGCCACGAGACCGTTCGGAAAAGTACGAGAAAGACGACAAGTACGAAAAGCCCAAAAAGAAAAAGGCGAGCAGTTTTTTTTCCGATCTTCTTGAGTTTGGCTAAGGAGCGAACCCATGTCGTTTCGAAATACCGCGAAGACTTTTGTCCTTCTGGCAGGAATCGGCGGCATCTTCGTCGTCCTCGGTTCACTATTTGGCGGCGTTGGTGGAGCGCTGCTCGGACTCGCAATTGCGTTCGCGATTACCGGTGCCTCCTATTGGTATTCCGATCGCATCGCGATCAAGGCCGCACACGCAGTGGAGATCGATGCACAAAGCGCGCCCGAGTTGCATCAAATGGTGAGCAGCCTGGCGGCGTCGGCCGGGCTTCCAATGCCGCGCGTCTACCTCTCCCCCTCACCACAGCCGAACGCGTTTGCCACTGGCCGCAACCCGGCAAACAGCGCAGTCGCCATCACCCAAGGGCTGTTGGAAAATTGTCCGCCCAACGAAGTGCGGGCCGTGTTGGCTCACGAGCTTGGGCATATCCGTAACCGCGACATCCTCATCGGATCGATTGCCGCCGCAATTGCAACCGCCATCTCGCTGCTTGCCAACATGGCGATGTTTGCCGGATTGTTCGGTAGCAGCGATGACGATGACGGACCGGGCGCGGGTTCCATGCTGCTTATGGCCCTCATCGCCCCCCTTGCCGCCGGCCTATTGCAAATGGCGGTATCACGGTCTCGGGAATTCGATGCCGACCGCTACGGCGCCCAGTTATCAGGCGACCCCATGGCGTTGGCATCTGCGCTTCGTCGACTGGAAGCTCTTGGACAACGTTCGCCGATGGACATCACGCCGGCCCAAGCCAGCGCTTGGATCGTCAACCCGCTTACCGGGACGCGCAAGGACTTCAGCCGCTTGTTCATGACTCATCCTCCGGTAGAGGAACGAGTCCAACGGCTCGAAGAAATGGCCGCGTCGGTTTAACCCTGGAGTCGAGCGTTCTTTTCGGCAACAACGTCTTTGAGCTCTGCGGCATAGTTTCGAAGCTGCGTTCGCAGTCCTTCATCGCTACGAGCAAGAATCCGAATCGCAAACAACGCAGCGTTTGCACTTCCGTCTACGGCCATCGTCGCAACAGGAATACCCGCAGGCATCTGCACGATCGACAGCAATGCATCGAGACCATCAAACGCGGGACGACCCACCGGAACGCCAATGACCGGTAGTTCGGTGGCCGACGCGATCATGCCTGGAAGGTGAGCCGCTCCCCCAGCACCAGCGATGATCACATCAATGCCGTTCGATGCTGCTTGCGACGCGAATTCGAGCATCCCATGGGGATCACGATGTGCCGAGACACAACGAACGATGTGATCAACGCCAAACCGATTGAGCATGTCAATCGCGCCTTGCATGGCGCTCAGATCAGAATCGCTTCCCATCACTATCGCAACGCTCATGACATCTCCGGTTCTTGTTCGAGTTCTTTCGCTGCATCCAGCGCATGTTCGATTGCTTGGTCTGTCGTGTCTGCAATTGCAGTCACGTGACCAAGTTTGCGCCCAGGTCGCGGCGTCTTGCCATACATATGAACAAAAATATCTGGGCTGAGCGATTGATCCTGCGGTTCCCCGCGTGTATCGCCCACGATATTTGCCATCGCCGCAGCGGGAACAATCCGATCTGTTGGCCCCAAGGGAAGACCGGTGACGGCTCTCAGATGATTCTCGAACTGTGAGGTCGCTGACGCCTCAATGGTGAGATGCCCTGAATTGTGCGGTCGTGCTGCGAGTTCATTCACCAGCAGTTCACCATCGAGAACAAAAAACTCCACTGCAAGGATGCCGACCACATCGATCGCTTCAGCAATCTCGCGAGCGATCTCCATTGCCTCGTCTTCAAGCGCTGGTGCAATGTCGGCGGGAATGTGAACAATGCTGCACATGCCGTCTGATTGAACAGTTCGAACCGGCGAGTAGGTGACCATGGTGCCGTCGTGCGCTCTCACAACTTGAACAGCGATTTCGATTTCAACATCGACGCACCGTTGAACAAGAACTGAGGTTTGACCCGTTGGAAACCATTCGCGCACTGCCGCTTCACTCGAATCAAGCAATACCCCTCGACCGTCGTAGCCGCCTCTTGCCGTTTTCAAAACGGCGGCACCATCGAATCGAGAAATCGCTTCGAACGCGGCCGCAAGTTCAGTGACCACGACCGTGTCGGGTTGCGCAATCTCGAGCCGTTCGAAGAGCTCGTATTGCTTCTCCTTGTCGGTGGCAATCGCCATCGTTGTCGACCCTGGCCGAACAACCACTCCTTCGCTTTCGAGTTGCGCAAGCACTCGATAATCAATGAGTTCATGGTCAAAGGTCAGCACGTCAGTGTCAGACGCGAGTCGCCGGAGGTCGTCGAGAGCGAGTGCATCGCCGACAAAGCCTTGTCGCCCGAAACTGAAAATCGGATCATCCGCAACCTGGGCGAGCGACGTGATCTCCAGCCCAAGATCGTCCGCCGCTTCGGCCATCATCACGGCCAGCTGCCCGCCGCCAACAATGCCGACTCGATGCCCAGATCCCATTCGAGAAGCGTAGGCGAGCGAGGAAAACCCCAGCCCACGACTATCTGGGGCCTCAGCCACCAGGGATAATTAGCGGCAATCTATTTCCGGTGTTAGTATTCAGGAAACAGATAACTACAGGCAACGAGCCGCAGGAGCCCCATGGACGCCGACATCCTCAAGAACCTGACCGATCCAGCAATTCTGTTCTTCTTCCTCGGGGTCACCATCGGTCTGATTCGCTCGAATCTCGAGATCCCTGCCCCGATCGCCAAGTTCCTCTCGCTCTACTTACTCATGGCGCTGGGCTTCAAGGGCGGACAAGCCCTGGCCGATGCCGGCCTCTCCGGCGATGGCGCAAAGGTCATCGGGGCCGCCATCGTCCTCGCCCTCGTCATACCGGTCATCTGGTTCTTGGTCCTGCGCAAGCGCATTGACGCGTTCGACGCCGCCGCTATCGCCGCCACCTACGGCTCAGTAAGCGCGGTCACGTTTGTGACGGCATCGCAGTTCCTTGTGTCTCGCGGCGATGAAGCCGGCGGCCACATGACGGTGGCGATGGTGCTGATGGAATCCCCCGCCATCATCATGGCGGTGCTTCTCGCAACATGGGTGCGGGCGAAGATGAAGACGTCAAACACGATCGTTGCCACACCAACCGCAGCCCTAGTTGGCGACAACCTCGCCACCACCGATTCACGCACTCTTGTTCCCGAAGCTCCGCATCCGGCCGGCGAACGCGGGCCCGAAGAAGGTGTCGATCATTCCGAACCGCCGATCTCTATCAAAGAGGTGTTCCGTGAAGCGTTCACCGATGGTGTGAATCTTCTGCTCGTCGGTTCGATGGTTGTCGGGTTCATCAGTGGACCCGCCGGCGGTGAAGCAATGGCGCCATTCATCAACGGCCTGTTCAAAGGACTCCTCTCCTTCTTCTTGCTCGAAATGGGGCTCCTTGTCGCCCGACGGCTTCGCGAAGTTCGCGATGTCGGGCCATTCCTCATTGCGTTCGGTGTCATCGTGCCGTTCATCAATGCGTCACTCGCACTCACAATCGGATGGGCGCTTCGGCTTCCTGTCGGCGACCTCACACTTCTTGCGGTGCTCGCCGCCAGCGGCAGCTACATCGTCGTGCCTGCAGTCGTTCGCTACGCCATTCCCGAAGCAGCGCCAAGTCGCTACCTCACACTGGCGCTCGGTATCACCTTTCCGATCAACATCACGATCGGTATACCGCTCTACTACGCAGTGGCTTCAGCGCTTGGAACGTGATTAGTCGCGCACAACCGGGACGGGACCGTCAATGGTGACAGTCCCGTCGGCGCGCGCTTCCACCGTGATGAAACCATGCGGACTCGGAACCGTTGCACGCGCCCATTCGAGATCGCCCAAGTTCGGCGCCACTCGCACTGCCGCATAACCCGGTTCGGCTGGCGTAATGCCGAGCACATGTTGAATGAGATCTCGCGTTGGCGTTGACGACCAACCATGACAGCGCGTGCCACCCGTCCAACATTCCGGCCAGGTGGTTTCGCCCGCGTCGAGGAACACTTTCCAGTCACGGCACAAATCAGCAATGAGATCAGCGCGCCCGGCACGAGCAAGACCGTCATGCACGACGAAGCGGAAGAATGGTTCGGCCTCGACCATTTGGTTTTCGACGTCCCATTCCGGTTCGGGATAGCCGGTGAGCATGTAGCCATAGCCGGTGGAACCGCCAGTGGGCGTAACGGGATCCATCACGAACGAATGGCGGATGAGGCGCGATCGATCGACGAGTTTCTCGGCCACTCGGCTAACGCGATCGGGCGGCACGATGCCCGCCCACAG
>WLOT01000164.1 GCA_009699125.1 Actinomycetota bacterium
CTACATCTACCCGCCTGCTCCAAGCATGCGAATCATCGCCGACATCATTGATTACACCTCGAACGAAATGCCGAAGTTCAACTCGATTTCGATTTCCGGCTACCACATGCAAGAAGCCGGAGCTACGGCGGTTCAGGAACTCGCGTTCACCATTGCCGATGGCAAAGAATACGTCCGCGCCGCGCTGGCCAAGGGACTCGACGTCGATCTCTTCGCCGGTCGCCTTTCGTTCTTCTTCGCGATTGGCATGAACTTCTTTATGGAAGTTGCGAAGCTCCGTGCCGCGCGCGTGCTTTGGCACCGTGTCATGACCGAGTTCGAACCGAAGAAGGCCGGCTCGCTCATGCTCCGCACCCACTGCCAGACCTCGGGCGTGTCACTCACCGAACAAGATCCGTACAACAACGTCGTGCGCACAACGATCGAAGCGCTCGCCGCAGTGCTCGGTGGAACGCAGAGCCTTCACACCAACTCGTTCGACGAAGCGCTCGGACTTCCGACTGACTTCAGCGCCCGTATCGCTCGTAACACGCAGTTGATCATCGCTGAGGAATCTGGTGTCACAAGCACCGTCGATCCGCTCGGTGGTTCGTATTACATCGAGTCTCTTACACAGTCACTCGTGGACGAAGCCTGGCAACTCATTTGTGAGGTCGAAGAACTGGGCGGCATGACCAAAGCCGTTGAGTCCGGAATGCCGAAGCTGCGCATCGAAGAATCCGCGGCTCGCAAGCAGGCACGCATCGATCGTCGTGAAGACACCGTTGTCGGCGTCAACAAGTACGTCCCCGAGAACGTCGAGATGGTCGATGTTCTCGACATCGACAACACCAAGGTTCGCGAAGAGCAGCTCGCCAAGTTGGCCACCGTTCGGGCAACTCGCGACGACGCTGCTTGTGCTGCCGCTCTCGCCGCACTCACCGAAGGCGCCAAGAACGACGGCAATCTTCTGGCCCTCGCCGTCGAGGCTGCCCGTGCCCGTGCAACCCTCGGAGAGATCTCCGATGCAATGGAAGAGGTATTCGGCCGACATAAGGCTGAGGTCCGTACCATTGCCGGTGTGTACGCAAAGGCTTACGAAGGTGACGCAGACTTCGCTGCTCTCCAGGGCGAGATCGAAGCATTCGCCAAGACCGAGGGTCGTCGCCCCCGCATGCTGGTGGCGAAGATGGGCCAGGACGGCCACGACCGCGGCGCCAAGGTCATCGCAACCGCCTTTGCTGATCTCGGCTTTGACGTCGACATGGGTCCGCTCTTCCAGACCCCAGCCGAAGCCGCCCGTGATGCCATCGAAAACGACGTGCACGTCGTTGGCGTCTCAAGCCAAGCAGCCGGACACAAGACCCTCGTTCCGATGCTTCTCGATGAACTGAAGAAGGCCGGTGCCGACAACATCCTTGTGGTGTGTGGCGGCGTCATTCCTCCTCAGGACTACGACATGTTGACCGATGCCGGTGTCGCCGCAATCTTTGGACCCGGCACCAACATCCCGTCGGCTGCTCGCAAGGTTCTCGCCCTCATCGCTGAGAAGAGCCCGAACGCGTGACCGAACCCGCCGAGAACGCAGCATCCCTCATTGAGGGGATTCGTGCGGGAGATCGGCGTTCGTTGGCCCGCGCAATTACGTTCGCGGAGTCGACCCGAGCTGAGCATCGCGTCATTGCCGATGCCGTGCTCGAAGCGGTATTGCCGGCAACAGGCAATGCGGTTCGGATCGGGATCTCTGGGCCTCCCGGTGTTGGAAAGTCAACGTTCATCGAAGCGTTCGGCAAGCACATCATCGATCAAGGCCATCAACTCGCGGTTCTTGCTGTCGATCCCTCAAGTCGCCTCACCGGCGGTTCGATCCTTGGCGACAAGACCCGCATGGGCGAACTCGTAAACCGCCCCGAAGCATTTATCCGCCCCTCCCCCGGTGGATCACAACTCGGCGGCGTTGCCCGACGCACGCGCGAAGCGATGCTGCTGTGCGAAGCAGCTGGTTTCGATGTCGTCGTGGTTGAGACAATCGGTGTTGGACAATCCGAAGTTGCGGTCTCCGACATGGTTGACCTCTTTGCCCTTCTTGTCTCACCCGGTGGTGGCGATGAATTGCAGGGCATCAAGCGCGGCATCATGGAACTCGCGGACCTCGTTATCGTGAACAAGGCCGACGGCGACCTTGCTGCCGCAGCCGCTCGCACGCGCGGCGACTACGCCAGCGCGGTTCACTTGCTGCGGCCGAAATGGAATGCATGGGCGACCGAAGTTCTCGCTTGTTCAGCGCTCCATGGAATCGGCGTCTCAGAAATTTGGGAATCCGTGATGTCATTTCGGGAAACTGTTACGTCCAACGGAGAACTTGCAGAAGCGAGGTCAGCCCAGGCGACAGCATGGCTCTGGAGCGAAATCGGCGACACGCTGCTTGATCGCTTCCGGTCTGACGCAACGGTTGCGACTCTCCTCCCGGACATCGAATCAAACGTCTCGGCGGGGCGAATCACCCCAGCGAAAGCAGCGCTTCAGCTACTTGAGGCATTCGGCACCAACGGGTAACTCAGCTTCCTGAGCGTCGCCACACGAGAAGCAAATTGGTTTTCCATGGCTTGATCGTTGATCGACCAGAAGCCACCAAGCCGGGGACATTGTCGGAGATGAGTTGGTGGAGATCGTCTTCGCGAAGGAACGACACGTTGCGATCGCCGGTGATGTAGCGATCGGAGAATTTGCCCATCCAGTACCCAGGAGAAGAAACGACGACCGTTTCTTTGACAAGCAACACTCCATCGTCGGCCAAGAGCGCTGAAACGTCAGAGAGCAATGACGGTCGAATCGCCGGAGGCACATGATGGAGAACGTCAGCGATAACAATCGCATCGAAAGGTTCAGGCTTCTCAGCCAGCAGATCACTCGTCGAAACAGTCCGGAACTGTGCTCGCGTCGCGTCGCCCTCAAAGAGCGAACCCGGATTCTCTGCCAAGTCGATGCCAAGCACGGTTACGTCGAGTCGACGCGTGGTGAGTTGGGACGCAATCATCCCGTCGCCAACCCCGACTTCTAAGACTCTTGATCCAAACGGCAGCGCAGTCATCGCTTCACCGAGTTGGCCGACGTTGATGAACATTGAGCGATAGGCAGAACTAATGGGTGCCTCTACAGGCCCCAGCATCCGCCGGACCGTTGGTCCGATACTCATCGTGATTGCCGCATTTGCACGCCTTGAGATTACTTGAGGTTCACTTCCGCTGAAGTCACCTACAAACGGCAAGGAATTCAAGCGCAGAAGACTAAGGTTTTCCTTCAAATGGACGTTTCTGAAGATTCCCCCACTCCAGAGCAACCCGTCGATGAACTTGCGGCGCTTCGCGACGAAGTCACGCGACTTCGAAATCTTGTAGGACCTTCTGAAAAGTCCTACGAAGATCTCTCGCGGGATTCTCGAGCTGCTCGTGACGCTGCACGCAGCGCAGAACTTGAGGCCGGTCGCTTACGAGCTCAGGTTGTCGAATTGGAAAATGACGTTCGTAGATGGCAACGCGACTTCGTCTGGTTCCGAGACCGGGTCGTAAAAAAGATTCCCCTGCTGGGCCGAATCATCTCTCGATTCGGTCGACAATGATGCCGAAGAACACCTGCTCGAACGAACCTGAGATCAGTCTCGACATCGTCACGCTTGCGGACGATGCGGGCCGCGCCGAACTTAATGCTGCGCTCAATACCTCATTGGCCGACGTCGTTGTTCTTTCAGGACTCCGAGGCGGAGTCAATGCACGGGCACTCCCTCTCCTCGCCGAGATATTCGAGGACCCCAGCGTCATGGTGGCCTATTCCGACGAGGAAATTGTCGACTCGCGGGGTCGCCACATTCGATCTAGATACAAACCTGATTGGTCCCCCGAACGTTTCCGGTCTCAGTTCTACGTCGGCAACCTTCTTGCCGTTCGCCGCTCAGATGCACTCAGCGCTGTCCTTGACTCAGCAGTGGACGATTCCCTACCCACGATGCGTGGGCTATCGCTCCTCTGGGACCTCGTACTCAGGCTCACTGAACAAGGCAATGGGGTCGCACACCTCCCTCAGCTGCTCTTTGGCAGCACGGAGGGGCCGTCCGAGTCCGAGGCAGAAAGCCGCTCTTCAGCCGATCTCCTCGAGGCTGCAGCAGTCGTTCAGGCGCATTGCCGTCGAGTCGGCATTGATGCAGAGGTCGAGGTCTCTGAGCCCGGCAACATTCTGCACCTCCGTCGCCATCCAGACCCATCTACGAAGGTCAGCCTCATCATCCCCACCTGCGGTTCATCCGGAACCGTTTGGGGCCAAGACCGCGTCTTCATCATCGAATTCGTGCAGTCGATCGTTGAAAAATCCACGTGGGAATACATCGAGTTTGTCATCGTTGCCGACGCAACCACCCCGTCCGTTGTTCGA
>WLOT01000165.1 GCA_009699125.1 Actinomycetota bacterium
CGCGCTGTTGCTTGCGGTGCTTGACCTTCTTAGGCATCAACATGTTCAGTCACCATCCCCGGGACGGAAGTGCGGGGTTTCGTGGTGCTGGCGAGTTGAACGCTCGATCTCTTCTTCCTCGGCGAGCAGTCGCTCGAGCTCGGGATCGGCTTCCTTCACCAGCGGGGTTGCTTCGATGTCTTCAACAAGTTCCGAATCGGCATCGCGCTTGCGACCGGCAGCGGACGACACGACCTTGCGGGGACGAGCGTCACCGGAAGTTTCGCCAACAGCCATTGCTGCTTCACGAGTTGCCTTGTCGTCGAGCACGCTCTTGTACGGAAGGATGTCGCCCTTGTAGAGCCACACCTTCACGCCAATGCGGCCGTAGGTGGTCTTTGCTTCACGGAAGCCGTAGTCGATGTCGGCGCGAAGCGTGTGCAACGGCACGCGACCTTCGCGGTACCACTCGGTGCGTGACATTTCAGCGCCACCAAGACGGCCCGAGCACTGCACGCGGATGCCGAGGGCACCAGCCTTCTGTGCGTTCTGCACGGCGCGCTTCATGGCACGACGGAATGCGACACGACCAGCAAGCTGATCGGCAACGCCCTGAGCGATCAGCGCAGCGTCGAGTTCCGGCTGCTTGATCTCCTGGATGTTGAGCTGCACCTTGTTGTTGCCAGAGATTGCGGTGAGGCCGGCGCGAAGGCGATCGGCTTCAGCACCACGACGACCGATGACGATGCCGGGACGAGCGGTGTGCACATCGACGCGAAGACGGTCGCGTGTGCGCTCGATCTCGACACGGCTGATCGCGGCGTGCGGCAGCTGCGTCATGAGGTAATCGCGGATCTTCCAATCCTGGATGAGATTGTCGGAGTACTCGCGACGATCGGCAAACCAACGCGACTTCCAGTCGGTGGTCACGCCGAGGCGGAACCCGTACGGGTTGACCTTCTGACCCATCAGTCTTCCTTCCCGTCGGTTTCGACGGCTTCGTCGGCAACGGCTTCAACGACGACATCATCGTCGTGCTCCGCGTGATCGTGATCGTGATCGTGATCGTGGTCATGATCGTGATCGTGGTCGTGATCTTCTTCGACCTTGCGCTCGGCCTTGGCCTGACGGCTGCGAGCCACGCGTTCGCGACGTGCTTCGGCAGCAGCGCGTCCACCAGAGACACGACCGCTTGCTGCTTCGCGTTCACGAAGCTTCTCGAGATCGTCAGCTGACAAACGGCTCACGATGATCGTGATGTGACAGGTGCGCTTACGAATGCGGGTGGCGCGGCCACGAGCACGGGGGCGCCAGCGCTTAAGCGTCGGGCCTTCGTCAGCGAAACATGCCGAGACGAACAGTTCGTCGGCGGGGATCTGGTTGTTGTGCTCGGCGTTAGCGATTGCTGACTCGAGGCACTTAAGAACGACGCGAGCGATATCGCGTTCGGCCATTTCGAGCACCTCAAGTGCTCGGGCTACCGGAAGTCCGCGAATGAGATCGAGGATCTCACGGGCCTTGTACGCCGATGAACGGACGTACTTGACCTCGGCGCGCACGCCCGGACGCTCGTTGGTCTTCGCACCGAAGGCCATCAGCGGCGTCCCTTCTTTTCTTGACCGGCATGGAACTTGAAGGTTCGCGTCGGGGCGAACTCACCAAGCTTGTGGCCGACCATTGCCTCGGTGACATACACCGGGACGTGCTTGCGACCGTCGTGGACGGCCATGGTGTGGCCAACCATTTCGGGGATGATCGTCGAACGACGAGACCAGGTCTTGATGACCTTCTTCTCGTTCGTTTCGTTGAGTGCGTCGACCTTCTTGAGAAGATGGTCGTCGACAAACGGACCCTTTTTGAGGCTGCGAGGCATTTCGTCCTCTCCTAACGCCGTGAACCGCGGGTGCGGCGACGACGGACAATGAGTTTCTGAGACGGCTTGGTCTTGTCGCGGGTACGACCTTCGGGCTTGCCCCAAGGCGACACGGGATGACGACCACCGGAGGTCTTACCTTCACCACCACCATGTGGATGGTCGACCGGGTTCATGGCCACACCGCGGGTCTGAGGCTTAACGCCCTTCCAGCGGTTACGACCGGCCTTACCGATCTTGATGAGTTCGTGCTCGGAGTTACCAACCTCGCCAACAGTGGCGCGGCAGTCGATCGGAACGCGACGCATTTCGGTGCTGGGAAGACGAAGAGTGGCGTAATCGCCCTCTTTGGCGACGAGCTGAATGCTCATGCCGGCGCTACGCGCCATCTTGCCGCCACCACCGGGCTTGAGTTCGACGTTGTGCACGACGGTACCGACCGGGATGTAACGCAACGGAAGTGCATTACCGGGACGGATGTCGGAACCCTGGCCGCTCTGAAGGATGTCGCCAACCTGCACACCCTTCGGGGCGAGGATGTAGCTCTTCGCTCCGTCGTGGTAATGCAGCAGCGCGATGCGACAGGTGCGGTTCGGGTCGTATTCGATCGCGGCGACAGAGGCGGGAACGCCATCCTTAACGCGACGGAAGTCGACAAGACGGTAACGCTGCTTGTGACCGCCGCCCTTATGACGAGCTGTCTTGCGGCCGTAACTATTACGACCACCAGTGCGGTGCTTGGGGACGAGGAGCGACCGTTCCGGCGTGTCCTTCGTGATCTCCGCGAAATCGGAGACAGTCTGGAAACGACGGCCGGGGCTAGTCGGTTTGCGTTTACGAAGAGCCATGGTTCCTTACCCCTCGAACAGTTCGATGCGGTCGCCGGCGGCGAGAGTGACGAAGGCACGCTTCTGGCCCGTCTGCGTACCGAAGGTTCCGTTACGACGGTTGCGCTTGCGCTTGCCATTGCGGTTGAGCGTGTTCACCTTGAGAACCTTCACGCCGAAGATCGACTCGATTGCGTCGTGGATCTCGGGCTTTGAAGCATCGGGGTGAACAACGAACGTGTACACGTTGGTGTCGAGAAGTGCGTAGCTCTTCTCGCTCACAACGGGACGAATGATGATGTCCCGTGGATTCTTTGCGCGGAGATCTTTCACTTTGATTCCTCCACGTTCGGCAGGGTCGACTTCGTGAATACGACGAAGTCGGAAACGAGAACGTCGTAGGTGTTGAGTTCAGCGGTCTCGATGATGTGGACATGGCCGAGGTTGCGGAAGCTCTTCCACGCAGCGACATCGCCACGATCAAGAACCAACAGAACCTTGCCTTCGACACCGAGTGCAGCAAGTGCAGCAATCGCACCCTTCGTTGAAGGAGTGTCGAACTTCCAGTCGTCGACGACGATGACTTTGCCTTCAGACGCACGATCGGACAGAGCCGAACGAAGCGCAAGCTTGATCATCTTCTTGGGGGTCTTCTGGGCGTAGCTGCGTGGCTTCGGGCCGAGCGCAACGCCACCACCGATCCAGTTCGGCGAACGAGTCGAACCAGCGCGTGCACGGCCGGTGCCCTTCTGCTTCCAGGGCTTTGCACCGCCGCCCGATACCTCGGCGCGGGTCTTGGTGCTCTGCGTGCCTGCACGACGTGCCGCAAGCTGCGCAGTCACGACCTGGTGCATCACCGGAACGTTGGGTTCGATGCCGAAGGTGGTGGCATCGAGTTCGATCGAACCAGCATCAGCGCCGGCCGGGGTCTTGACGGTCACTGTTGCCATCACGCATCACCCTTCGAGTGAATCTTCACTGCGTCGCGGATGACCACGATGCCGCCCTTGGGGCCAGGCACCGCGCCGCGCACGAGCAGCAAGTTCTTTTCAGGATCGGCAGACACAACACGCAGGTTGAGCGTCGTGACTTTCTCTGCACCCATACGACCAGCCATGCGCGTGCCCTTGAACACGCGAGCTGGTGTGGCGCAGGCGCCGATCGAGCCAGGAGCACGATGGACTCGGTGAGCACCGTGCGATGCGCGCTGACCACTGAAGTTGTGGCGCTTCATCGTTCCGGCGAAACCTTTGCCCTTGCTCACGGCAGTGACGTCAACGAACTCGCCAGCGGCGAGCGTGTCGACTTTGATTTCTTGTCCAACTTCGAAGTCGTCGACGTTGTCGAGACGAAGCTCGAGAACGCGCTTGCCGGCAGCAACGCCAGCCTTTTCGAAGTGACCGCGATCAGGGCTGTTCAACTTGCTGGCCTTCTTCTCACCGAAGGTGACCTGCAATGCGTTGTACCCATCGCGTTCGATTGTCTTGATCTGCACCACGCGCATCGGAGCGACGTGCAGCACGGTCACGGGTACAACGCGGTTTGCGTCATCCCATACCTGTGTCATGCCGACTTTCTCGCCGACTACTGCTTTGTTCGCCATAACGGCAACGATCTTTCTGTTGTGGTTTGCGTCGAGTCGGACATGCGGGGACGGGCCCTTCATGCCAACGCTCGGCACGGGAAAACCCGGCCGAGCGCCTGTC
>WLOT01000166.1 GCA_009699125.1 Actinomycetota bacterium
CGAGTGCTCGATTTGTGCACCGGTGACATCGGTAACTCGTCGGCCCGTACCTTCGATATCGAGGTCTACGCACCTGGTGTCGATCAGTGGCTCGAAGTTTCTTCGGTGTCATGGTTCACCGACTACCAGGCCCGTCGCGCCAACATTCGTTACAAGGTCGAGGGCGCGAAGGGTAACGAGGTCGCCCATACGTTGAACGGTTCAGCGCTTGCGGTTCCGCGTGTGTGGGCCGCGGTTGTGGAAACGCATCGCCAACCCGACGGCACCGTGCGCATTCCGGAGATTTTGCAGCCGTACATGCGCGGCGCAACCTCAATCGGCTGATCATCTCGTGATCCTTTTTCGTCGATTCGCTGTCATTGCGGTCGGCGGCGTTCTTGGTTCGTGGATGCGATGGCGATTGTCGGTGTGGTTTCCAGTTGCGTCAGGAACATTCCCAACCACGACGCTTGCGATCAATCTTGTTGGATCCGCGCTGATCGGCGTGGTGCTGGTGTTGTTTCTTGACCGACAGCCACCGCGATTGCTCGCGCATTCGTTTCTCGGTACCGGCATCCTCGGCGCATTCACGACATTCTCGACATTCACGGTTGAGAGCGCAGAACTGTTGCGGCAATCGAAACCGCTCACTGCACTTGCGTATGTGATCGTTTCTGTTGTTGGTGGAGTGCTTGTGGCCATGGCGTCGATGCACCTCACTCGTCGAGCCATTCATCTTGAGGTCGCATCATGACCGCTTGGATCATCGTTGGTTTGGCCGGGGCACTGGGTGCGACGAGTCGTCACGCCGCCGACATCGGCTTGCGCCGCTGGTTTCCGAACGGGCCATCGATCGGCATTCTTGTGGTGAACATTCTTGGTTCGTTCGTCCTCGGCATTGTGGTCGGTATCGCTGCGACGCAGATGATCAATGAGAACCTCCGCCTCGCTGTTGCTGCTGGATTCTGCGGAGCATTCACCACGTTCTCTACGTTTGCGGCTGAACTTGCCGGTCTTGTGAATGACCGCAACCACCGAATGTTGCTGCAATGGACGGCGATGATGGTGCTCGGTGGTGGCCTCGCTGCGTATGCCGGGATCGTTCTAGGACGTCTTTGATGACTACGGCTTGGTGCGGGCAAGAAACCTGGAGTGAACTGGAACTATGAGCGCAGCCCCGGAACTCGATCTCCTACGTGCCGAACTCCAGGAAAAGGGCTTGCGTCGTGCCGAGTTACTCGACGATCCGTTTGCGCAGTTCGATGCATGGTTTGAGTTCGCCAAGAGCGTGAACACGCATGAGCCCCATGCCATGGTGCTTTCGAGTGTCGGTGCTGACGGAATGCCGTCGTCTCGACATGTGCTGTTGAAAGGTTTGGATCATGGCTTTGTGTTCTTCACGAACTACACGAGCCAAAAGGGTCGAGAACTGACCGATCATCCGCAGGCTGCGATCTGTTTCCCTTGGAACATTCTTTCGCGCCAAGTTCGAGTTATTGGCGCCGTCGAGAAAGTCACCGAGGCGGAAAGTGATGAGTACTTCAGTACCCGACCACGCGGTAGTCAGATCGGCGCGTGGGCCTCACAGCAAAGTGAAGTGATGGCCGACCGATCTGTTCTTGAATCGCGCTGGGCGGAGACCGATGAGCGTTTCGAGGGCGTGGATGTTCCTCGTCCTCCCCATTGGGGTGGATTCCGTGTGCTGCCGCGCGAGATTGAGTTCTGGCAAGGTCGACAGTCACGATTGCATGATCGATTCCGCTATACCGCCGACGCGTCGCAGCCAACTGGTTGGCGCGTCGAACGGCTGAATCCCTAAATGTGTAACCGTTAGGGAAGAACCTTCATCACTTCTTCGGCCAACAGGTGGATGTGGTCGAGGTCGTCCATGTCGAGCACCTGCAGGTACATGCGAGTCGCACCAGCTTCTGCGAATGACGCGATCTTGTCGAGTACCTGTGCAGGTGAACCAGCGGCGCCGTTCTGAATGAGTTCGTCAACCTCGCGGCCGATGCTCTGTGCACGTCGTGCGACCTCAGCATCGTTGGCGCCAACACACAACACCTGCGCGACCGAGTAGGTCATCGACTCGGGATCGCGACCGCGTGCTTCACACGCGGCGCGCACGTTGTCACACGACGATCGATAGATCTCAACTGGCGGGAACGGAAGGTTGAATTCATTGGCGTATTTCGCGGCCAACGCAGGTGTGCGCTTGGGTCCGTAACCACCCATGACGATCGGCGGACCACCGAGTTGAACGGGCTTGGGGATCGCAGGTGAACCCACGATCGTGTGATGTTGCCCTTCGAACGAATACTGCGAATCGAGCGGTGTGTTCCACATGCCCGTGATGATTTCGAGCTGCTCTTCAAGAATGTCGAAGCGTTGACCAAGCGTGGGGAACGGAATGCCATACGCGGTGTGTTCGGCATCGAACCAACCAGCACCCAGACCAAGTTCGATACGACCGTTACTCATGTCGTCAATCTGCGCGACGGCCACCGCGAGCTGTCCCGGCAAACGGAATGTTGCCGAAGCGACGAGTGTGCCAAGACGAATCGTGCTGGTCTCGCGCGCGATTGCGCCGAGGGTCACCCATGAATCGGTGGGGCCGGGCAGCGGATCACCGGCGCCCATGCGCAGGTAATGGTCGGAACGGAAGAAGGCGTCGAACCCGAGTTGTTCTGCGAGTTGCGCAACCGCGAGTTGTTGCCGATACGAAGCGCCCTGCTGGGGTTCGACAAAGATTCGAAGTTCCATGCGCCGAGGCTACTTGTCGTCGGCCCGGGCTTTACCGAGCAATGCGATGAACACGATGATCGCAATGATGAGGCCGAGGATGAGTCCGATACGAGTTGGGCCAACGTCATTGATCCATTGGGTGATGTGGCCGTTGAGGTTGAACATCCAACCGGCGATACCGCCGCCAGATGTATTGCCGTTCAGTACGCGCAGTTCGTACCAGCCGTAATAGGCCACGTAGAGACCAGCAACCACAAGCAGCACGCCAGAAATGCGATTGATATACGGCAATACACCGCGCATCTTGCGCACGATTCCCTGGCGGGCCAGAGCGATGGCAAGAGTAAGAACGATCAGCACGAGCCCCATGCCCAGTGCGTAGGCAACAAACGCGCCGAGACCTACAAAGAAGTTCTGTTGGTCGATCACGGTTGAGATCGCAGCGATGAACAATGACAGCGTGCAGCTCAATGAAACGAGCGCATAAGAAATACCGAACACGAAAACCGATCCGAGCTCCCGTCCTTCGGGGCCTTTCGAAATCTTGGGCAAACTCACGGTGATTTCACGACCCGTCAGCAAACGAATGCCGAGGACTACGAGCACAACACCCAACACGATGGTGAGCCACGGCAACTTGTCATTGATGGAAGAAAGGACCGGATCAAGAACAAGTCCCAGAATTCCGAACACGACAACAAAACCAGCAGTCATTGCGGCACCAACTGCGAGTGCACGCAACACCGTTGCGTCGGCCCTGTTATCGGTATCCCTCGCGTTCTCAAGTCCTAAGAAGTAGGACAAGTACGCCGGCAACATTGCGAATCCGCACGGATTAAACGTGGCGACCATGCCAACACCAAACGCGTAAACGATCGCCGAGTTCATGTCAGTTGCCCGTGGCCGTCTTCACGAATTCAGTGAACTGCGCGGCTGTGAGCGCACCCGAATGTGTTGCCAGGATGGTTCCGTTTGAGGCCACGAGGACGGTGTAGGGGAGACCGGTGCCACCAAGTGAACGCAGAATCGACCCTTTGACATCGCGACCAAGCGGATAGGTCACGCCGGTGCGATCGGCCATCGCTTGTCCGAGTTCGGGAGGTTCCAGATAATCAAGACCAAGAACGTCAATGTCACTGCGGTTGGCTTGCCACACCTTTTCGAGGGCTGGCATTTCCGTTACGCACGGTACGCAGGTCGATGACCACACATTGATGAGAAGCGGTTTGCCGTTGGGTGCGAGTTCTTTGGTCGATCCGTCGAAGGCGACATAGGCGAGTTTCGGCAACCTGGTGCCAGTCACATCATTTGTGTCGGCCAACTCGGGAGGCTGCTGTGCGTTGGGATCGAGCTTGGTTACGTCGGAAGGACTCTTCGATGACCCACCCGAGATCGAGATGATCAGTGCAATTGCGAAACCCACGACAATCAGTCCCGCCACCGTGAGCGGGAGATAACGGCGCAGGGCCGATCGGGGTTGGGGAGGAAGCGGTGCGGGTTCCATATGCGATCCGACTGCGAGAGGCAGTGCCGACCGTACTTGGACCCCCGCACCACTCCCAATCACCTCTCGGCCAGAGGCCGGTTCGGTGATAGGTCCGACTGTCCGACGCTGCAGGTGGGATCGGCTCGGGGGCGGCGATCCCACCCG
>WLOT01000167.1 GCA_009699125.1 Actinomycetota bacterium
AGCCCCGCCCGAGTGGAAGGCCGAGATGGCCGAGGCTCAGGTAAAGCCCACCCACGAGTCGGTGCTTGAAAAGGCGATGGATCGGGCTCGAGTTGCTTCGAGTGCTCCTCGTTCTCTTGCAGTTGTGCACGCCTTTGTTGGCGGATCAACCACCGCCGAGTCTGAACGACAACTGACAGTGGGCAACACTGACCAAGTTGCGGCCACGGTGCTCGAAGGCTTCTCGTACGTGGCTTTGGGTCATCTCCACACACCGCAGGTGATCAGTGGGGCCGAGCACGTTCGCTACTCGGGCACGCCGATCGCCTATTCATTTTCGGAAACGGGCTCGAAGTCCGTCGTACTTATCGACATGTCGAGCGAGGGCGTCTGCGCCGTCGAAGCAGTGCCGGTTCCCGTTGGCCGCGGTGTCATCACGCTCACCGGAACGATCGAAGAGTTGCTTGCGCCAGGCGCTCATCCCGAAGCTGCTGACAAGTATGTGAAGGCAGTTCTCACCGACAACGTGTATGTGGTCGATGCGAAGTCGCGCCTGCTCGAGGTCTACCCGTATTGCACCGACGTCGTCATGAAAATGGCGGGCACGTCAACGGCCATTGGTCCAAACGATGAAATCCGATCAGCGCTTTCACCCCGAGATGCAGCCGAGAAATTCTGGGAAGACATCGTGAATGAACCGTTGAGCGAATTGCAGCGCCAAACGGTGATTGCAGCAATCGACAGCGTCTTCATCACCAACGAGGTGACGAAATGAAGCCGCTTAGTCTCGAGTTCACCGCTTTCGGTTCGTATCCCGGGACCGAATCGGTGGATTTCACTTCATTGGCCGATCTCGGGCTGTACGTCGTCACTGGTCCGACGGGTTCGGGAAAGACAACGATCTTCGATGCAATGGCCTACGCGCTCTATGGCGAGGTTCCTGGCGAGCGAGACAAAGGGGATGTCCGATCCCAGCATGCCGATGCGGGTGCCACCTGCTCGGTTGCCTTCCGTTTTGCTGTTGAAGGAATCGAGTACCGAGTTGAACGAACACCCGAGCAGCTCAAGCCCCGAAAGCGCGGTGGGGGCTCACCAGTCAAAGAGACCGCAAAGGCATCGTTGGTGCGCGAGTCCGATGGCGTTGCGCTCGCGAGTGGTGCGACAAAGGTTGCAAAGGCCTGCGTTGAACTCGTAGGACTCGATGCAAAGCAGTTCGAGCGAGTGATTCTCCTTCCTCAAGGTCGCTTCCAGCAGTTTCTGCTTGCCGACACAGCAACCCGGCTGCCGCTACTTCGTCAGTTGTTCGGAACCGGCAAGTGGTTAGACGTCGTCGAGGAACTCAAAGCGCAAGCCAATGTTGCAAAAAGCGTGGTTGCTGACATTGAAGAGCAACTTCGACAGCACCAGTTCGCTATTCGTGGTTCGTTGGATGCGGCCGAAGAACTGCTGCCCCAGAACTCAGACACGGTGGACGAACCGCCTGGTGAACTCGCGGAAGATGTCGTCGAAGCCTCGACCGACGAATTGTCTGACGAACTCGGTGATGCATCGGCCGATGATGCACCCGAAGAAGAGTCATTGGAACTCCTTGCGGCTCGTCTTGACCAGCTCGAACAGCGCATCGCTCCGCTCGAGATTGAAGAGCGCCGCTTGGCTCAACTGGCCGACCGAGCGCTTTCTGTACATACCGAAGCACTTGCAGTGATTTCCGCCTGGGACAAGCGCGTGCAGTTCTCCGAAGAGCGCCGCAGTCTTGACGAGCTATCAGATGAGATCACGAAACTCCGAACAACCCGCGACGCGGCGCTCTCGGCAGAGCCCGTCCTTCTTGCGTTGGAAATCCAACAGCGAGATTCCGGCGCAAGTCGCCAGGCTGCCGAACTCCGCGCGGAGCAAACGACTGCGCTTCGAGAAGCGTCACAGGCAGCAGCGATTGGCGACTTTCTCGATCCCGATCTTGCTGCCGATGCGCTTGTTGTCGCCCGAGCGAAAAACAACGCACAACGAATCTCTCTTACCGATCTCGCGAATGCATCGGAACTCCTTGGTGGCCTTCAGGCTCAGTCACAGGAACTTGAAACGGAACGGGACGAGCGGGGTGTTCGGGCTGTCGAAATCGACAACATTCTTTTTCAACGCCAGGCCGAGAAACTTGTAGTTGAGGCGCTCGCAGCAACCGAGCCCGAATGCGCTCTCAATGTTGAAAAGTCAGGGGAGGTTCTGCAGAGGCGTCGCGACCTTGCCGAGATCGGGGAGCAGATTCCTTTAGCGCAAGAGGCGCAGGACAAGGCCCTCGCCCGCCAACGTGAAGCGATCAAAGCATTCGATGATTCGGCCGCGCCACGACTCGCAGAGTCACTTGTTGACGGCGAGGCCTGCCCGGTTTGTGGTTCTTTGGAACATCCGAGTCCCGCTTCCTCTGGGGGCGAAAGCAAGGTGAACAGTGCTGACCGCGATGCCGCGAGCACTGCACTCATGGATGCCACCCAGGAACTTCTCCGGCTTGGCAATCGCCAACATGATCTCGTGGAATCACTTGGCAATGCTGCGAAGAAAACCGTTGATGAGCTCGGCGCCGAGCACGCAGCGGCGCAGGCCGAACTCGCATCCGCGCTCGACGCCCGAAGAAAACTTGAAGAACTCCACGCCGCAATTTCCTCGGCGAGCGAAGAAAAATCTGCTCTCACCAATCGCTTGAGCGACATCTATCTCGAATTGGCGGGCCTTGATTTGAAGATCGAGGCGGCCGCATCAAAGCGCGGCGAACTGCGTGCAGCTCTTGGCGAACTCGCATCGGCGTGGGATGTCGATGCAGCAGGTGCACTCCACGCGCTCGACGTCGTTTCCGGCGCGCTCGATTCGGTCGACGCGCTCATTGCGTCATGTCGAACTGCAGCGGTTGCCGCGACGACTGCGGACGCCACCGCAACTGTTTCTGCATCGGCTCTTGAAAATGCGCTTTCGGCGTCATCGTTTGCATCGGTCGAAGAAGCCAAAGCAGTTGCACTCGATCAGGACACCCTTCTCGAGATCACGGAAACCGTCGAGGCATACGAAACTCGGAACGCGGCAAATCAGACCCTCCTTGCCGAGAACCTCAAACTTGAACTTCCGACCGATCGCCCCGACGCGACTGACCTTGAACTGGCTGCGCACCAAGCGCGAAGCATTTCTGATGCGGCGTCCACGTCGCTCAACCAGATCATGGGCCATCTCGAATTTGCGAGAACGAACCTGAATGCCGCGGTTGCAATCAACGAGGGTTCGGGTGGCGCATTCGAACGGTCCACCTCACTGCAATCACTGGCAAAGACCTGCGACGGTCAAGGCCCGAAACGAATTGCTCTCGAAACTTGGGTCCTAGCTGGCGAACTCGAACGTGTTGCTGCAGCAGCGAATCATCATCTCGGAAAGATGACGAACGGTCGCTATCAAATTGAACGTTCCGACGACTCTGGTCACGGTGGTAGGCAATCTGGTCTCGACCTCCGAGTGCTCGATGCACACACCGGATCATCTCGTCGCCCTGGGTCGTTAAGTGGCGGCGAACAATTCCAAGCATCACTCGCACTTGCGCTCGGGCTCGCCGATGTCATCGGTCATGGCGGCAACGCAAACGGCCGAGTGTTTGAAGCGCTCTTTGTCGACGAAGGATTCGGTTCGCTCGATCCCGACTCGCTCGACCAAGCCGTCAACGCGCTGACCCATATTCAGGCAGGTGGTCGCACCGTTGGTGTCATCACCCACGTCGAAGCCATGAAGGAAAGCCTTGCAATGGGTATTCGTGTCGATCGGCTTCCCAACGGCAAAGGCTCAACCCTCACCGTCCGACCAAACGGCTAGCGATTACGCCGGTTCGGCCGATGCCGTGATGATGTGATCGAGCCACCACTGCGGCGCGTTGTCGATCAGGTGACCGATATGTGAATAGTCGTGCCAGCGACTGATCTTGCCGTCGCGAACTTCCATCACCGTGACAAACGGGTGATCGATAACTTCACCGGTATGGAACATCCAGCGTTCCATGTGTTCCCAAATCACCATGTTGCCCTGGGCAACGATGTGTTTGGGGAAGTGGAAGTAGCCCTGCAGCGGTTCGATGCCGATCTTGAGGCGACGAACGATGGCGGCGCCACCGATGGCCCCCACTGGGTCCATGCCGACGTCGGTGTAGTGGCAATCGTCGGTGAAGAACGTGGCCATGGCATCCCAGTCGCGCTCGAAATGGGCGTACCAGTAGTTCTCGACGACCTCTTTGTTGCGGGCTTCGGTGCTGTCCATGGGGTCCCCCTGAAAGGCGAGTTGAGTTCGCCAGCG
>WLOT01000168.1 GCA_009699125.1 Actinomycetota bacterium
ATTGAGCCACGAGCGCGATTGAAATCACGGCGAACCTGCGCCGTGTTTATCGGATTGTTGTCGAGACTGTCTTTGTCAACGATTTGGATCCAGTTGAGCTTGGCGAAAAGCGCTACGTAGAGAACGACAAGCACCACACCAAGCTTCATGATGCTGCGATTCATGCAGCCACCTCCGCAGCCGCACGGTTCATGGCTCGCTTCGAGGTTTGATCGCTAATGCGCAACAACAGCGCAAGGATGACGTAGTTCATGACCAACGAAGAACCGCCGTAGGAAATGAACGGAAGGGCAACGCCGGTGAGCGGAAGAATTCGAAGCACGCCAGCAACGATGATGAATGCCTGCAATCCAAGCAGCAGGGTGAAACCTGTTGCTAACAACTTGTCGAAGACCTGATCGGTTGCCGCAGCGATTCGCAGGCCTGAACCGATCACCAACAGGTAAGCGATGATGATCAGCGAGCCACCAACAAGGCCGAGTTCTTCGGCGATAACAGCGAAAATGAAATCGTTTTCGGCCGCTGGGATGCGCGTATCTCCCCCGCGGCCAAGACCAGTTCCGGTGAGTCCACCGAAGGCCATGGCAAACATGCCCTGAATGATTTGGTAACCGTTGCCGCTTGGCGTCTTCCATGGATCAAGCCAAATGTCGACGCGCACCTTGACGTGGTCGAGCGTGCGCCAGGCAAAGAACGCACCCGAGGCAAAGAGTCCGCCACCAATCACAAGGAACGATGTGCGTTGAGTTGCGACCCAAATCATCACAAGGAACAGTGCGAAGAACAGCAGCGAGGAACCAAGGTCTTTTTGGTAGAACATCACGAGCAACGTGACACCCCACGCAATAAGCACTGGCCCCAAGTACTTCGGATGCGGAAGTCGAAGCGGACCAATCTTCCACTGACTCGTGGCAATGAGTTCTCGCTGATCAGCCAAGTAGGCCGCGAAGAAAATCGCGAGGGCCACCTTCGCGACTTCACCAGGCTGGAAACTGATCGGGCCGAACTTCACCCAAATGGTGCTTCCGCTGCCGGCGTCGTACCCAAGACCGGGAACGAGCGGGAGGAGAAGAAGGCCAAGGCCTACGACGGCAAACGTGTAGCGATAGCGCTCAAGATCACGCGGCCGCTTTACCCACCACAGCGTGAGAACAAAAGCAACGATGCCAATCGCCGTCCACGTCGCCTGCGCCGCTGCGAGTTTTTCGTTGAGTCCGGCAATGACGACATACCCGAGTCCGTTCAACAACGTAACTGTGGGCAACAGGATGGGATCGGCTCCGGGCGCAAGTTTACGAACGGCGAAATGGGCACCCATGAACAACGCGATCACGGCAACGAGAAACGGAATGATGTTGGCGGGAATGCGCGAGTCCGAACCGAGGCTGGCAAGTACGTATGCCGCGCACACGATGACAACAGTCATCAACATGAGCCCAAGTTCGGTGTTTCGACGGCGCGTCACACCGTCACTTCACAATCGTTGTTGTTGTGCTCGACGAAGGCGCAGTTGTCGTAGTTGTCGTCTTCGCGTTCAGTTCAATCAGATTTTCGATATAGGAGCGAGCGGAATTGAGCGATGGCTGTTCAACCCCGTTCTTCACGTCAGCTATTGCAGACTGAGGAACATTGGCAAGAAGGAGGTCGGAATCCTCAGCAAGCGATGGCTGAATCCACAGCACACCTCCTGGCTTGCCGTGGAAGACCGCGACGTTGTCGCCGTCGACTCCGACGTACCACGTCTTTGTTCCTGTCCACCAGATAAACGCAAAGCCCGAGAGGATCACGAAAACGAACGCGGCCACGAATACGCCGACTCGCCATGTGAACGAACTGCGGATTACGCCGGGAGTTTTCGGCGCCTTTGGTTCCGATGTCGGGATATCGGCCACAGTGAGATCGCCACCGGTGTGTGAATTGCGAACACGATTCGCAGGATCTGCATTTGGATCACGGCCCGAATCGTCAACCACGTCGACAACAACACACGTGATGTTGTCTCGTCCACCACCCTCGTTGGCAAGGCGAATTAATTCGCGACAGGCCTCGTTGGGATCGGCAAGGCGTCGAAGCGTTGCTGCAATTCGATTCTCATCGACTTCGTTGAACAGGCCGTCGCTACAGATCAGGTAGCGGTCGCCGATGACGGGAAGGATTTCCCACGAGTCAACAAGGACAGTTCCATCGATACCAAGTGCTCGCGTGAGTATGTTTCGCTGCGGATGCACCGCGGCCTCAGCAGCAGTCAGGCGACCCTGCCGTTCCATCGTTGCCACAAGACTGTGGTCTTCGGTGATCTGTGCGAGTTCCCCGTCGGACATGAGATAGAGGCGTGAATCGCCAACGTTTACAACGCCGATCGCGTCGCGCCCAGATGCTTCAACCAGGGCCATCGCAACCAGCGTTGTGCCCATGCCTGCAAGTTCGGGATCGGCGGCAGATCGCGAGACCAAGGTGTGGTTGGCGTTCTCAACAGCCCGCACCAACACGTCGGTACCTGCAGCATCGAATTCAGATTGCAGCGTCTCAAGCGCGAGATGACTGGCGACTTCACCAGCCTGATGGCCGCCCATTCCGTCGGCAACTGCGAAGAGTCCATCAACAACGAGGTAGGAATCCTCATTCGCTTGACGAACGCGACCGGTGTCAGAGGCTGCGCCCCAGGCGAAGCGCGTCACTGCATCTCCATGACGGTGTTGCCAATCTGCACAACATCACCGGGCTTGATCACCATTGGTCCTGACACTTTGTGTCGATTCAGCCACGTGCCATTTGTTGATCCAAGATCTTCGATCTGCCACTGATTGTCGCGTTGAAAGACGCGAGCGTGAATCTGCGATGCATACGTGTCGTCGATGGTGACCTGACATCCTGCGGCACGACCGATAGAGACTTCGCCAGTGAGCGGCCACGCTTTGCCGGAAAGTTCGACTGGTTCACGCACGACCAGTTGACGAGTACGACCAGCGTCGGTTGATTCCTTACGGCGCTTACGAGTTGGCGCAACCACTGAAGGCGTCGGGCCTCCGGCAGGTAGTTGCGGGGCCGGGCGGAGTTCTGCCCACACCGCGCGCACAACACGGAAGAAGAACAAATAGAGAAGCGCGAGAAGGCACAACTTCAGGACAAGAAGCAGTTGGTCGGAGACCATTGTCAGGAAGCCTGAAACGTCAGGCGGATGCTTCCAAAACCGAGTTCGTCGCCGTCGCGGAGTTCACGCTCGTGCACAGGAACACCATTCACGGTGCTGCCATTGGTGGAACCAAGGTCGACCAATACAAACCCAGTGCCGCGAGGATGAATCTCTGCGTGGCGGCGACTGACATTTGGATCAACCAAGGTGACTTCGCATTCGGGCAAGCGCCCGATGCTGACCATTTGCTCATGAAGAACAAAGCGCTCGCCGGTCGGAAGCACGAGCGAGCCGGCACCAGCGCCGCCTTGGCCTTCACGGAAACGCGACTCAATTGAGAACGTACCTGTGCGCTGGTTATCGTCAACCACAAGTTCAACCTCGACCGGACCGAGGAATGTGTAGGCCTCGTCACGAGCGTGTTCACGGGCGGCGTCGCAGAGTTCGCGGGCAAGCGAATCGGCAATATCGACGAAGGCATCGTGATCGTCGGGGGAAATGGCAATTGTGAAGGAGTTCGGGGCCACCGTGCGTCCACGGACATCGACGGTGCGATGATCGTCCATCTCGCGGGTGAGCTTGCGACCGATCTCGATGGGGCGGACGCCGCTCTTGAAGACTCGGGAGAACACGCCTTCAACGGCATGTTCGAGACGACGTTCGAAACCTTTGAGACCCACAGAGGACAGGTTAGAGCCGCAGACCTCACTCCTGATGCCGGGCGATTCTCTGGGCAGACAAGCAAATTCCGCCTATGCGTCGGATTCGTGAGCACAGACAGAGGGCAGTAGAGTCACCAGTCCACTCGCGCGAGTGGCGGAATTGGCAGACGCGCAGGATTCAGGTTCCTGTGCCCGTAAGGGTGTGGGGGTTCAAGTCCCCCCTCGCGCACCACGCAGTCCATAGATGCCCGCAGCGATCGAGATCATCGCTGGGCACGTAGTGGGCGGTACTACTTAATGGCGTAGGCCTCGTAGCCATTGGCCGCGAGCTCTTGGGCTCGGGCCATGAAGCGATCGAGGCCACCCATGTAGATCGGAATCACGCGTGCCTTGCCTTCGATGTTGCCGCCGTTGTACCAGGAGTGACAGTTGGGAGCGTTGAACATCGTGCCCACCGCAGCGGCTTCGACTTCAGCGCACC
>WLOT01000169.1 GCA_009699125.1 Actinomycetota bacterium
CGCATGATGTCGACCGAACCAGTGTCGACGGAAAGGTTGACGCAGAATCCCTGTCCTTCACCGTTCGTGAGGAGCGGCGTGAGGATCTCGACGTAATTCTCCGGCGTAAGTTCCACCTGTTGAAAGGCGATGCCGTATTCGTCGGCGTACTGCTTGCGCTCTGACAATGGATCAAGCGCAATTGCGCGTGACTTGTCGAACGCAATGTGGCGATCGAGCAGTGGCAGTGTTGCTCGACCGATTGAACCCATTCCGATCATCACGAGCGGGCCATCGATGGCCCCCAGTTGTGCGCCGCCGTGGGGCAGTGTTGAGTTGGTCATTTCAGGCACCTCGCTTGAGTGTTGGCTTTAGAGACGGAGCGCAGAACTTAGTTGTTTCTGACAACACGCAAGCGACAACAAGGTGAACTGTCTGCGAGACTTTTGTCATGTCTCGACTTCTCCCCAATGACCAAGTGTGTGAGGCCTATCGACAAACTCGTCAGTCGGTATTGGATCTTCTTGATGTGACTCCAGAATCGGCGGCGACACTTGTCGTTCCGGCTTGCCCGGATTGGACCGTGCAGCAAACCTTTTCGCACCTGGTTGGCGTTCCCGAAGACCTCTTGGCTGGCCGCATGGAAGGCATCACGTCAGACGCGTGGACCAATGCACAGGTGCAACGCCATGCAGGCGAATCACTCGCTGAGTTGCGATCAGCGCTTGAAGCAACGATTCCGTCTTTCGATGAGATTTTGCCGGGCATCCCGCATCCCTCAAATTCGCAACTTGTCATGGATGCTCTGGCCCACGAGCTTGATCTTCGTGAAGCGCTCGATTTGGAGTGCGAGGAATCGTCCCTCGCTCTCTCCGTGGCAAAAGCGTGGTTGCTCGGCCTGATCGAACGTCAGGATCCGTCGGCCCTCCCCCCAATTGAGGCCGCTACGTGTTCTGACCTCGAGCTGGTCCGAGCGTTGACTGGGCGGCGCACGGCTGCCCAAATGGACGATCTGGGCCTGCCTGGCGCGCAGATCGTGGCCGCCTTGGCCGGCACCCCACTCAAGCCGCCGGCGTAGGCCAATAACTTCGGCCTTGAGTCTTGACATCGCGCTATCATGATGTCATGAACAAGCAGACGACGGTCCGACTCCCCGAGGATCTTGCCGACCAAGCCGAGGTCATTGCTCGAGCTCAAGGCACAAGCGTGAACCAGGTCCTCATTGATGGCCTCCTCCTCGAGATCGAGAGAGTCAAAGCCGACAAAGAGTTCATGGCGACCCTTGAACGCCTCGTTGCTCGCGACAAGGAGATCCTCGACCGCCTCGCCCAATGAGGTACCTCACCCTCGGGATTCACGAGGCGGCAACTCAAGAAACGTGAGTTCGGCTGTGCGAGGATCGATGCCTACGGGGAGGTCCTATGGACGGTCATGAAATGCTCGAACGGTCAGCGCGCTGGATCACTGGCGAAGAACCACTTGCGATGAATGGGCTGTTCAGTGAAGACGCTGGCGGCGCAGCGGTCGTTGCCGATGGCGTCGTGCTTATCGAAGCGTTTAGCAATGTCGTTGCGTTCGATACCGACGAAGGCATCGTCCTCTTCGATGTATCGCACCATATGTCTGCACCGCAGGCGATCAAGGAACTGCGAACCTGGTCGAACTCACCAGTGCATACCGCCGTTTACACCCACGGGCATGTCGATCATGTCACCGGCGCGCAGGCATTCGACGCTGAAGCAGCAGCGCGCGGCGATCAACCAATTCGTTACGTCGGCCACGAAGCAATCCCCGAACGCTTCGATCGGTATCAACTGACGAATGGCTACAACGGTTGGATCAACATGCGGCAGTTCCGCCTGCCCGAGCCGGCGTGGCCCAGTGAATTCATTTATCCCGAACTCACCTACCGCACTTCAACAAACCTCACCATCGGCGGCTTGGAATTCGATCTCCACCATGCACGCGGCGAAACCGATGATCACACCTGGGCCTGGATCCCAGAAAAGCGCGCCATCTGCGTCGGCGACTTGTTCATTTGGCAGTTCCCCAATGCCGGCAACCCGCAGAAAGTGCAACGTTTCGCATGGGACTGGGCGGTTTCACTTCGAGCCATGGCCGCAATGCAACCGGAACTTCTGTTGCCCGCACATGGTCCTGCCGTTGGCGGCGAGGACATGGTTGCAGAGGTACTTCTCAAGACCGCCGAAGCACTCGAATCACTGCACGAACAAACACTTGCGCTCATGAACTCTGGTGCGCGCCTTAACGATGTCATTCACACCGTGAAGCTTCCGCAAGAACTCGCTGATCTTCCTTACCTCCGACCCTCGTATGACGAACCAGAGTTTGTTGTGCGCAACATCTGGCGTCTCTACGGCGGTTGGTACGACGGCAACCCCGCGAATCTCAAGCCCGCTGCTGACGTTGCACTCGCGCGCGAAACCGCAGCGCTTGCCGGTGGTGCCGATGTGCTGGCCACACGTGCCGAAGCCCTTGCAGCCGAAGGCGATCTGCGGCTTGCATCACACTTTGCTGAAATGGCCGTGATGGCCGAACCGGAATCGGCTCGATGCCATCAAGTGCGCGCCGCGGTGTACGACGCTCGGCGAAAGGCCGAGGCGTCGTACATGGCACGCGGCATTTATCGGTCGGCAGCAATCGACTCAAAGGTCCAACTGAAGGACCTCTAAATCGAAGCGCTACTTCGCTTTGGTGACTTCGACCCCGACAAGCTCGCCGGCTTCACGCCATGCAATCAGGTGATCGGCGTATTCCTCGACGCTGCCCATGAACGATGCAGCACGTGCACCCTTCATGTCGCCAGCGGCCTGTTCACGATTTAGGTAGCCAGGGGTGCATGACGCGTTGTAGACGCCAACGCCCATGACCTTGCTCATAAGAACGTTGAACCAATCCTCTTCGGCAGTGGCTGACGGTTCAATCTGCGTGATGTCTTCGTCGAGACACATCCGGATGATGGCCGCACAATGCTTCGATGTTTCGGTGAGGTAGTGCACAAAGTTGGTTCCGAAACCACCCTGCACGGTGCTGATCATCAGAAGGTTCGGGAAGTCGCGAGTCATCACGCCGTGAAGACTGTGCGGACCTTCGCCCCATGACTCGGTCATCGAGACACCGCCACGACCCTTGGGATCGAAACCAAGGCGGTCGTACGTTGCAGCAACATCGAAACCAGATGCGTAGATCAAAAGATCGACCGGGTATTCGACGCCATCGACGACGGGGCCGTTCTCTGTGATTCGTTCAACGCCCTTGCCATTGGTGTCGATGAGATGCACATTTGGCCGGTTAAATGCGGGCAGGTACTCGTCGTGGAAGCACGGGCGCTTGCAACGAACGCCATACCAAGGCTTGAGCTTCTCAGCAGTTTCAGGATCGTCGACCGCGTCACCGATGCGGGCACGAACGGCTTCCATGATTTCGAAGTCGATGCGTTCGAGTTCTGCTGCTTCAGCGGGATCTTCGGTGTACTTGGTGGTGTCAGTCCACATGACATTCGTCCACTCGTCACCGACCATGTTCTCTTCAGGCTGCTGACCACAGACGGCACGAGTGAAGTTTTTGATGCGCTCGTCCTGCCAACCTGGCTTCAGGCTCTTAAACCACGCTTCGTCAGTTGGCGCCTGACCTCGATACCCAACGAATGCTGGCGTGCGCTGGAAGACAAAGAGTTCTCCGGCTGCTTCGGCAACGCGGGGAACAACCTGCACCGCCGTTGCACCGGTACCGATGATGCCAACGCGCTTGCCCTTGAGTTTGTCCATGAACTCTGACGGGCTGCCGCCGGTGAACTCGTAATCCCAGCGGCTCGTGTGGAACGACTTTCCCTTGTAGTTCTCGATGCCGGGGATACCAGGAAGCTTTGCCTTATGAAGAACGCCACCAGCGACGACGATGAACTTTGTTGAAAGCACGTCGTCACGCGTTGTGGTGACCGTCCAACGCTCAGTCTTTTCGTTCCAGACCATGTCCTTGATTTCAGTCTGGAAAAGCGCGTTCTCGTACATGTTGAAGCGACGACCGAGTTGCTGGCAGTACGCAAAGATTTCTGGTGCAAGGGCGTAGCGGCTTGACGGCATGAAACCGGTTTCCTCAAGCATCGGCAGATACACATAGGACTCAACGTCGCACATTGCGCCGGGGTAACGGTTCCAGTACCACGTGCCGCCGAAATCGCCGCCCTTTTCGATAATGCGGAAGTTGTCGACACCGAGCTTGCGAAGATTCGCAGCTTCAAGCATGCCGCCGAAACCGCC
>WLOT01000017.1 GCA_009699125.1 Actinomycetota bacterium
AACTTCGGGTGAAGTTCGGGTCAACCTTCGGAAACAGTTCGCCGTTGTCTGAATCGGTTCAGACTTCGGATTTGCGACGCGATCGGAAAATGCCCACGCCGATCGGGAGAACCATGACAAAGAGCAACACGATCAGCGCAATCGTGTTCGATGTTGGAATCGCTGGTCCGGAGTAGGCAACCGGCGTGGCCTTCCGCCAATCGGTGCTTCCACCTCCAGCTGATTTCGTTGCCCCTGCAGTACCTGCCGCTCCAGCGCCAGAACCAGTTGCAGTGCCAGTAGCTGACGCAACACCGCCGGCTCCGATCTCGGCAATACCAGCTAACGGGTCGGGTGGGCTTCCGCCCCCTTCACCCACTGAGCCCGAGAAACGCGGATTCGCGCAGTTTGCAGCGCTGAGCTGCTCAGCGGGTTGACCAGTAAGTCGCGCAATCGAGTTCGCAACTTCTTGTGAGAGGTTCGGAGGCAGCGGCGAATACCCAATACGTGCCATGTTCACCTGTCCATCACACGCGATATACCGCAACCACGTTGCCAATGTTTCGGTGACGCCAGTATTTGAGTACGGCCCGTTACACGTAGGTCGGTCTGCCGACGCGGTGCATTGCGAAACGATGTAGCTGTACGCCGAGATCGGATACGCCTTCGGGTTGCCTGAGTTGTACACCCCCGAAAGTTCCTGGCTTAAGTCAGGACGAAGTGCTGCGCTTTCAAGAGCAGCTGAAATATTTTCGGCGTAAGGCAGCACCCACTCACCCGCTGCATTTTCGACCCAGGCAGAAGGCGCGTTATAGGTCTTGGAGTAACCAAACTCGTCGTAGCCAATACTCCACAGGCCTTGTCCACTTGCGATGAACTGGGCGATTTGATCAGAGCCTTGGAACGCTTGAGATTTCGGAACGAAACTGGGTGCGCTGTCGAGCTGGATGATGCGAACTGTGGTGGGAAATGAATTCCGTGCCGCCCATGGGCCGAAGATGTCCGGCGCCACGTTGGCAACAAAGTCATAGAACAAGCCAGTTGTTCCCGACTGCCCGCCTCGGTAAACCACAGTGATTGGCTGATCAGGGAGAACCAAGCCGCGGTTGTCTTCAGCGATCGCGGGATCATTCCAACGACTGATATTGCCAGTGAAAATGCGGGCAATCGTGCGTCGGGAAAGGTGCAGATAATCGACCTTGCGACCGGCGGAATCTTGCACGTTGTACATGACCGAGACCGCACCAGCAACGCTTGGCACGTACTGATAGCCGCGAGTATCACCAACGCCAGGTGACGCGAGTGCCGAGAACTCTGCTTCGGTACCAGCAAAGTCAGCGAGCGACTGACCAAATGCGGTCAGACCCTGCGGAGAACCTGTCGGCAGATAATTGACCTGCAATCCTGAGGTCTGGGCATCAGCAACCCATTGCTGCATAGCGAGAGCAACGTACGAGGAACCCTGGCCGTTGACGCGCGCTGGCGCTGCAGATCCAAGATCGGCAAACGCGACAATCGTTATCGTTACGAGTGCAACTACTGCCGTGACGCGACGCATCACGCCCATTGATGAACGACGAGCGACATGCATCAGCCGAACCGCCCTTGCACGTAGTCAAGCGTTCGGGAATCGGTTGGCGTCGAGAACATGACATCAGTTGGGCCTTGCTCGACAACCACCCCCGGCTGATTCTCAGCGGCCAGGAAGAATGCGCACAGGTCTGAGACTCGCTGCGCCTGTTGCATGTTGTGCGTAACGATCACAACCGTGACTTCGCCGCGCAACTCGTCAATCGTCTCTTCAACTCGGCGCGTGGAGGTCGGATCGAGCGCTGAGCACGGTTCGTCCATGAGCAGAACATTGGGGTGCACCGCGAGTGACCGGGCAATACAAAGACGCTGTTGCTGACCACCCGACAACGCGCCACCTGGGCTGTCGAGACGATCGCGCACCTCTTTCCACAATCCAGCGCGAGTCAGGGATTGCTCAACAAGCGTGTCTTTGTCGTCGCACTTCAGCCGAGCAAGTTTGAGTGCGGCGAGAACGTTCTCGCGAATGGTCATTGCCGGGAACGGGTTCGGCTTTTGGAACACCATGCCGATTCGCATACGGACCTGCTGCGCCCGGGTTCCTGTGGCATAGATATCTTCGCCGTCGAGAAGAATTTCGCCATCAAGCGCAGCGCCGGGGATGAGTTCATGCATGCGATTCAGTAGGCGAAGGAATGTCGACTTTCCGCAGCCCGACGGACCGATGAGGGCAGTCACCTGTCCCTTTGGCATCACAAGATCGACGCCCTCAAGCACGAGTCGATCGCCAAACCACGCGCACGCGTCTTTCGCCTCGAGCGTCGCTGGACCAGCAGGCGGTCCACCAATGATCTCGACCTTCTTCGCGAAAACCTTTTCGGCCTCTTCCTGGTCCTGCTCTGTCAGGTTTTCCTCGAGATCAATCTCGGCGTCAATTTCGACATCGGTCATTGGGCTGCACCTTTAACTGTTTGAGTCTTTGGCTTGATTGATCGGGCCTTGCGCTTCGAGCGGTCTCGTCCGATGAACCGCGCGATTGCAAACAACCCGAGCACGATGAGCATCAGAACGAGTGCGCCGGCAAAGCCACGTTGAATTGCGGAAATGTCTGGCTTGCGAATATTTCGATAGACGAACAACGGCAAGCTCTCTTGCGAACCAGCAAAGGGATTGCTGTTCATAAGGTCGTAGCCGAAAGAGGTGAACAGCAGCGGAGCTGTTTCGCCAACCGCGCGAGCGATACCGAGTACCACGGCAGTCGTCATGCCAGTGCGTGATGTCGGGAAGACGACCGACCACACCGTTCGAGCGCGAGAGGCACCGAGTGCAAGGCTCGCCTCACGCAGACCATCGGGCACGAGGCGCAACACGACTTCGACTGTTCGGGTGATCGTCGGAAGCATCGTGATTGCCAACGCAAGGCTCGCCATGAATCCGTTGTAGCCAAAGAGCGGATTGCCCGACTTTGCGAACGGAAGAATCAGAGTTGCGAAGATGAACAGACCGGCAACGATCGAAGGAAGGCCACTCATCGCATCAACAAAGATGCGAACCGGTCGGCGCCATTTACTTCGGCTCTCATTAAGGAAAACCGCTGCCGCAAGTGCCAGCGGTAGCGACCACAACAACGCGAGTCCGACCTGCTCGATTGTTCCGATAATCGCGTGAAAGCCACCTCCTGAGGTGGCCGGCATCACAGGGGTGACACCTTGTTGATCGTTGAAGAAGAACCCTGGCCGCAGTGCTTTCAAGCCTTCAACGAGGATGTAGCCGATAAGCAGCACCAATGGGATGAACACCACTGTCGCTGCTGAAACAACGACGACTGTCATCACGCGGTCGGCAGCAACGAGGCGGCCAACTCGATCAGTCGTTACCGCGGCGAAGATTACAAGGAACGTGAGATACGAACCAAGGAAGAATCCAAACGCGCTCGCCCCCGCAGTCAACCGATAGAAGATCAGCCAGTTGAGACATGCAGCGCTGACGATTGACCCGACAAGCACCCACACGTCGAAGGTCGTGAATTCACGGGGCCGACGAGCGGTGCGCTTCCGCTTACGAGGAGGCTTTGCAGTCGTCGTTCCGGGTTTTGCTGTGGGTTCGACGATCGTTGTCATATCTCGACCCCTGCTCCGGATCGACTATTCGAGACCACGACCGAAGCGATCATGTTGGTTCCGAGAGTGATGACGAAGAGAACGAGACCAGCAGCAAGCAGACCGGAGGTTGTAAACGAGTCAGATCCGGCTCGATTCGCGATGAAGCCCGAAACGGTCGCGCCACCGTTTTGCAGAATGTGAATGCTTTCGCTGATCTTCTGCGGAACCTGAGGAAGCAACAATGCGACAGCAATTGTCTCGCCGAGCGCGCGTCCCAGACCGAGCATCGACCCACCGACAATTCCGCCTTTGCCAAACGGCAGCACGACGGTCTTGATCATTCCCCATCGGGTTCCGCCTAGCGCCAGCGCAGCTTCCTTCTCACCTGGTGGGGTCTGAGAGAACACTTCGCGAACCACAGAGGTGATGATCGGAAGAACCATCAGCGCGACGACAATGCCGGCAATGAAGATTGAACCCGTGAGACTCGCGTCTTCAGAGGTTTTGAAAAGCGGAATCCAACCGAAGTTTTGGGAAAGCCATAGCGAGATCGGAACGATCTTGTCGGAGAGAAACAGGAAGCCCCAAAGACCGAAGAGGAGACTTGGAACTGCGGCCAAAAGATCAACAACACCGACCAACCACTTGCGTCGCTTGGCGGTCGAGTACTCCGTGATCGCAAGTGCACTGAAAACACTGAGTGGAACAGCGATGGCGACGGCCACGACTGCAACCAATACCGTTCCCGCAAGTAGACCAAGCACGCCTATTCGGGCGGGGGTGACGTCGGTGCGCCACTCGGTACGGGTCAGGAACGTCCAGATTCCGGTTTCACCCAGCGCATCGCTGCTCTGGATCATGAGGAACAGGCCAACGAGCGTGAGCAAGGCCAGCACAGAAATGCCGGCACCCATCGTGATCTGGTTGAACCGACGGTCCGCACGACTCGGGACTTCAGTGATGATTCGTCGAGTCCGCTCCCGAGGTGCGGGAGGGTCTTCGGCGACCGGTAGGTCCTCTAAAACTGTGCCGGGCACGACGTTCATCAACTCCGGTGACGGGTATGGGAATCAGCCCTGAGACGGGTGACTTCCGCAGATGCCGTTAGTGAACGTGACCCGGGCCCAAAGAACAACAAACCCCGTGCCAACTCCTCGTGAATCAATCGCCCCCAAGGTGAACGGCAAACGTCAACGAGGTGACGTTCATGCGCTGGCCTGGCCGCAACCTCAACAAAAACATCGGTAGCCTCATTGCGCCATGGCCCACCACGACGACACCCGCCGCTCGAACCCCGGACTCGCGTTCCGAGCCGTTGCGGGCGTCCTCGCCGTAGTCGTTGGCATCACGCTTGTTGCCTGTAGCGCACCAGAAAAATCATCGTCAGGCGACCCCACCGCGTCAACGACACCCACCACTGCAGTCGACACCGGCACTGGCCCCACGTCGATAACAAAGACAATGCGCACCGCCGAAGTTGCTGGCGGATTCAGCAACGCAACCAACATCGTGTCTCGCCCAATGCGCAATCAACTTTGGGTCACACAACGATCTGGCGCAGTCAGCGCAATTGAAATTCAAACAGCCTGGAATCTTGAACTCGGCCAGACCCAACGCAACGGGTTCAAGACTTATCCGGGTTCCGTGATCAATATTTCAAGCGAGGTGTCAACTGAAGGTGAGCGCGGACTTCTCGGCATCGCCTTTTCTACCGACGCCCGCACGCTCTTTCTTAGTTATGTGAATCGGAAAGGTGAACTCGTTGTCGCCTCGTGGAACGTCACCGACCCCGCTCCTCCCCCGGTCACCGTTCCCGCACCAGCAGCCCCAACAACCCCTGAGTCCACCGTCCCAGGTGCACCACCAACGTCAACCACAGTCGCTCCATCGACGACCTCTTCTTCGACAACGCTTCCAGTCATTCCGGCGCCCGTTATTGACCCGGCATCAAAGCGCACCCTGATCACAATCGCTCACGAAGGATCGACCAACTACTCGGGTCAACTCACACTCGGTCGCGATGGGTTCCTTTATATAGGTGTCGGCGACTCCCCAAATGGCGCCACCGAAAAGACGGCACAGAACCCCGAGTCGTTACTCGGAAAAATTCTGCGCATTGATCCGGCAGGCGCAACCATGACCGACCCCTATGCCATCCCACCCGGCAACCCCTTCGCTGCTGGCGGTGGCGCCCCGCAAATCTGGACATTGGGAGCACAGAATCCGCTGCGGTTCAGTTTCGACCGAGCCAACGGCAATATGTGGGTCGCCGATGCTGGCCGAGTTCAATTTGGCGAAATTGACTACCTCCCCGTTTCCAAAGGGGCCGGGAGTGGCGCCAACTTGGGTTGGCCCTCTCAAGATGGAAAGGAAACCGGCCCTTCCGCCGACAAGGCCCCGTCCTCAGTCGTGACCCCGATGTACGTCGCACCGAATCAGGGTGCCAACTGTCCCCTGATCGGTGGGTTCGTCTATCGCGGTTCGGTTACCGAGCTGCAGGGCACCTACATCTACGGCGACTTCTGCACGGGCGCAGTCAAAGGACTTCTTCAACGCAAGGGCGTCGTCCTCGACGACAAAGCGATCGGCCCGCAACTCGGCACGAATTCAATCGTTGCCTTTGCTGAGGACAATCAAGGCGAGCTCTACATCATCACTGCGGGTGGGTCGGTGCAACGATTGGTTGCGGCATGAACGACACCAACGTTGACCTCGTCGAAAGTAAAAAACGTGCGTCTCGACGCAGGTTCTTCGCGGGACGCACTCTCTCTGACGGCAAGAAAATCTATTGGTGGCGAGAAATCCTGATTGTCGCCGTCGTTGACGTTATCTACGAAACAGTTCGCAATCTCTCGGCAGGAAAGCCCGATAAGGCGTATTCGAACGCACTCCTCATCATCGATTGGCAGCGAAACCTCGGGATTTGGCACGAGCAAGCGATGCAAAATTTCGCGCTCGACTTCACGCCCCTCATCGTGTTCGCTAACTACTTCTACGGATCGGTCTACATCGCCGCGACGTTATTCACATTGGCATTTCTGTATTCGAAGTTCCCCGATGACTACCCGCTGTTCCGAAACACCCTGATGATCGGAACACTCTGCGGACTCATTGGTTTCGCGCTCTTTCCACTCATGCCGCCTCGCCTTCTCGACGACACGCTTCTTCTCCATGGGGCGAACGCCGGTCATTGGTTTGGATTTGTTGACACGCTCGTGAAGTACCCAACCTTCTGGTCGTTCAACGACGAAGCGATGAAAACCATTTCAAATCAGTTCGCAGCTATGCCTTCGCTTCACTGTGGATGGGCATTTTGGGGACTCATTGCGCTGCGCCCACGAATGAAGTCGTGGTGGTCAAAGACGCTCGTCATCCTGTATCCGATCGTCACCGTCTACGTTGTCGTGATCACGGCCAACCATTACGTACTCGACGCGGTCGCCGGATTCGCACTTTTCACGTTCGCCTATTTCGTTGCTCGAGCGTTTACGCGAGCCGGACGCGGAACGCCGATTACGACTGCAAACTGATCGCGAGTCGGTACGCCTCGACATTGCGCTCGACAACATCGGCCCAATCCACTGGCGAGGGCGTCGTGCGGTTATGTAGAGCAATCCGTTCACGCAATGCTCGGTCATTCACGATACGGGTGAGTTCACGGGCCATTTCGGCGTCATTCGCTGCAAGTAGGCCCTCTCTTTCGTGAGTTACGAATTCACGAATACCGGTCTGCGCTTTGGCCACGACCGGTAAACCAGCGCAACGAGCTTCGAGTGCAGCGATACCGAATGATTCCAGGTTCGCTGGGGCGACAAACACATCAGCACGCGAATACATCTCGCGAATTTCTTCGCGAGTTCGGCGTCCAACCAACGACACAGTGTTTGTCAATCCGTTCTCTCGAACGTATTTCTCCATCTGTCCCAACTCAGGACCATCACCGATAACAATCAGACGAACATCGATCGAGCGAGGCGTGCGATCACGCACGTCCTTGATCATTCGCAGCAAATGCATCGGACGCTTGCGCGGCGCTAAGCGCATCACCGACACCAACGTCACCAACGATGGATCACGTTCGGCTGGTGCAATTGTCCAGGTGTCGTTCTCGATGCCATTTGGAAGCACAACAACTGTTGCGCCGTCGGCGGCAATACGCCGGACAGGCGCGACGGCAACCTCGCTGACGGCGGACAGCACCACAGGCCACCGTCCCCACTTCGTCAACTTGTTGACGGCCCAGAAGAACGGAGTGGCGTAACTCCAGATGCAATGCAAGGTGACAACGACGGGAATACCTGCGCGTTGCGCATCTCGCGCTCCCTTATAGGCAAGTGGACTCACAACGCCGCCATGAAAATGTGCGACATCAACCCGTTCGGCAACCAACGCATCAGCAACGCTTCGGAAGGCCCGACGCGTGAACGGAATATCGAAGGGCAGCAACGGAACGTCAATACGATGGACGCGGACGCCGTCGACCACATCGGGACCACCAGTCGTCGTGACGACGACAACCTCATGCCCGGCCCGCTGCAAATGCCGGGCCAGATCATGGACCTGCATTTCGATGCCCCCGAGACGCGGAACATAGCAATCGGAGATCAGGGCGATCTTCAGGCGTCCAGAGTCGGAGCGTGGGGTCTCATCGGTGTGAGTCACTAGACGTCACGGTAGTTCTCACCGTTGCCCTGTAAGAATGCAGAGATGCCAAACGGGACGCTGATCGCTTTTCATGCCCATCCCGACGATGAGGCCCTTCTCGATGCGGGAACGCTCGCTCGGGCCGCTCAGGCTGGCCACCGAGTTGTCTTGGTTCTTGCCACTCGTGGCGATGCCGGAGACGTTGGCGATGGCGTCTTGGCCGCTGACGAAGGTCTCGCCCAGCGCCGATCGGCCGAAGCCGAAGCGTCGGCGGCGGCAATCGGGATCTCGCGGGTCGTCTTTCTCGACTATCTCGACTCAGGCCACTCCCCGGCTTCCGACGGAACATGGCCCGCAGGCACCTTCTGCGCCGCTCCGGTCAACGAAGCCGCAGCCACACTTGCGGCGCTCCTCGCCGAAGAAAACGCTTCGCTTCTCATCGCCGATGACCGCAACGGCGGATATGGCCACCCCGATCACCAGCATGTTCATCGCGTTGCTTGGGCTGCCGCACAACTCGCTCACGTTCCACTACTGCAAGCCACAATCGATCGCGAATTCCTTTCAGGCGGAATCGAACTCGCAAAGGGTATGGGCTTCGAAGTCCCCGAGGGCTTCGTTCCTGCCGATCTCTCGACTTGGTACACACCAAATGCAGAAATCACGCACACCGTTGATGTCAGTTCTGTGCTCGACACACGCAAAGCTTCAATGAACGCGCACGCCACTCAAGCAACCGGCGCCCCCGACACCGTACGCACATTGTCGATCTTCCTTGGGCTGCCCGATGAAATCTTCGCAATCGCTTTCAGTACCGAGTGGTACGTAATTACCGGCTCTTCCCTCCCCGATGCGTTCACCGACCTCTTCACAACCGTCGGTCAATGACCGACTCGCCTGACGAAGAACTCCCTGAGGTCCTCCAAGGTCTCAGCGCGGACGAGGCAACTGACGCGTTCGCTGTTGTAAGCCATGAACTGCACAAGAAATCGCGCACTCGTCGAATCGCTGAAGTTGGCATCTCTCTCGCGGTCGTCGTTCTCATCTTCGCGTTCGTCATTCCAAAAATCACAGGCTCGGACTACGCCGATGTCTGGACCGAAATGGGCAAGTTGTCGCCCGTCGAAATCACTGCGCTTATTGCCCTGTGGTTTGTCGGGATGCTCGCCTACACCGGCGTTCTCACAAACACGCTTCCTGGCTTGAAACACATGCAGGCACTGTGCGTGAACTTTGCCGGAAGCGCAGTTTCGAACTCGCTCCCCTTCGGCGGCGCCGTTGGCGTTGGGGCTACCTACGCGATTGACATGTCGTGGGGTTTCACACCGCCGGCAGTCACGCTTTCGATCCTCGTATCGGGAATTTGGAACGTCTTCGCCAAATTAGCTATGCCCGTACTAGCGCTCACTCTGCTGATTCTCTCTGGCAATGCAACCGGAAAACTCCTTCTTCCAACGATTCTTGGGCTTGTCGCACTTGTCGTTGCCGCAGTCGTTCTCGGCCTCATCATGCGCAGTGAGCGACTGGCCCAACGAATTGGTCAGTTAGGGCAGTCAATCGTCCACTGGTTCTGCACGGTCACTCGCCGTCATCGCACCCCAGATGTCGTCAACGGCGTCCTTGATTTCCGTCACCAAAGCATCGGTCTCGTTCGCGAACGTTGGGCCTTCATCACACTTTGGATCTTTCTTTTCAACCTCATTCAGTTTCTGCTTCTCTTTGCATGCATCCGCGCAATCGGAATCGATGGCATCACGCTCACCGAAGCATTCGCAGCATTCGCATTTGCCCGACTCCTCGAAACCATTCCCATCACGCCGAGTGGCGTCGGATTCGTTGAAGTCGGCGCCGCGTCCGCTCTCATTAGTTTCGGCGGTCCCGAGAACGCTTCAACCGCCGCCGTGTTTCTCTTCCGCGGCTTTGTCTATCTCCTTGAGATACCCGTCGGAGCACTCGCGTGGGTTGTATGGGCGTCAATGAGCCGGTGGCGCCGCCCCGTCGGTTCGGTCACGCCCGCAGTGCGGCCGTAATCGCCTCGAGCGATTCTGCCCGGCGCGCTCCAGTACCAAGATGCCAATCGGGAACGACAAGTTCGTCGACCCCTGCTATCTGCCATTGCTCGGCAAGCTCTGCAAATTGTTCGGCGGTACCCGCGAATGCTGCGCGACCACCGGCCGCGTCGATGAACCTCTTTGCTTTCGATTCAGAATCGGTAACCATCACCAACGCCTGCGTCGATCGACGAATCGTTGCGGGATCGCGTCTGATCTGCTCGCACGCGTGATTGAGGACGACAGATCGTTCGGAGAACGCTGCCGGCATCGACCACATGTTCCACATGTCGGCCTGTCGTGCGACAAGCCGCATCATCCGATCGCCCTTGCCGCCGATGAGGAGCGGCAAATGCGGCTGGACCGGTTTGGGCTCGCAACGTGCATTCGACAACTCGAAGAAGCGCCCGGTGAAATCGGTTGACACTTGTTCGAGCAGTGATCGCACCACGGTGCAGTACTCGTCGAGCCGTTCGATCCGCTCACCTGGCGTTCCCAAGCCGATGCCGTACTGCTCGTGTTCGTTGACCTGCCAACCGGCACCCAGCCCCAGCGTCAACCTGCCACCCGAGATGTGATCGACCGTGGCTGCCCAGTTCGCCACCACCGCTGGGTGCCGGTACGTGGCCGACATCACGAGGGGGGCCAGTCGAAGCGTGGATGTGGCGACCGCAAGGGCCGAAAGCACCGACGTCACCTCGAACCGCGGGTCGCTGACTGCTCCGAAACCGCCACCATCGGCCATGAAGTGGTCTTCGACCATGACCCCGTGCCAACCAAGGCGTTCGACCAGTTCAACCGCCGCACAAAGATCAGTCCACGGTTGGCTCACAAGCGGCCACAACGTCAGGTCCATACCAACAGTCTCGTGCAACCGGATGTGCGAGAGTGAGCACATGGCTCATCTCTTCGACGAACGTTCCATCCTCCTCACCGACCGCGTCGCCATCGTGACCGGAGCAGCCGAGGGCATCGGACGCGATACCGCCCTGCTCTATGCCCGGTGTGGCGCAACCTTGGCGATCTGCGATCGACAGGAAGAACTTCTTGCCGACGTCGCTGCACAAATCGAGGCCCTCGGCCGCCCTGTGATCTCTGCAGTGCTCGATGTTCGCGACGCAGTTGCAGTCGACGCATTCGTCGAGAACATCACCGCAACTCACGGGCATGTTGACGTCCTCGTCAACAACGCCGGTGGCACATTCGTATCGCCGTTCCTCGACGTAAGCCCCAAAGGCGAAGCATCGCTCATCGCCGAGAACTTCACGCAGGTCACTCACTTCATCCGTCGCGTTGCTCCGCTCATGACCAACGGCGGATCAATCATCAACATCACCTCGATTGAGGCACATCAGGCCGGCCCCGGCTTCGGCATTTATGCAGCGATGAAGACCGCTCTCGAAAGTCTTTCAAAATCACTCGCCCTTGAATTCGGCACTCGCCGTATTCGAGTGAACTCAATCTCGCCCGACGCACAGCCGTCCGAAGGCGACAAGGGCCTGCAAGAAACGCTCGTGGAAAGCGACCCCGAATTCCTTCCGGCATTCCTTCCGCCCCTCGGCTATCTCGGAACCACCGAGGACACTGCAGCTGCTGCGCTGTTCTTGGCGTCCGACCTGTCTCGATTCATTACCGGATCTTCCATCCATGTCGATGGCGGCACCTGGGCCGGCGGCGGCTGGCACCGTCCCGACTCGACCCGTCCAAGCCACTGGAGCAGTGAAGATGTCTGAACTTTCAAACCCTTGGGGCCTCGAGGGCCTTTCTGTTGTCGTCATGGGCGCGGGCGGTGGCGGCATCGGCACATCGATTAGTCGCTTTCTCGGTCATGCCGGTGCGTCAGTCGTTGCCGTCGACATCGACGCCGAAAAGTTGAAGGTCTGCACCGACGCGCTTGAAGCCGACGGAACAAAGCACATCGGGCTCATCGCCGATGGTCGCGAGAAAGCCGCTATTGCCGACGTCGTCGACAAGGCATGCGAACTCGCGCCGTTGCGCGGTTCGGTCCAGGTCGCGGGCGGCATGTGGCCACCGCAGTGGGCGCCGTTCGCAAGTGATGATCCCGCGTTCGACGATGTCATGGCCCTGAACTTCGGATCAACGGTCAACACCGTTCGCGCCGTTGGTCGACGCCTTGTCGAACAAGGCAATGGCGGAACGCTGTGCAACATCGCGACGACATCTGCGCTCAACGGCATGCCTTACGGCTCGGCCTACGCTGCGGCAAAGGCCGCAGTGCTGTCGCTCACTCGTTCACTTTCCATCGAATGGGGAAGCCGCAACATCCGCGTAAACGCCGTTGCACCAGGTTCGATCGCGACGCCAAAGAGCGCGTCGACACGCAAGCCCGGTGATACCGACGGCAATGACACTGACGTCATCCCCATGCGTCGTCGTGGCACAAGCGACGACATCGCGAAGGGCGTGTTGTTCATGATGTCCGATATGTCGGCGTACGTGACCGGCCAAGTGTTGTGTGTCGATGGCGGAACGTCAGTGCGTCCCACCTACAACGACAGCGAAGAACTCCCGGTGTTTGTTCACAACGAGGAACTTCGCGCCCGTCTTAGAGACTGGTAAATCGGCCACCGCTCACAACGAGCGTCTGACCGGTCACATACCGCGCTTCGTCACTGCACAAAAATACCGACGGAGGCCCGATATCGGATTCTGGGTCACCCAGCCGACCCAGAGGAACGAGCCCTTCAATGCGCTTGACGCGCTCGGGTTCGAGAATCTTCATGTTTTCGAGCGCCGGTGAAATGGCCAGAGGCGCAACACTGTTCACACGAATGTGATCGGGCCCCCATTCACGAGCAAGGGCGCGCACAAAGCCACGTTGTGCAGCTTTCACGGCGCTGTAAAACGGCGCTCTTTCAGATCCTTCGATCCCTGCCGGTGAACTCATGAGCAAGTACGCACCCTGAGTCTTTTGAAGATGTGGATACGCCTGCACCGCAAGGCGCCAGGTCGCTCGAACTGTGACTGATGAATGGTCTTCCCATTCTTCAAGCGTGGTGTTCTCGAAATCTGTTGCTTCGCTTGATCGACCACTCACGGCGTTATGAACCACCGCGTCGAGACGGCCGTAATCGGCTACCAACTGCTGGATCGATGCTGCGCTCTGTTCAGCATCGGTGACATCACATCGCAAGATCACTGGTGTTCCACCTGTGGCGGCAACTGCAGCGGCAGTTTCTTCCGCAGCTTCGGGGCGGCGCACACCAATACCAACAATCGCTCCCGCTGATGCGAACGCTGCAGCAACGCCGCGCCCAACGCCGGCCCCAGCGCCGGTTACGAGCACTACGCGGCCCTCCATCAAACCTTGAAGTCCGCTCATGGCTGCATCACCGTTCCGCGATCAGCGACCAACAACGCACCCGTAATGGCGCCGGCCGCTGGTGTTGCCAACATGTCAACAAGACCAAGCACATCGTCAACAGCCGAACCTGACGGCAACGCCGGTTGGCCCAACACCGGAACAACGGGCATCACGGCATCAGTCGAGTCGTTGTCGCCAAGCATGAACGCAGCGAGTTCGACTTCGATTGTGTTCACGGTGATCGAACGCGAACCCCAACGACGAGCAACAGCTTTTGCCATCACTCGAATTGCTTCGACGGCCGTACAAAGTGGCACAAGGTCAGCAACGCCCGTGGCAGCGACAGTCGGAAGGATCAGGACAACACGGCCGCCATCGGCGATGACGGCATGTACTTGTTGTAACACGATGAATGCAGCGCGCATCGAATACTCCGCCGCTTGATCCCATTGATCTTCTGTCAGCAAAGTGATCGGAGCGGCGCGAAAAGCTGACGGATCAATTGCGGCGAGCACAACGCGATCAACAGTTCCTGAACCGACAAGCGAGCGGAGTGAATCTGCGACAGCCCCTGCGTCGGAAAGGTCAAGAGCCGAATCAGTTTCGATCACTGCATCGCCTCGAGCATGAAGTCGAGCAGCAACCGAAGCTCCGATTCCCGATCCTGTTGAGATGACAAGTGTGCGTGATGGTGTCGCCATAACGATCCTCCTGAGAGGGAAACGCTACTTCCCCGTTGAATCCGCTCGCACCGGTAGTCTCGACCGGTGGACAGGGGGAAGCAGCGGCGGGTACTCGTCGCAACGATGCTCGGCGTTTTCGTCTCGGGCTGGCCCGCGGTCATTCTCGTTGCTGCACTTCCGGAAATTGGCGACAACCTCCACGCATCACGCTCGACGCTTTCTTGGGTTCTTTCACTCCCAATGCTCGTCGGTGCAGTCATGCTTCCGACCTTCGGTCGACTCGGCGATCTCAAAGGTCAACGCCGCGTCTTCCTCATCGGACTCACGGTGTGCGGTGCAGCTGCGATTCTCACCGCCCTCTCGTGGAATGCAGCGTCACTCATTATTTTCCGAACAGTCAGTCAGACCGCTGGCTTTGCCACTGCGCCGACTGCAGTCGCGCTCATCATGGAAACCTTTCCGCTCGATGCGCGACCGAAGGCTCTCGGCATGTGGGCATTCGTTTCCGCAGCCGCGCCGGCACTTGGTTTGGCGTTTGGCGGCCCAATGGTCGAAGCCCTCAGTTGGCGCGGTGTTTTCTTTGCCCAGGGTGTTCTTGCTCTTGCATTCCTTCCGCTGTGCTTGCGCTGGCTGAGCGAAACGCAACGTCGTTCAAATATCGGATTCGATATCGCCGGCGGCATCACCCTGATGCTCGGCACCGGATCGATACTCCTGTACCTCGATCGCGGCGGATCTTGGGGTTGGACCCAACCAATTGAACTGGCGTTACTCGTTGCCGCGCCCGTACTCATCTACCTCTTTGTGCGCATCGAGAAGCGCGCGAAGTTTCCTCTCCTCCCTACAGGACTCCTCGCCAATCCCGCCTATTCAATGCCGGCAATCTCCGAATTCTTTTCGCAAGCATCAAGTAACGCTGTCTTCTTCAGCGCTCCCCTGTTGCTTCAACAGCGGTTCGATAAGTCTGTTGCTGAAACTGCGTTCCTCATGCTGCCTCTGCCACTCGGAATGTGCTTCGGAGCAATTATCGGCGGGCGTGTCGCTGCGAAATTTGGAGAGCGCCGCGGTGGACTCATCGGCACAACATCAATGGCACTATCGATGGTGCTGTTCCTTGTCGGGTACAACACCAAATCGCTTGGGCTCATTACCGTCGCACTCATTGTTCAGGGCATCGCCAACGGATTCGTCCGACCCGCAGTCGCTTCTGCCGGCGGCGCTGCACTCAGCCCCGAGTATTTTGGCGTCGGTATGGCGACACTTCGCATGATCGCGTTGCTCGGTTCAACAATGGGAATCAGCATCGCCCTTGCTGCATCTGTGATTGGTGGCTTCCGTGCGATTTACATCACCACGCTGTGTCTTGCTCTCGTCGCAACGGCCACGATGACTCGTGTCGTCTCGCACAAACGGCTCACTGGCACTCCCGAAGAACGAAAAGCGCAAGAGCGTGCACTCATTGAAGAAATGGAAACCGAGGCCGGCCTCACTGCCTTGCCTGCTTTTGAAGGCTGACGATGACCGAATCCATGACCGCACCAAACGCCGTTCTGTATCTCGCAACCTGGCTTCCTTCTGAGTTGCACGTGCAGTTCTCGACATGGTGCGACGAGCACCATCGGGAACAACTTGCTCTTCCCGGTTTCATGCGCGCTCGACGGTTCGAATGGGTCAGCGGTGGTCGTGAGGACGACCCCCCGCAATACCTCACGATGTACGACCTCGACTCACTTGACGCGCTTCACAGCGACGCGTATGTCGAGCACACAAAATCTTCGGGCGGACTCCCCGATTTTCTTCGAGGGAATATCCGCGTCGAGCGCCGCAACTGCGGAGTACTCGCAGCTCTTCCTTCTGCATGGTGGCCGCCAGAGAGCACGCCACTTCTCAATCTTTTCCAACTCAACGACGACCAGCTGGCAGTCGGCCTTCAGGAGCACATTTCAAAACTCGCATCGACACCCGTGGGATCGATCTCCGACTTCACCCTTCGAATAATCGATAGCGATGACAATGAACCACTCGTCTTGCTTGACCATGGCGATGCCGCCACAGGGATGATCGACACCATCACGGCGGCGAGTGGATCGCTGCGCTCTTCGTGGCGCTGCGCATTCGATGAACTCTCCGACCCTTCTGTTCAGGCCTAGTGCGTCTGCCTCCTAGGATCCTCCCATCGAAATCTTGATCATCTGTTCCGGTAACACCTGTCGCTCGCCAATGGCGATGGGCCTTCTCGCGCATCACCTCGCACTCCGAGGTATGGAAGCTCGCGTGCATTCCGCCGGAACCCTTGGTTGGGGCGGACCCGCAACAAATCACGCAGTGGAAACTCTTGCTGCTCGTGGCCTCGACCTTTCCGCCCACGAAAGTCGGCGCATCACGGGCGTAGACGTTGCCGACGCTGACCTCATCATCGGCGTGACTCGCGATCACGTCCATGGCATCGTCATCCACGACCGCGCCGCGATCGAGCGAACCTTTGTTATGGGCGAAATCGTTCGTCTCGGCAACAAAGTTGGTCCACGCAAGCCCGGACAATCGGTTCGCGAATGGTGCGCAACTGTGGCTGCGCAGCGGCCGAAGGGCCGTCCTCCTGGCATTTCTGCCGACGACATCGCCGATCCGGTTGGAGAAGGACTCGAGGTCTACGCAGCAACGGCCGACAAACTCGACGCACTCTGCTCAGCAACCGCCGCCCTCTTGCTCCCCGATGGTGCCCACGGCGAAATCGTCGATATCGACCCACTCATCGAGCCCTGAGTACCCGCCTCCCCTAAGATCTGCCCATGGGGAAATTCGCAAATAGCAAGGCGCTCGCTGGCGCAAGTTTCGGTGTCCTGAAGAGCGAAAAGAAACTCGCTGCTATTCCTGCAGTCTCTGCTCTTACTTGCGGCGTGATCGCGGTTGCTGTTGGCGGCGGCGTACTGCTCACCGCTGATTTCATTGCCAATCCTGCCCCCGGCCAAGACGATTTTTCTCTCACTCCAGCGTCATGGGCGATTGGCATCGTCGGATTGTTCATCATCGGCCTTGTGAGTCAAGTGTTTGCTGCCACTCTCATCGCCGCAGCCAATGAACGACTCGACGGCGGCAGCTTCACGATGGGTCAAGCGTTCTCAAAAGCCACCAGTCGCACGCCATCAATCGTCGGTTGGTCCGCCATCAACTCAACTGTTGGCGTCGTGCTTCAGGCCGTTCGCGACAAGGCGGGATTTGTCGGCGACATCGCCGCTGGATTCATCGGCGCCGCTTGGAACGTCATCACTTGGCTCGTTCTTCCGATCATCGTCGTTGAAGGCATCGGCCCAATCGCTGCAATCAAGAAATCGGCCTCGCTCTTGAAGACCACTTGGGGCGAGAACTTGTTCGCTCAAGCAGGCATTGGCCTTATTGGCTTCCTGCTCATGCTTCCCGGCATCATCGTGTTCGGCGCACTCAGCTTCGCCGTTCCTGTTGTCGGCATCCCGTTGTTGCTGCTCTGGATTGTTGTGATCGGTTGCCTTATGTCCGCACTGGGTGCGATTTACCGCACTGCGCTCTACCGATTCGCCGTTGGCCTTTCGGTTGGCGATGTGTTCACCAAAGAAGAACTCGCTGGCGCATTCAAGCCGAAGGCAAAAACCGGCCGCATGCGCTGAGTTACTCGTCGGTTGGTCGAACTCCCACGGGCCAACCTTCGACAACAACAACTTCATTCGTAAGCGGCGGAACCCAACCTTCGCCGTCGATCCAACGACGAACCACGCGACCAGGCACGCCGACCACAACGCTGTGATCGGGGATGTCGCCTCGCACAACGGCACCCGCAGCAATCGCGCAGTTACGGCCGATGTTTGCGCCCGGCAGCACAACAACATTCGTGCCGATCCAAGTACCTGAACCAACGCGCACGGAAAATCCTTGCAACACCTGCTTGCCCACCGGAAGCCACGGGTCGGCGTAGGTGTGGTTGTGGTCGGTGAAGTACACGTTGGGCGCAATCGTGACGTCGGCTTCGAGCACGATGGAATGACGAGCGACAAACCAGCAGTCCTTGCCCACCGTTGTTCGATCACCGATCTCGATCACCGGCGGCGAATCAGATGGATAGGTCTCGGTAGGCATGCCCACCGCGAGGGTCGTGCCAGCGCCGATGAAGCAATCCTCGCCGAGATGGATGGCATGGGCGTTGTAGCAATCGCCCTGCGGGAACGCGACGTAGCTGCCGCGCCCCATCGATCCGTAACGCCGGGCCAAGGGATGCTCGGCATTGATCGCACCAGCAAGGCGAATTCGCTCCCACGCAGCGTTGATCACCGTCGTTGCAATGGAGCGAGTCTCTGCTCGAAGACGGTCAGACCAAGACATGAATTGTCACTTTAATTGACGGTAGTCTGAACACTTTCCTGCCCCGGAGTTTCGATGGCCACCATCAGATCACATGCACGAGTCCAACGAAGCGCCGACGATGTCTGGAAGGTCATAGGCGACCCGACTCGCATCGTGCAGTGGTTCCCTGGTGTCACTGCCGTCACGGTTGAAGACAACATCCGCACGCTCACCCTTGCCGCTGGCCTACCTGTGTTCGAAGAAATCGTCACGCTCGATCACCGTATGCGCCGTTTCCAGTACCGCATCACCGGCCCGCTTCCGGTGAAGTACCACCTCGGCACGATGGATGTCATCGAGGACGGCGAACCGGGTTGCCTCCTGATGTACTCCACTGAAATCTCACCTGACCCAATGGCGTTCGTGCTCGATGGCGTCATTTCCGAAGGCATCGGAAACCTCGCTCGCATGCTCAACGATCACACCGAGGATGAACGCTGATGGGTCGCAAAATTCTCTTCATCACCACCGACCAAATGCGTTACGACGCAATCGGTGCCAACGGTGGAAACGTTGCCCGCACTCCGAACATCGATTCATTCGCGGCCAACGGCATTTCCTATGACCGTGCCCAGCCGCAGAACGTTGTGTGTATGCCTTCGCGCGCCACCATGGTCACTGGCCAAAACGTCGGCACGCACGGCGTCTGGATGAA
>WLOT01000170.1 GCA_009699125.1 Actinomycetota bacterium
AAGAACCGCCGACTGTCGTTTGAATGGGCAATGATCGCCGACGTCAACGATCGACCAAGCGATGCACGCGAACTCGCAGCTGCGACTCGTCGCTTGCGAGCCCATGTGAATTTGATTCCCCTCAACGACACACCTGGTTGGCCAACGACGGGTTCGTCGCCAGCGAAGGTCAAGGAATTTGCGGATCAGTTACTTGATCTCGGAGCAAATGTCACTGTTCGAGCAAATCGAGGCACTGACATCGATGCCGCATGCGGGCAGCTACGCGCCAATCACAACGGTCCAACAGTGACCGAGGTACCAGCACGGATTGAGCGGATCAGACGTTCACCGGGCTCGACCGACTGATTCGGCCACACCACAGAATTCACGACATCGGCGTCAATGCGAGCACCGGCACCGATCACGCTTCCGCTGATGTCCACCCCGTCGGCGATAACTGCGCCGGCCCCGACAATCGATGAACCGTTGAGCGCCACTGCGGCGAGATTCGCTTCGAGGTAATCGAGCGGAGTGCCACAGTCGATGAATGCTCCGTTGTGGGCGATGACTTCGAGTTCTCCACGCGCAAAGGTTTCGCGCCAGACAACTTCATAGAGACCGGTGGGTTGCTCGGCGAGATCTTTCGTCACCGACCACGGCAGCGTGCTGGCAACGATGTGTGCACGCGGGCCGAATCCACCATCACCATGCACCATGACTCGGACCGTGCGTCCATCCCATCCGTCGACGAGTGGAGCAAGCGACGTCGGCGACCAACTATCGGCGTTTACAACCACCGTTCCACGCCCATCAATCCATGGCCGCAGATGAGCAATCGCGCCAGCGGTGCCCAACGCTTCACCTGTCTCGACCGAAACAGTGACGGCGTCACCCCATCCCTGATTGATGTGGCGGAGGACCTCGTCGGCAAAGTGATGTGCGTTCACCGCCATTTCTGACGTCACTTCTTCGAGTCGTTCAAGAGCGAGGTCGATGAGCGCCCGATTCCCCACGGGGCAAAGTGCCTTCGGCAGAAGCCCTGAAAGCGGAGCAAGTCGCTTCCCTGAGCCGGCGGCCAACGTCACTCCAACAAGGTCGCTTCGAGAAATTCGATTCGCTGATGCGGCAACCGGTTCCATTCCTGACAGACTCGCACCCCATGGAGACCCGACGTTGGACAAACCCGACTCAGCCCCAAACACTTCAGATCGCCGTGTTCCTGCTTTACATCAATGCAGTGTTCACCGCGCTGCTTGGTGGAATCATGAGCCCAATCGGATTGGTCCTCGTGATCGGACAAGCCGGCGCCGGATTCGGAATCGCGAACGAAAAGCGCTGGGGCTATTGGCTAGGCGTTGCCATTGCGACGATCGGGCTCATCCCCTTCCTCATCTCGATCGCCAACAACGGAGTGGGTTCCGTCTTCGAATTGAGTTTCTTGATGTCACTCATCATGCCGCTGGCGCTGTTCGGCCTGCTCTTGCATCACCAAAGTCGCGAGTACCAGCGCATCTGGTTCTCGTAGTTGACCATGGAGTTCAACCTCGCTGAGGTCATCAGAGCAGTCAGTCACGCAGTCCCGACACGTGAAGCACTCGTTCACGATGAGAACCGCCTCACCTACGCCGGCTTCATGGCCCGCGTCGATCGGCTGGCATCGGCTCTTTCGGATCGCGGGTTTGGCCACCACACTGATCGGTCGCAACTGCAGAACTGGCAAAGCGGCCAGGACCACGTCGCTCTGTACCTCCACAACTGTCCCGAGTACATCGAAGGGATGGTCGGGGCCTACGCCGCTCGCCTTGCGCCATTCAACGTGAACTATCGCTACGTCGCCGGTGAACTTCGCTATCTCTTCAATGACTCTCACGCTCGCGTTGTCATTTTCCATTCCGCCTTCGCAGCAACCCTCGATGCAATCCGCGCGGAACTTCCCGACCTTCAACTGCTTCTTCAAGTTGACGACAACAGTGGAACTCCCCTGCTCGATGGCGCTGAGTGGTATGAGGATTTCCTCGCATCGGCGCCCATGACGCCGATCGACACCCCGTCACCTGACGACCTCTACATCCTCTACACCGGTGGAACCACAGGAATGCCCAAGGGCGTTCTGTGGCGACAAGGCGACATCTATCCGGCCGCGCTTGGTGGTCGAAAGATCTCGACCGGAGTTGAGTACGAATCGATTGAAGCAGTCGTCGAAAATGCCGTCGAGGGCGGAATGCGGGTGCTCCCTTCCGCACCATTTATGCACGGCGCTGCGCATTGGATGGCGCTGAATGCGTTGGGGAACGGCAACACAATTGTCCTTCCGCACAACGCGTCCACATTCGATGCTGCCGACTTCTGCGACACGATTGAACGCGAGAACGTCAACATCGCTCAGATCGTCGGCGATGCGTTTGGCCGACCGATCCTCGATGAACTTGATCATGCGACTCACGATCTCTCGTCGCTCGTGTTGCTCATTAGCGGCGGAGCAGCGCTGACCGCACCAGTGAAGACTGCGCTCCTCGAACGACTTCCGTCGATGGCGATCATGGACGGGCTGGGCTCATCCGAAACCGGTCAGCAGGCCAGCCAAGTTGTGGGAGCCGGTGCCGAGATCACGACCGGAACGTTCAAACCAGGCACCGGCATGGCGATCGTCTCTGCCGATCTCGACCGTCGTCTCGAACCCGGACACGAAGATCTCGGTTGGTTAGCCCAATGCGGGCGTGTGCCACTTGGTTATCTCGGCGATGCAGAGAAGACCGAACGAACGTTTCCCACCATCGATGGCATTCGCTACTCGGTTCCCGGAGATCGGGCCCGAATCACCACTGACGGAACCTTGGAACTTCACGGACGAGATTCGGTCACCATCAACTCTGGAGGCGAAAAGATTTTCGCTGAGGAAGTTGAGGCCGCACTCGCCCACCACCCAGCTGTCTACGACGTCATCGTCACGGGCCGCCCGTCAGAACGCTGGGGCAACGAAGTTGTCGCCATCGTGCAGTTGAGATCTGGATCATCGGCCACCACCGAGGAACTTCTCGCAGCTTGCGATGGCCATATCGCCCGCTACAAGTTCCCGAAAGACTTCATCAAGGTCGACAAGATCGAGCGGTCGCCAGCAGGCAAGGCTGACTATCGATGGGCTCGATCCCTCGTTACTGAATCTGGCTCCTAAAAAGCACCAAGCCGACACCACATTGTGCGACTGAACCCCTAATCTTGCGCTTCTGTGAAGCACGCCACGGAGGCTAAACAACCGAGAACAAAGTTTATCGTTCTTGGCGTCGCCATCCTCGCTATCGCAGTCGGCGCTGCGGCATTTTCTGTAGGCCGATCATCCTCCTCCCAAACGTCAATCTCGAGCACGGAATCCACGACGCAATCAACTGCGCTTGAGAAGCAAGATCCGTATGCGCAGTATCGGGTGAAGGGTTGGATCGTGCAAGAGAACGCGAAACCGGGAACGACCGATTGGATGATTCCCGACGATCGTGCGATGTGGGCAAAGGTCGAAGGCTTCCTCGACACCACGAGCATCGATGTCGGCGGTTCCGCTGTCCTCAAAACGTCAACGCGCGCCGCAGCGTGGCAAGTCTCGGCCTATCGAATCGGTTGGTACGGAGGCACTGGCGGACGCTTGATCTGGAAAAGCGAACCGCAAGCGGGAGTCAACCAACCCAAAGCGGTGCAGAACGCTGCAACAAAAACGTGGAGCGCTCCCTGGACTCCATCGTTAACCATCACCACTGACGCGACATGGCCGCCGGGTCAATACATGTTCAAACTCGAAAGTCTTGACGGTGGAGCTTCCTATGTTCCGCTTGTGATCCGCGACGACAAAAGCACATCTGACTTGCTGATGCAGAGCGCTGTCACTACCTGGCAGGCCTACAACGGCTGGGGTGGTGCCAGCGTTTACACAGGCACTACCGGACGCGCCGATGTCGTGAGTTTTGATCGTCCCTATACCGGAAACGGCAGTGGCGAATTCTTAGGCCGCGAACGAGAGTTCATTGCCTTCGTTGAACGCCATGGTTATGACGTTTCGTATTGGACCAACATCGATCTTCACCAACGGGGAGAATTGGCCAAAAACCATCGCGGCATCGTCATTCCGGGACATGACGAGTACTACACGGTCGAGATGCGCAAGAACCTTGAAGCCGCCCGAGATGCCGGCGTGAATATCGGATTCTTCGGCGCCAACAATGTCTACCGCCGCATTCGCCTTGAGGACGCAAGTACCGGAA
>WLOT01000171.1 GCA_009699125.1 Actinomycetota bacterium
GTTGTTTAAACAGGGATTTATCGAACTCGATCAGCCTGCAGCGTTTGGCGACATCGAAATCATTTGGGTCGGGTCACCGGCCATTGGTGTGGCGGACCTCGCCAACATCGACAACTACGACGGCTAAGGGTTCCTCATGTCTGCCGATATCAAACGAGCACTCGAAGCGATCGTCATGGTTGCTGATACGCCCGTGCCGACCGACATGTTGGCGCAACTCACCGGCATGCCCGCTGATCGCGTTGAAGCGATCCTTGTTGACCTTGGTGCGGAATACGCACGCGACGAGCGCGGCTTCCAACTTGTGCGCGTAGCGGGTGGATGGCGGTATCAAAGTCATCCCGATCAGGCCCCGTACATCGAGCAGTTCGTTCTCGAAGGCCAGTCGGCGAAGTTGTCGGCTGCGGCGCTCGAAACGTTGGCGATCGTTGCGTACAAGCAGCCGATTAGCCGCGCGCAGATCGCGTCGATTCGTGGCGTTGGCGTCGACAGTGTTGTGCGCACCCTTGAACAACGCGGTTACATCGGTGAGGTTGCTCGCGACCCTGGTCCTGGTCAGGCCGTGATGTTTGGAACGACTCCAGAATTCCTCATGAAGATGGGTCTTGACTCCCTCTCGCAGTTGCCATCGATCGCTGATTTCGTGCCCGGCGCTGATGTCGTAGAAGCACTTGAAATGGGACTCCGCGTGGAGTCTGCAGCCGAAGACGTCGTTGCTGTCGAAGCTGACGCCAATGGAACCGTCGGCAACGTCCGACCTTCGCTTGGCGATTTGCTCGATGGGGACGGCTCGGTGTGATCGACGAGGAACGAACGGGAGAACGCCTTCAAAAGGTGTTGGCCCGTATCGGCATTGGTAGTCGGAGGGTTTGCGAAGATCTCATCGCCGAAGGCCGTGTAACGGTCAATGGCGAAGTCGCTGAATTGGGGCGCCGAGTCGATGCTGAAACCGATGAAGTTGCCGTGAATGGCGTCATCATTGGTGTTCGTCCTGGGCTGGTGCATCTCCTTCTGAATAAACCAACCGGTGTGGTGACAACTGCGGATGATCCTCAAGGTCGACCGACGGTTCTTGAACTTGTGCCCGAGGAGCCCCGTGTCTTTCCCGTGGGTCGTCTCGACATGGAGACAGAGGGCTTGTTGCTTCTCACCAACGATGGTGATCTCGCACACCGGTTAACGCATCCATCCTTTGGGGTCGAGAAGGAATACATCGCCCACGTCGAGGGAGAACCGACACGTGGCGAACTTCGCATGCTTCGCGAGGGCGTCATGCTCGAAGATGGAATCACCGCGCCAGCCAAGGCCGCTCTCCTCGGCCCGGGGATCCTCCGTCTCACGATTCACGAAGGTCGAAACCGACAGATTCGACGGATGTGCGACGCCGTCGATCACCCGGTGAAACGCCTGATACGCACGAGAATCGGCCCTCTGGCTGATCGGAAGCTCAAACCAGGGCAGTGGCGACCGTTGACAGGTGACGAACTTCGTTCGCTTGAGCGTGCTGCGGTTGCTCGATCGAACAAATCTCCCTCGGCCCGCTGACTCCACCGTTCTAGGATCACACCGTGACTTCTGCTGTCCGTGCGCTTCGCGGCGCCACCACCATCGATGCTGATACCGCCGACGATGTACGAGCGCGCACAATCGCGTTGCTTGAGCAAATGATCGAGCGCAACGGCGTCGACCATGAGGACATCATCAGTGTTCTCTTCACTGCGACTGACGACATCCATTCGATGTTCCCGGCCTCGGCAGCCCGCGATATTGGCTTTGGTGATATTCCACTCATCTGTGCCCGTGAGCTCGACATCACAGGCGCAACCCCGTTCTGTATCCGTGTGCTGATGCATCTCTCAACGACACGATCACGGTCTGAGCTTCGCCACGTGTACCTCGAAGGCGCAAGCGGACTACGCGACGATCTGCCGGAGTGACCGCAATGGCTTCCGCTTCAGAACATCGCACCGCTCTGATTGTTGGCGTCGGTCTTATAGGCGGTTCAGTTGGGCTCTGTCTCCGTGGAGCAGGCTGGAATGTGCTCGGTCGCGACCGCTCCGCGTCGTGCCTTGAACGGGCTCTCGCTGTCGGGGCAATCGATTCGATTGCCCCTGAGGGTTTTGTTGATGATGTCGATCTCACAGTTGTTGCCACGCCCGTTGGTGTCGTCGCCAAAGAGGTTGCTCTCGCTCTCCGCGAAACGACAGGACTCGTCACCGATGTCGGAAGCGTGAAGACGCCGTTACTTCCGCTGATGGAGAACCCAAGATTTATCGGGGGACACCCGATGGCTGGTTCGGAGCAAGAAGGTGTCGAAGGTTCGCGATCTGACTTGTTCGAGGGGCGCACCTGGGTGCTCACGCCCCTTGAGACGTCTGATGACGAAACACTGGCCACAATTCGCGGCATCGTTTCAGGGTTCGGTGCTGAGGTGGTTTCATTGCCGCCATCACAACATGACTCAATGGTTGCGATCGTTTCTCACGTGCCGCATCTGACTGCTGCGAGTCTCATGGGTCTCGCCGATGAACGGTCCAGCGAACACCGAAGTCTTATGCGGCTTGCTGCTGGTGGTTTCCGTGACATGACCAGAATCGCAGCGAGCCACCCAGGTATTTGGCCCGATATCTGCAACGAAAATAGAGACGCCATCGTTTCGGAACTCGATCAACTTGTCGCCACGCTGTCCTCCGTTCGATCGATCGTTGCCGATGGCGATCGCGATGCGCTTGTTGCGATTCTTGAGCGTGCGAGATCGGCTCGCCTGGCGCTTCCGGCTCGTTTCGCCCGTGCTGAAGATCTCGCAGAGCTTCGAATTCCCGTGGCCGACCAAAAGGGAGCTCTTGCCGGCATCACCATGATTGCGACCGAACTTGACGTCAGCATCGCCGATATAGAGATTGCGCACTCGGTAGAAGGAGACGAGGGTGTCGTCATCCTGCTCGTCGAGGCTGAAAATGGTCAGCGCTTGCGAGACGGACTCACCGATCGCGGATACAAAGCTGTCCTGCGGTCACTGGACGGATCAGAAGACCGCTAATGGTCGAGGTTCGCGAGATCATCCCATTCGGCGGTCCCATCGAGGCTGTTGTGGTTCCGCCTGGTTCGAAGAGCATCACAAACCGTGCGTTACTTGCGGCTGCACTCGCACACGGCACGAGCACCCTTCGCGGCGTTCTCTTCGCTGATGACACCGAGGCGATGATTGATTGCATCCGGGCTCTCGGCGCAACCGTTCAGTCAGGTGAGGATGCGACAACACTGCTCGTCAGCGGCATCGGCGGAAATCTCAGCGATAGCGAGTCGTCATTCTTCGCTCGACAGTCTGGAACGACGGCACGATTCCTAGCCCCCGTGCTCGCGCTTAGTGACTCTCCGCTGAGGCTCGATGCCGACGATGCAATGCGGCGGCGTCCAATGAACGATGTGTTCACCGCTCTTCAGGGTCTGGGTGTCAATGTCACCCCTGAAGATTCCGAGGGATACCTGCCCGTAATGATCGAAGGCCCGGTCAGTGTTACCGGAGAGATGCCGGCGATCACCATCGACGCATCAGTGTCTAGTCAGTTCACCTCGGGTCTTCTCCTTGCCGCTCCATGTCTGCCAGAAGGGCTCCGAATCGAGATACGTGGTGACGTCGTGTCGCGTCCGTATCTTGAGATGACCGTCGCCGTGATGTGCTCGTTCGGCGCCGGAGTGACCCAACTTGATGAGCACACGTTCGTTGTTGCGCCCGGCGGATACGTTGCGACCGAGTACGACATCGAGCCCGACGCGTCGGCTGCTTCCTACTTCTTTGCTGCCGCAGCTATTTGCGGCGGAACCGTGCGGGTCGAGGGACTTGGCTCCGAATCGCTGCAAGGCGATGTGCGCTTTGTCGATGTTCTCGCTGAGATGGGAGCAGTGGTTGCCGTCAGTGACTCATCTATCTCCGTCACTGGAGCTCCGCTTCACGGTGTTACTGCCGATTTCAGTCAGATCTCCGATACGGCGCAGACCGCTGCTGCGGTCGCCGTGTTCGCTGACGGTCCGACAACAATTACTGGCATTGGCTTCATTCGTAAGAAGGAAACCGATCGAGTTGCTGCGGTCGTCGCTGAACTCAGGCGCATCGGAGTCAATGCCGCCGAAGATGCTGACGGTTTCACCGTTACTCCGGGACCGACTTCTCCAGGAACCGTGGAAACCTACGACGACCATCGAATGGCA
>WLOT01000172.1 GCA_009699125.1 Actinomycetota bacterium
GGAGCGCCGTGTCGTCGAAACTCATCAGGCCGCTGAAATCATGGGTCTCGACCGTGTTGAGTTCCTTGGTTACGAAGACAGCGGAATGATTGGTGAGCCCACAAACGAAAATCCGTCGTGTTTCTGGCAGGCCGATGTTGAAGAGGCCTCACAGCGTCTCGCCGCGATTCTGCGAGAGGTCGATGCAGACGTTCTCACCATCTACGACTCACACGGCGGTTACGGCCACCCTGATCACATCCAGGTACATCGCGTGGGAAAGCGCGCTGCTGAAATCGCTGGCGTCGATCGTGTGTTCCAGTCGACGATGAATCGCGATCGCATCATGAAACAAATGGCAGAGAATGCATCGGTCTTCGAAAACGAGGTTGAAGGCGAACTCGAGGGCGAGACCGTTGAACAGATGCGTCGGCGTGCTGAAGCTGCCGACCGTGGCGAATTTGGTTCGCCCGAAGCGGTGATCACTCACGCAGTTGATGTCGCCGCAGTCGTTGATGTGAAGAAGGCTGCAATGGCTGCGCATCGCAGTCAGATCGGACCAGATTCATTCTTCTTCAAAATGCCAGAAGCAGTGTTCGAAGCAGCGTTTGGCACCGAATGGTTTATTGCGCTCGAGAGCAACCGCGCCGAGGGCGAACCCTTCGGCACATCACTTTTCGCCTGAACACTCAGTCGTTGAAGTCGAACTGCACCACGGTGCGTGAATCGAGATACGGGGCGATGAACGTCTGGATGATTCGATGGTGTTCATCGTTGTCTCGATACGCGAGGTAGCCCGCGGCGTTATCGAATTCGGCAACAACAGCGAAGTCGTAGTTGCCTTCGTTGATTCCGGCGTCGGTGCCATAGGCGTAGCGCCGAAGGTCGGGAAGAATCGCGGGCAGGCCTGAAAGTGCCTCTTTGAGCGCAGCGACGTGCTCCGGCGATGACTGTGCGTTCCAACGAAAATTGACGACGTGACGAAACATAGCGCCACGCTACCGCTGCGCTTGAAGGTCGGCGGTGGGTTACTGGTTTGGTCCGAGTCCGTCTTCGGGCATGAGACCGCTGAGGTCGCCGCCGCCACGAAAGACGTGTCGATTCTGGTCGGAACGCACAACAAGAGCGTCGCCAGACAGCGTTCGACTTTCGACCACGTCAACCATCTCTAAAAACACTGGTTCCTGCGGGAATGGTTCCATCAACAGCGTGAAGGCAACGCATTCCCAATCGATGCGATCGGTTTCGGGGCGGCGCACGACGACAAGGTCGGCGGAGAGCAACGGCACTTCTTCGCCGTTCACGGTCATCGACTCAAGCGTGACGTTGATTGATCTCATGTCAGGCAGTCGTCGTGAGAATTTCAACACCGGTGTCGGTCACCACAATCGTGTGCTCGAACTGTGCGGTGCGACTTCCGTCGGCAGTGACTGCAGTCCAGTCGTCGTCCCAAATCTTGTGCTGGCCCGTTCCCATGGAGATCATCGGCTCAATCGTGAAGACCATGCCTGGTTCCATGATCGTGGTCATGCGAGGTTCGTAATAATGCGGAATTTGAAGATCGGTGTGGAACTGTTCGCCAATTCCGTGACCAACAAACGCGCGTACAACTTCGTAGCCATTGGCGACAGCATGCGTTTCAATCGCACGGCCAATGTCGGAAAACGGGCGGCCGGGCGCCACCGCAGCGATACCGCGGTCAAGACATTGACGGGTGACCTCGATGAGACGCTTGGACGCGTCGTCGACGTTGCCAACGCAATAGGTGGCGTTGGTGTCGCCGTGTACGCCGTCGAGCCAAATGGTGACGTCAAGATTCACGATGTCGCCATCACGTAACGGACGGTCGTCGGGGATCCCGTGGCAAATAACTTCATTCACCGAGGTGCAAAGTGATTTTGGATAGCCGCGGTAATTCAGCGTGCTCGGATAACCGCCGCGATCGATATAGGCCTGATGTACGACGGCATCGATTTCATCGGTGGTCACGCCAGGGGCGATGACAGCGGCGCCAATGTCGAGAACTTCAGCAGCGGCATGGCCAGCTCGACGCATGCGCTCAATGAAGGCAGCGTCTTTGACGCGTTCCTCGGGACGGCGTGTGACGTTTCCAGTCTCGGCGTACTCGGGCCGGGGGATTTCGGCCGGCACCGTTCGCATGGGGCCGATGAGGCCGGGTTGGAGTTGTTCCTTGGCGTCGCGGTGGCAGCGCTTGAATTTCTGGCCACTGCCACACCAACACGGATCATTTGCCTTCAGCACGGGACGAGTCTACGGGCGGGGTGGACTGGCGCGACCGGCCCGGGGCGGCAACCATGAGGACCCATGTCGATTATTCGTATCAATGCCATCACCGTTCCGGCTCAAGCCGGCGACGAGCTTGCTCACCGATTTGCTGCCCGCGCTGGTGCAGTCGATGGAGCCGATGGCTTTGAGGGCTTTGAACTGCTCAAGCCCACCGATGGTCGTGACCAGTGGCTCGTGATCACTCGCTGGCGTGATGAAGACGCATTCAATGCGTGGGTTGCATCACCGGCATTCGCCGATGGACACCGCGGCACCGAAGGCGCACCCGCCGCAGGCGGACACCCTGGTGGCCATCCCGGCGGTCATCCCGGAGGTGGTGGCGGTGAACGCCCCGTGGGTGTTGGTGCCGAGATCTGGGCCTACGAGCCGGTCGTTTCTGTCGACCCTTCGAAGTAACGCGAGAATCTCCCAATGCTCCGAAGTATTCACGAGTCCTTTTCGTGGTTTGTCATCATCGGCAACGCCCTTGCCGGCACGTGGGCGCTCGCTGCGAACTGGATCCAGCCGCTGCGAACTCGCGCGCTGTGGTGGTTCATCGTCATTGTCGAATTGAGCATCTTCGTGCAGGTGGGCATGGGTGTGGCCATGGTCGCGGGCCAGGGAATCAAGGCGCCGAAGTTCCACATGTTCTACGGCTTCGTAGCCATCATCGTTGTCGGCCTTATCTACAGCTACCGCCATCAGCTGTCGCAGAAGAAGTACCTGCTCTATGGACTCGGTGGTTTGTTTCTGATGGGGCTCGGCATTCGAGCAATGTTGGTCGGCAACGTTTCCTGAACTTCAGGCCGGCTCTCGGTTGAGATGCCATTGCACTTCAATCACTTGACCAAGTCGAAGTGGACCTGACGCGATCACGTTCGTCCAGATGAATGCTTGATCCATGTTGGTGGCAATTGCATCGGGCGCATCGTGAGCAAAGAGTCCGAGCACTTCGATACGACCGCGCAGTTCGGGGTCGTTCTCTGAGGCGTTACGGATGTTGTCGATGATGGCTCGGTGCTCTTCAATCGTTCCGACTCGCACTCCAAAGTGCGGTGACATCTGCGGAGCGGCGCGCACCATCTCAACCCATCCCTCGACCGAATCAGCCATCGCAGCTTCGATAGCGATCTGTTCAGCCGGTGCTTCTGATGCGTAGAACGAATTGTTGGCGTAATCGCGAAGGTTCGTGTCGATGAACGCTGTGAACCAGTGACGACCGCTATCGGACACCGTGCAACCGAGAAGTTCAAAGACTCGAGTAGCCAGCGCGCGCTCACCGGGTGCGTGCAACAACTCCACATGTGTCAAACGACGATCAACGTCCACGAATCCCCCTTAAATAGCGTCACCGTGATCGTTGCCGACAAACAGCGCCGCTGCCACTCGTTGTGGTGAGACGCGAAGAGGGCGGGACCGAAGTCCCGCCCTCTTTCACTACATGTAACGAATCGGAATTAGCCGAGACGCTTTTCGAGTTCGCGCAGTTCGTCACGAAGTTCTGAAGGAAGTTCCGCACCGAAGGTGTCGAGATGCGCTTCGATCTGGGGGATTTCGGCGCTCCACGCGGCGTTGTCAACCGACAACAACGTGGTGATGGTTGCATCGTCGATGTCGAGGCCGGCAAGGTCGAGATCCGAAGCGCTGGGAACACGTCCGATGGCGGTGTCGTTGGCGCCGGCAGTGCCTTCGAGGCGCTCGACGATCCACTTGAGCACTCGGGAGTTCTCGCCAAAGCCTGGCCACAGGAACGAACCGTCGTCGCCCTTACGGAACCAGTTGACCCAGAACAACTTGGGGAGGTTCGACGCGTCGGTTGCTTCACCGATCTCAAGCCAATGCTTGAAGTAATCGCCCATGTTGTAGCCACAGAACGGAAGCATGGCGAAGGGGTCGAAA
>WLOT01000173.1 GCA_009699125.1 Actinomycetota bacterium
CGGCTGAAGGCAAGGTCAACAATCGGTTCGGGATAGTTCTCACCGATTTCAATTCCGGCAGCCGCGAGTTCAAGCGGTCCGGTAGCCCACGGTTCATGGATAGCTGAGGCATTGAGGTTTGCCAGCTCCGGAACCCATCGTCGGATGTAGTCACCGTTCGCGTCGAAGCGCTGACCTTGCAGAACCGGATTGAAAACCCGGTTGTAAGGCGATGCATCCGGACCCGTTCCAGCAACCCACTGCCAGTTTCCAACGTTCTGAGAAACGTCGGCGTCGAGCAGCACATGACGGAAATAGCGTGCGCCTCGTCGCCAATCGATCAGCAAGTTCTTCACGAGGAATGACGCCGTAACCATTCGGACACGGTTGTGCATCCAACCGGTCTCACGAAGTTGTCGCATACCGGCATCAACGAATGGGTAACCAGTGCGACCGTTCTTCCACGCTTCAAAACCTTTGTCGTCTTGTCGCCACTGAATCGCTGCGTACTGAGGCTTCATTGGCTGTTCGACAAGCGTCGGCGTCGCGATCAACAAATGCGCATACCAATCACGCCACGCGAGTTGACGCACCAATGCTGCGCGTCCCGGAGTTGATTCTCCAACCACCTGAGCAACTCGGCGCGGCGACACTGTTCCGAAACGAAGATCAATCGACAACTGAGATGTACCGAGAATTGATGGCGTGTTGCGATCTTCGTCGTAGGAATCAGCGCGAGCGACCGCTAGTGCAAGTCGTGCAAGCGCTCCGCGTTCGCCTGGCAGCGCTGCCTCTCCGACCTCTCCATCAAGAACCGGGTAGTCACCCTTGACCGTCGGAAGCGCGTCGCCGGGATCGGCTGTAAGTGCCGCATCGCCCGACGTCGGCCAAGGCGTCCACGGCGTGCGCTCCCACACACGGAAAAAGGGTGTGAACACCTGCGAAAGCGAACCTGCATTTGTGCGGATCTGGCCAGGTTCATGCACCAGCGTTCCCCACTCTGGAACCCATTCAATGCCGCGCTCATCAAGAGCTATGCGCACCACTTCATCGCGTTCGCTCGCGTACGGCGTTACATCATGATTGACATGAACGGCAGTGACGCCGAGCCGTTGCGCTTCTTGCGGGACAACAACACGAGGGTCGCCGACTTGAACAAGTAGTCGACCGCCGTGGTCAGTAAGTGTTGCGTCGAGCGCCGCAACATCACCGAGAAGCCGAGCAACGCGGCGTGAACTCGCACGTTCGAACAGCGCTGGATCCACCACGAACAGCGCAGTGACCTGACCATGTTCTGATGTTGCAGCTGCCCATGCGGGATTGTCGTCAAGACGAAGATCGCGCCGGAACCACACCAATCCCGACGTTGATGACATAGCGATCAGGCGATCGGTCGACCGAAGGGGACAGTTGTCCAACTTGCAAGAAATGCTTCTGCAACCTCGCACGCACCAAGAAGCGGGCCATTTGGAGCGTCGATGAGTTGAGCGATTGCGTCGCCAACAAGTGCAGCGGCATCGGTCGACGAACCATCGACCGGCCACGCGGCAAGATGACCTGACGTCGAAACGAAATCAGGAAGAACAACGACACCGGATCGACCAAAGGCTGCGAATGCCTTCGCGGTGACAGGCATGGGGCCGCTCGGCACAATCAGCCGGGCCTTCACATTGTCGGCATTTGCATGACCGATAAGACCGACTTTCGAACCGGCAACCAAAATTTCAACATCTGCATGAAGAACTGCGTTCGCATCTTCAGAAACATCGGGCTCAACCACCGATGCACCCGCCGCGCGGAAGAGGTCGGCCAGTGAAGATGTCATCGCGTCGAACGTTTCAATCGCGACGGTGCGCCCAGAAAGCCCACCAAGTGCTCGGTCCGCCGCAGCGACGATGCCAGCAGCGGTGAGTGCGTCTCGATCAGACCACCAAGCGGCGGGACGCGGATCACGCGAACGAAGGCCCGCAAGATCGTCCGCCGAAACTCCACGACCCGCGCTGAGCTGAACCGTTGAAAAGGAATCGTCCGCCAACTCGGTGGCAAACGAACTGATGGCCTCAGCTTTTGCATCAACCGGGGCGTTCACGGCTGCCGATGCGCCCGAAACCTTGCGACCAAAAAACGCAAATCGATAGGTCTCAGACCGTGCGAGCCAGGTCGCTCCGTCGACGAGCACCTTGGGTGCGGAACGGACGATGCCGACAGCCATCGGCGCATCATCGAGATCGATGACGACGAATCCGTCGGTTGAGGTGAGTTTGCGCGTAGTCACGGTCGGTGAGTCTCGCACAGTCATCGAATACGTCCTTCCTCGGACCGGCAGCGAACCGGGCAGAATGAGGGAATGGAAACCATCGATGTCGTCATCGAAATCCCCCGTGGCAGTCGCAATAAGTATGAGATCGACCACGAAACTGGCCGAATTCGCCTAGATCGCCGCCTCTTTTCCGCCACCACCTACCCAACCGAGTACGGATTTATCCCTGACACGCTTTCCGAAGACGGCGATCCGCTCGATGTCCTCGTGCTCACCGAGGACCCCACCTTCCCGGGATGCTGGATTCATGTTCGGCCCGTCGGCGTGATGTGGATGACCGACGATGCTGGTCGCGACGCCAAGATCCTTTGTGTGCATCATCGCGAGCCACGTTGGCGAGACGCAGTCGACATTGATGACATCCCTGCAGAAACTCTTGCCGAGATCAAACACTTCTTCTCGATCTACAAGGACCTTGAGCCCGGCAAGTTCTCCGACGTCGGTGACTTCGAAGGACGTGACGCGGCCTGGACCGAAATCGAAGCGTCGCTCGCTCGTTACGTGCCCGGTAAACACTGACTCCGTTTCTCAATCCACCGACGCGCTAGAAACTGCGCATGTCAACCGAAGGTTCAAAGCGAGCAATCGTCGCAGCAATGATCGCGAACCTTGGTATCGCAATCGCGAAATTTGCCGGGTTCGTCTTCACCATGTCGAGTTCGCTTCTCGCTGAGAGCATCCATTCTCTCGCCGACACGGGCAATCAAGTTCTGTTGCTTCTCGGAGGCAAACGCTCGGCGATGCCGCCCACACGGCTTCATCAATTTGGATTTGGACGCGAACGATATTTCTGGTCGTTCGTCGTCTCGATCATTCTGTTTTCGCTTGGCTCGATGTTTGCGCTCTATGAGGGTGTCGAGAAGGTGCTTCACCCACACCCACTCGAGTCACCATCGTGGGCGATCGGAATCCTTGCGTTTTCTATCGTTCTGGAGGCCAACTCATTTCGCACAGCGATACGCGAAGCCAAAAAAGTCAAAGGCAAGAGTTCATGGAACGCGTTCATTCGACGGTCAAAGTCTCCTGAACTTCCCGTCGTGATTCTTGAAGACACCGGAGCGCTCCTCGGTCTCACTTTCGCTATGGCCGCCGTCGTGACCGCAGCCATTACCGGTGATGGCGTCTGGGATGGTGTTGGATCGATCACCATCGGCCTGCTACTCGGAGTCATCGCGATTGTCCTTGCCATCGAGATGAAGAGCCTCCTCATCGGCGAATCCGCATCTCCCGAAGATGAAGCTCAAATCGCTGAACTCATCTCGTCGTCCGAGTCAGTCACTCGCGTCATCGCCCTGCGAACGCAACACATCGGCCCCGATGACATTCTCGTTGCCGCCAAAGTCGAATTTGATGGTTCACTCACCATCGCATCGCTCGCAACCGTCATCGACAGAATTGAAGGTCGGGTTCGCGCGGCGGTTCCTGCTGCGACGCGGATCTTCATCGAGCCAGACGTCGTCCGGCCGGAACTCAGTGACGCCTCCGATCCGTGGTCAGGCCTTGACGATCGTTCCCACTAGGGAAATCAGGGGAAACCGCAATTCCCGACCTACGGGGTCGACTTTTGCGCCTGCGTCGGGCATGATGACGCCCCCAAACACTTTCGAGCCACGGAGGCTTCCGAAACATGGCACTACGCCTTGGCGATATCGCCCCCGACTTCACCGCTGACACCACACAGGGCAGCGTGTCCTTTCACGACTGGAAGGGCGACTCTTGGGCCATCCTCTTTTCTCACCCCAAGGACTTCACCCCGGTCTGCACCACCGAACTCGGCACCGTTGCCAAGCTGAAGCCCGAATGGGACAAGCGCAACG
>WLOT01000174.1 GCA_009699125.1 Actinomycetota bacterium
CCACTGGTGTGGAGATTACTGAAATGCCGCGCAACCAAGAGCGATCATTCTGTTGTGGTGCTGGCGGCGGTCGTATGTGGATGGAAGAAAGCACCGGCAAACAGGTCAACATCGAACGGTCGCAGGAACTTCTGCGCACCGGCGCGACGAAGATCGCGGTTGCGTGCCCGTTCTGTTACATCATGATCGACGACGGTGTGAAGGCACAGGGCGTCGAAGAAGATGAAGTGAAGGTCGCTGACATTTCGATGCACATTCTTGAGGCACTCGAACGCTCAGAAGCCGACGCAACAATCACACCGATCGTCTAACAGTCCGCTTCACGTCTGACGGATCCCGTCACGATTGACGGGTCCCGTCACCCAAGAGGCACATCCATGCTCGCTCCGCTGCGCGTGGATGCCCTCCTCTTGGGCGCCACCCGTCAATCACTCTGCTGTCAGTGCGCGCCTCGGTAGCGCCGTTGCTTTCGCAACGTGCGCGTCTGGTGTGCATCAAACTGCCGTGCACTCCCTTCGTCAGCGGCGAAGAGGAGAGAGTGCAGTTAGCGGAAGTTTTCCCAGTAGCGGCTGGGGCGGGGGCCGATTTGGCCTTGGTACTTGGAGCCGACTGCGGAGGATCCGTAGGGGTTATCCGCTGGTGTGGTCATGCGGATGAAAGAGATCTGACCAATCTTCATGCCCGGGTAGAGCGTGATCGGAAGACTGGCCACGTTAGAAAGCTCGAGCGTGAGCTGTCCGTCCCAGCCGGCATCGACGAAGCCAGCGGTTGAGTGAATGAGCAGACCGAGGCGACCGAGCGAGGACTTGCCTTCGAGACGAGCAACAAGATCGGCAGGAAGACCCACACGCTCGCTGGTCGACCCGAGCACGAATTCACCTGGATGCAGCATGAAGGTGTCGTCGGGGCCGATCTCGACGAGTTCGGTGAGATCCTCGAGGTTCTGCTTCACATCGATGTGGCCCATCGTGTGGTTCCGAAACACTCGGAAGAATCGGTCGATGTGGAGGTCGACCGAAGATGGCTGGACACAACTGGGGTCGTAGGGCTCGATAACGATGCGGCCGGCTTCGACCTCTTCACGGATGGTGCGGTCAGAGAGGATCACGGCTGCGCAGGTTAGTCGTGGATCAGTCGGTCAGGAGATCTGCAACGTGTTCGTCGACAAATTCCTCTTCCTGCTCCGCGACGTCATCGACACGGGGTCGAGCTGGCAGGAACAGGAGCACAACCACGACACCGATAAATGTCGCCGCCGCAGCGGTGAGAACACCCCAATGGACCGCACTCACAAAGGCGGAATTGGCCTCGGCGCTGACGGTGGCCGCCTTCTCAGTCAGGCCCATTCCTTCAAGTGTCGGAACGATGCCGTTCTGCACAGCGCCAATGCTGTTGTGGGCAGCATCAACCATCGGCTGCGGAAGGGGAAGCCCCAAACCATTGAGGAAATCACGCACCTGGTTGCCGTAGGTCGTGGCCAGCACCGAACCAATAACCGCGACGCCAAGGGCGCCACCAACCTGACGGGTGGTGTCGTTCACGGCCGAGCCAACACCGGCCTTGAACAATGGAAGTGAGCCCATGACCGATTCGGTGGCCGGGGCCATCGTGAGACCCATGCCGGCGGACATGAGCATGAGACGCCAGAAGATGTTCGAGTACGGAGTGTCGACCTGCAGACCCACCATGGTGAGGAGACCAATCGTCACAAGGCCAAGACCACACGCAACCGTCACCTTTGAACCAATGCGCTCAACAACCTTCGAACTGAGCGGCGCCACCACCATCATGGCGAGAGCGAACGGGATCATGCGCACGCCAGTTTGAAGCGGTGAATAGCCGAGAACGAACTGGAAGTACTGCGTCAACAAGAACAGCGACCCGAACATCGAGAAGAACACGAGCGTGATCGCGCCGGCAGCTGCCGTGAATCGAGCCTTCTTGAAGAACGTGACGTCGAGCATCGGGTGATCGCTCTTCGCTTCCCAAACGATGAAGCCGATAAGCAGCGCGATTCCGAGACCGCCATAGAGAAGCGTTTGCGAAGAACCCCAACCATTGTCCGGAGCCTCAATGATCGCGAACAGCAGAAGGGCGAGACCAACGATCGACATGACCGCTCCAACGGGATCGAGTCGCGGCGCCGACGGATCTTTCGATGTGGGAATCAGGAACACGCCTGCGGCAAGACCAATGACAACAATCGGAATGTTCACAAGGAACACTGATCCCCAATAAAAGTGCTGCACTAAAAAGCCGCCTGTTAAGGGGCCTAATGCGCCGCCGAGCCCCGCAGTGCCAGCCCACACTCCGATGGCCTTTGAACGTTCTTCGGGTGGGAACACGTTGGTGATGATCGACAACGTTGCAGGCATGATCAGCGCGCCGCCGATACCCATGAACGCTCGTGTCGAAATCAATTGTCCGGACGTGCTTGCGAGCGCCGATGCAACTGATCCGATGCCGAAAAGAATGAAGCCGACCTGTAATGCACCGCGCCGTCCGAACTTGTCGCCAAGCGCGCCAGCTGTCAACAACAAACCTGCAAACACAAGCGTGTACGAATCAACGATCCATTGCAGATCGCTCGATGACGCGTTGAGGTCCTTCTGAATCGTGGGAAGGGCAACATTCAGAATCGAGTTGTCCAGCACGATCACGAGCAGGCCGAAGCACAGCACCGCGAGGATCGCCCAGCGACGGTCGTAGGACTTGGCTTGAACGCGTTGGGCGAGAGTTGACATGGCAAAGCCTTCCGTCAAGAGAACGACGGAAGAGTACTGCTCATGTTGTTGAACTCACCGAAGGACGAGAGTTCAGACTTTCTTTGGTCCCTGAACGGGCATGCCCGGCATGTCCTTCATGTAGGAACTTTCCTCGACTCGCTTCGAGATGCGCCAGCCGTCAGCTGTTCGGACCATTTCATCGACGTACCAAAGACCACAGGTAAACACGACGAGTTCTTCGCCCATCGGCATGACCATCGGGTTGTGACAGATGGTCTTGACCTTGGCCGTGTCGCCATTGATCTCGATGCGACTGGTGGAAATCATGTGCTGGAACGAGGCGAACATCGGCATCGCCTCTTTGAGATAGGCGATGGTTTCTGTGGGATTGCCAACGCTGCCGCCGTAGACCGAATAGTCGATAATCGCATCAGCCGTGAAGACGTTGGCGAGGTCGTCGAAGTCGCGGTGATCGACGGCGTAGCAATAGCGGACGAGCAGGTCCTGGATCTCCATACGGTCGGAAATCTCTTCGATGCTCAGCGTCATGATGGGCCCCCTTGTTGAACGAGAAGTGGACTTTAGAACGATTCTTCAGGTGTCCACACGAAATTTGGTGGCCGCCGCTCGGTAAAGGCAGCCACCCCTTCGGACATGTCCGGGTTGGCGGCCAGAACCGGCGCCCAGCGCTCGATCGTTTCGGCCGACACACCACCTCTCGCCGCAACCTCATTAACCATTTCCTTCGAAATGGTCTGAGTCAGCAGCGAACGCTCATTCGCGAGCAACGAGGTGAATGTTTGAAGTCGTTCCACTGCCGCTTCAGGATCAGCAACTTCGTCGACGAGTCCGATGCGAAGCGCACGCTCGACATCAATGAGTTCTGCCGAGAACAACAAATGCTTGGCTGCCGATGGACCAACCAATCGAACGGCGCGCTCGAGGGCGTAGGTCGGATACGCAATGCCAAGGCGTGCCGGTGTGATGCCGAACTTCGCGGTTGTGTCAGCAAAACGAAGATCGCACGCGCCCGCAATTTGCACGCCACCGCCGACACATGCACCAGTGATGAACGCGATTGTTGGGCGCGGGAATGCAGCGAGTGCTTCCTCCGCTTCACGGTTTTGCGCTTGATACTCCGCGCTCATTCCGCTGCTGAACCCGCCGATGTCGGCGCCTGCACAGAAGTGTCCGCCAACTCCACGCACCACCAGCACGCGTACATCGTCATCCTTCGCCAACAAATGACAGTGCTGGGCCAGCGCTGTCCACATTTCGTGCGACATCGCGTTGCGCTTCTCCGCACGATTCAGCCAGATCGTTGCGACCGAATCGGTTCGAGTCACCACGATTGGTTCGTCA
>WLOT01000175.1 GCA_009699125.1 Actinomycetota bacterium
ACAGCAACGACACAGATTTCACCAAGGGTTGCATCGCTCATCGGGCTGCCACCGCCTTCTGGTAGTCGGCTTCAGAGCCGGAGAGATAGGTGTCAACGAAGGCCTTCCATGTTTCTGGATCCTTCGCTGCGTCGGCGTATTCCTTCTGGAACTTTTCGTCACGCTCGTAATCGGGCTGACAGTTCGTGAAGTGAGCACCATTCGGAGCTTCGATGACACCATCGACCATCGAACGGTTGATCTTCATGGTGTGGATCGTGCCGTTCTTCAACAGGTCGTCGGTCGGAACGATCTTTTCGACCGACATGAATCGACGGCCGACTGCAGCGGCGTTCAAGAAAAGGTCGTCGAAGTAAAGGTCCGGACCAAGGAACTGTGCGTTGCCGCGTTCGTCGGAACGGTTGAGGTGCACAAATGCAGCATCGAGGTTGAGTGCAGGCACAGCGAGAAGTTCTTCGCCATCGGCATAGGGCGACTTCACCGTGCGAAGGCTCGGATCGTTCTTCACGACATCGGAGCCGAGACCAGCGCGAGTGGGAAGGAACGGAAGACGAAGCGATGCGGCATAGAGGCCCCACTGCAACATGCCTTCGTCGTATTCCACGACCTCGGGAATGGTTCCGTTCTGGCGAGCAGCACGGAAATGCGGTTCAAGCGCAATTGAGTCGAGTGACACGAAGCCATACACAAGGCGCTTGACCTTGCCGGCAGCGCACAGCAGGCCGACATCGGGGCCGCCGTAGGAAACAATCGTGAGATCTTTCAGGTCAGTGCGAAGCAGTGCTCGCACCAGTGACATCGGCTTGCGGCGTGAACCCCAGCCACCAATGCCGATGGTCATTCCGTCGGAAAGCGTTGCGACCGCTTCATCTTCGGTCATGCGCTTGTCAGCCATTTACTTCTTCCCCTTCTCGGACTCGGTTGCTCCACTGGAGCCCGCAGTCTTTCCTTCGGCGACAAAGTCGTCGCGCAGTTCATCGGACACACCAGAAAGATTCAGTTCGAAGGTGAAGCCCTGTTCGAACCGGTAGGACTTCTTGACGTCCCAAAGATCGATGCCATTGAGGCTTTCCTTCGCAGCACGAATCACCGTGGGTGACTTCGCGGCGATGTTGCCGGCAATTTCGCGAGCAGCAGCGAGGAGCTCGTCGCGAGGAACGACCCGAGACACCGAACCCCAAGCATGAAGCTGCTGGGCAGTGGCGTTCGCCGATGTGTACACCATCTCGCGCATTTTGTGCTGCGGAACGAGGCGTGAAAGGTGCGTGGCTGCACCAAGTGCGCCACGGTCGACCTCGGGAAGACCAAAGAACGCGTCGTCAGAGGCAACAATGACATCGGCATTGCCGACGAGCCCGATACCGCCACCGACACAGAAGCCAGCGACCGCAGCGACGACAGGGACCTCGCACTCGTAGACCGCAGCAAAGGCGTGATAGCAGCCCTTGTTGGCACCGATCAGAGCGTCGAAGCCCTCGGTGTTCTGCATCTCCTTGATGTCGACGCCAGCGTTGAAGCCGCGTCCCTCGGATCGGAGAATGACGGCCCGGACACTGCGATCGGCGCCAAGACGGCGGATCTCATCGCCGAGCTGGAACCACTCGGCCACAGTGAGGGCGTTAACCGGCGGACAGTTCTGCACGACCTCGGCAATGCCGTCCGTGCCAATGGTGACTTCGATACCCATAGAGGACCGACGCTAGCCGGTGACCCCCGAATCGTCAGATGGAGGAACGCTTCCGAGGAGCCATCCCGAGGCCCGTTGTAGGGTTCGCCCATGGCGCTTGAAATCGACCTCTCCGGACGTTCCGTCCTCATCACAGGTGGCACCAAAGGCGTGGGCCGAGGGATCGCCCAGCGGTTCGCTGATGCCGGCGCAACCGTCATCGTCTGTGCTCGCCGCGAGGCCGAGAACCCGCTTCCGGCCGACTGGCATTTCATCTCGGCCGATCTGCGCGATGGCGACGCCGCCTACGCCGCAGTCGATGCTGCGTTCGCCATCGCCGGGCGCCTCGACTGCGTCGTGAACAACGCTGGTGGCTCGCCACCCGCCGACTCGGCCGAGGCTCCCCCGAAGTTCACTCAGCGGATCGTTGAGCTGAATCTGCTCGCTCCCTATTACGTCGCTCAGCGCGCCTATCACCACATGTCGACTCAGACCGGTGGCGGTTCCATCGTCAACATCGGCAGCGTCGTCGCCAATCGTCCCTCCCCCACGACTGCCGCCTATGGCGCAGCGAAGGCGGGCCTCCTGCAGTTGACGACCACGCTCGCTATGGAGTGGGCACCAACCGTTCGTGTGAACACGATCACCGTCGGCCTCATCCTCACCGAACAAGCAGCGCTGTTTTATGGCGAAGGTGAACAACGCGAGCGCATCGAATCCGGCATCCCGATGGGCCGCTTTGCGATGCCTTCCGATGTTGGCGATATCGCCGTGTATCTAGCGAGCGATCTGGCGGGCTACGTCACTGGTGCAGAAATCGCAGCGCACGGCGGCGGCGAGCGTCCGCCGTTCCTCGGCGCCGACTGAGTCCATGAGCGAACAACCGCGCCAAGACACCCAGCAGGTTCAGGCCTGGCTTGAAGCAAATCTCGGCGGAACCGTCACCTCTCTCTGGCGTCAGCCCCGTTGGCGGCCAGTGTGGTTCGCTGAAGTTGAACGCAACGGCGTAACGCAGTCACTGGTCGTACGCGGTGATCGAACCGACATGCCGCTCATTTTTCCGTTACGTCACGAGATGACGCTGCAAGCGATGTTGCATGAGCGCGACATTCCCACGCCTGCTGTCCTTGGCTGGATCGATGAACCCATGGCCTATGTCATGGAACGCGTTGGTGGCCAGCAGCATTTCGAAGACACGTCTGATGCCCATCGCGCGTCGGCAGTCGATGATTACCTGCAGATCCTCGCCCGCATGCACGCGCTCGATGTTGAACCATTCGCGGCAGCAGGGATCATGCGGGCCGAGTCACCCGAACTCTCTGGCCTACTGGGCTTGCGCCAGTACGAAACGGTGTATCGCTCAACCAAGAATGGCCCAGATCCGTTCATGGAGTTCTGCTTGGGTTGGTTGCGTCGCAATCCCCCACAGTCCAAAGGCCGCGAATCAGTTATTTGTTGGGATTCTGGCCAGTTCCACAATGCCAACGGAAAGATTGTGGCGGTTCTCGATCTTGAGATCGGTCATATCGGCGATCCCATGATGGATCTTGCTGCTTGGCGCATGCGCGACACCATCGTTGGCTACGGAGACTTCCCTACGTTGTACGCGCGTTACGAAGAACTCTCGGGAACTGAAATCGATCTTCACGCACTGATGCGTCACCACTTCGCGTTCACGCTTACGAACCAACTCGCTCTCGGCCAAGCAGTTCGTCGACCAAACGTTGACACCGACCTCATGACGAACATGCAGTGGTGTTACGAAACCAACCTCTTCGCGACCGAGGCCTTGGCCGAGATCCTGCAGCTCGAGTTACCAACCGTTGACGAGCCCGAGATTCGCGAAGGTCGCGCTTCAACTCCTGTCGAGCACATGGCAACCGTTTTGAAGTCGTTGTCCGTGGGCGACGGCGCCGTCGACGATGAATTCCTCAAGTACCGACTTCGAGCCTTGTTCCGGGAAGCTCGCCACGCTGCCCGCGCAATCGAAATCGGCGATCAGGTCAGTAACGACGATCTTGACGATCTTCATCAACTGCTCGGCCATCGTCCCGCCGATTGGTTCACCGGCGAGGCAGAACTCGAAGCATTCGTGCTGGCTGATGCAGGAACAGGAACCTACGACGAGGAACTTCTCGTGCTGTTCCACAAGCGCAACCTGCGCGCGCATCAACTTCTCGGACCGCCCGGATCAGCGATGGCCACCCATCTGCCGATCCAGACGTTCCGCTAACGAATCAGGAAACTCTGACTCCGTTATGCCCGCTGGCTGCTAACCGACACGATTTCGCCGGTCATGTAGGAGCTGTAGTCAGAGGCCAAGAACATCATCACGTTGGCAACTTCCCACGGCTCTGCTGCGCGCCC
>WLOT01000176.1 GCA_009699125.1 Actinomycetota bacterium
CAAAGCGCCGGCTACCGCCTCGTCAACATCGCCCAATTGTGCGCGCCGCCCCATCGCTGCTGTCGTTGCGCTCGCGGAGACGAATCCACCTGCCAATCCAGTTACCAATACTCCGCGACGAGGCCCGAGGATTCGAACAGCGATATAGCCAACCCAGGAGATTCCAGTAAACGCAACGACGAGCAACCAAATTTCATGCGGGTTGATTGCGTCGTAGGGCCCGATGCTCCGATCTGGCAACAAAGGGAAGATCACAAAAGCAATAACGGCGAACTTCAGCGCGTCTTCAAATTCAATATCACTCACCACACTTCTGGCGAGGCCGTGAATTCTGGCTTTCGATGCGAGCAATACCGTGACAAGGATTCCAAGACTCACTGCAACCACAGGATCTTGTTGCGTCAGCGCTCCTAGGAGGTACGTAGCGAAAAGCGCGATCTCGGTTGTTGTCCCGGGGTCTATGAGACTTGTTCGGCGGTATCCAAGAACCAGAAATGCGGCCACAGAAAGAAGTCCGGCAACGAGTACCAACACGTCGAGCCGAGCCGCAAGTGCTCCGCAAATTGCAACGAGTGCGAATGTTCTCGAACCCCCAATTTTTGTGATTTCCGGCGGATGACTTCGTTCGCGTTCGAAGCCGATCAATAGTCCGATGGAAAGTGCATAGACGAACGGGAGGAGATCGCCAACGGTCATCACTCTCATCCTCGCACGCCCTCTATGGAGGTACCTCTCCCAGAACGGTGGCAAGTAGGTTTGCAACCGAACGAGGTGTGGCACAACAGAGATGGAAAGACATGACTGACGAAGCGATGCCGCCAGAGGCGACCGAACCTGCGCACCCCCTCACTCGAGCGATGGTGCTTTTGTTCTTGCTCACCGCCCTCATGTCTCTCGGCTACGGAAGCGTGTTCACGCTCCTCGCGGACATTCGAGACAAGTACGGATTCACCGATGGCCAAGTTGGAATCATCGCATTCGCTGGCTTGTTCACAGGCGTCCTCAGTCAGCTCTTTCTCGCTCGCTTCTCCGACCGCGGTTACGCAGTCGTCATGATGCGCGTTGGCATCGCAACCGCAGCATTCGGAATGCTTTGGATGACGTTCGCCACACCGCTCTGGCAGTGGATCGCCGCCCGACTTCTCCTCGGACTCGGTTCAGGAATGGTCGGCCCCGCGATTCGCCGAGTCATCATTGCTCGAGATCCTCAACGGGTAGGCGCAAATCTCGGACGACAAACTGCATTCGACGTTGCTGGTTTCGTTCTCGGGCCCGCACTTGCAGCAGGCCTCGCTCAACTCTTCGGACTCCGTGCACCGTTCATTGTTCTGACCGTTGCGTATATTGCTGCCATCTTCTTGGTCGGACGAGTCACCACTGCTGCTGATGCTGCGGCGTCTGAGGCACCAACGACCAAACACCCATCGCTGCTGCGGCTACCCGCAATGCAGTCAGCGCTGTTTGCCGCTATCGCGTTCTACCTGACGATCGGAATGTTTGAAGCCCTTTGGTCAATCCTTCTCCGTGACCAAGGTGCAGCCACTTGGCTCATCGGCGTCACATTGAGCCTGTTCACGATCCCAATGATTGTGTTTGCACCCAAGGGTGGTGCGCTCGCTCAGCGAATCGGACCCATCCGTGTCGTTACCGTCAGCATCACAGTGGCAGCAATCGCCACTTGCCTTTATGGATTTTTGCCCCTGTGGTTCCTGGTAGTGATTTCAGGCTTCCACGCAATCGCCGATGCCTACACGATGCCTGCGAACCAGGTTGCAGTCGCGGTTTCAAGTCCCCCCGATCAACTCGCAGCAGGTCAAGGCTTACTCGGGGCGACCGGCCTTGCGATTGCCGCTGCAGCTGCACTCATCGGCTCTGCCGTTTACGACACGTACGGCCGAGGAGCAATTTTTACCGGCACCGGAGTGCTCATGTTGCTTTGCCTTGGCATCGCTCGTTGGCGCTGGAACGCGCAACCCGCGCTTCATGACATCACCGGCTAGCGCCAGACAGATCAACTGCCATCAGCGAACGATCGGCATTTCTGTCGAGGTCATTTTTGGCGCCTACCTGATCTACAAGGCGCTCAAGTAAACCCTTACCGAATCAATCGTCGGCTACGAGCGCGTACGACTTGTTGCCAGCCACATCAACAGGAATATCGCCAGCCAACGTGATTCGTTCGTGGCATCGGTGCATGCCAGCTGGAATATCAGTCGGGACGATATGTGCAGTTGCGCGGTTGTCCCAGAATGCAATGCTTCCGGGCTCCCACCGGAAACGCACAGTGAATTCCTGACGCTGAATATGCTCACAAAGCATGGCAAGAATGTGTTTGCTCTCGCGGCGCGACAACTCAACGATGTAGTCGGTGAAGTTCGGTTCCACGAACAGAACCTTCTCACCGGTTTCAGGATGCACACGCACCACGGGGTGCACCGCGCGAAGAGGCTTTGACATAAACGCCTTCGCCACTTCACCCGGAAGCTCGCCGCGGTCAATCGGAAGTGCGTTGTGGTTTACCGCATGCAATCCGTCAATGAACGACTGGATCTCGGGCGAGAGGAACTTGTACGCCATTGCAAGATTCGACCACTGAGTGTCTCCGCCGTAAGGAGGAACCACGACCGCTCGGAGGATCGATGCCATCGGCGGGGCTTCAATGAACTTCACATCGGTGTGCCAACGGCTCTCGATACGCGTACCGCCCGTCCCCTTCTTCTCTTTGACGTTGGCGGTTCCTTGCTGATTATCAAGAAGCAGGATCTCCGGGTAGTCAGGAAATGCTGGTGGAAACGTGGGGTGGCCAGGAAGAGGTTCACCAAACGCCCGCGCCAGCGCCAGATGCTGGTCACGGTCGATGAACTGATCGCGGAAGAAGACAACTTTCCATTGCAAGAGAGCAGCCCGAATCTCGGCGGTAACCGCCGGATCAAGGGGCTGTGTCAGATCGACACCAAAGATCTCTGCGCCGGTGTAACCAGTCATCGGACGAACATCGAGACCGAGTTCAGTCGCGCGTGAAACCTGCTGATCCATGCTTCCCCCTTGGTTGGTACCCGCCACAAGATACGACACTTCCCCCCCGCACCGTCATCAAGACCGAGATGCCACAACGGGGTCCGCTTCTAGTGCTCTACTTTGCGAGTTCGCTAACACCGTCCCTGGAGATCCCATGACCCCCCGGTCGAGTTTGAAATGGCTCATAGCAATGATGCTCTCCGTGACGATCGGCGCGACCGCACTCGCCTCGTGCGGTGGATCCTCGTCGAAGGCCACCGAGACCCCAACGACCCAAGAGCAGACCACGACAACGACTGCTCCACCTACGACGACCACCACCGTCGACCCTGGCACTCTCGCCCAAACCGACGAGAAGCCAACGGGCACCGGTACGGAATTCGATGCCCGGATGAAAACGCTCGCAAACGCAATCATCAACAACACGCCTGATTCCGCCGTCTCTGCGTTCTTCCCGGTCACGGCCTACAAGCAGACAAAGAAGAACACCAACCCGGCGGCCGACTGGACGAATCGGCTCATCGCCAACTTCAAGGTCGATGTCGCCGACGCCAACAAAAAGCTCGGAGCAAATGCAAAGAACGCGGTCTTTACTGGCGTCACGGTTCCCAACACCGCCGTTTGGGTGAAACCCGGCGAGGAATACAACGTCGGACCGTATTGGCGAGTCTTCAAGGCTCAAATGAATTTCACCGTCGATGGAAAGAACGTGCAGATTCCCATCGAGTCAATGATTTCTTGGCGCGGCCAGTGGTACGTCGTGCACCTCGGGACGATTCGCTAGTCGCAGAAACGCAGATCAGCCCGTGGTTTTCTTTCGGTAGTCCTTCATGTACTCACGGACATCAGGCGCGTAGTTAAGAAGGTTCTGATTACGAGCTTCGAGCGCGATGGCACTGGTGAGGCTTGACGTTTCAGCGTTATGCCACAACACCTCTTTCGTGGTGCGCAG
>WLOT01000177.1 GCA_009699125.1 Actinomycetota bacterium
AGGACTGATGTCCACACAGGAACGTTCCGATTGGTCCGAGCATTTCGCGACTATCCCCGATGCCGTTGCAGCAATTGCGCGCGGCGAAATCGTTGTCGTTGTTGATGACGAAGATCGCGAGAACGAAGGCGATCTCATCATGGCGGCCGAATCGGCAACTGCCGAGAAGATCGCGTTTTTCGTTCGCCACACTTCGGGCGTTATTTGCACGCCGCTTACAGGCGAACGACTCGACGAACTCGAAGTTCCGCTCATGGTGCGTGACAACACCGAAGCACAGCGCACAGCGTTCACTTATTCGGTTGACTATCGCCACGACACCTCAACCGGTATTTCAGCCGCCGATCGCGCGGCAACGATTCAAGCGCTGATTGATCCAAAGACTCGTCCCGGCGACCTCGCTCGGCCCGGCCATATCTTCCCACTTCGTTATGCCGACGGCGGCGTGCTGAAGCGTGCTGGTCACACCGAGGCAGCAGTGGACCTCGCCCGCATGGCAGGCATGTTTCCGTCTGGCGTGTTATGCGAGATCGTCAACGACGACGGCACGATGGCGCGCGTTCCTGATCTTGTCGAGTTCTGCAAGGAGCATGGGCTTCTTCTCATCTCGATCGCAGAACTGATTCGCTATCGCCGTCAGACCGAAAAACTTGTCAAGCGAGTTTCTGAAGCGCGCATTCCCACCGACTGGGGCGACTTCACGTGTTACGTCTACGAGAACGTGCTCGACGGACAACAGCACATCGCAATGGTCAAGGGCGCTGTGCAAGGTCAAGACAATGTTCTGGTGCGTGTGCATTCTGAATGCCTCACTGGCGATGTCTTCGGTTCACTTCGTTGCGACTGCGGCATTCAGCTCGACAAAGCAATGGAACTCATCGACAACGAAGGTCTGGGCGTCGTTGTGTACCTGCGTGGGCATGAAGGTCGTGGCGTTGGAATCGGCCACAAGATTCGTGCCTATTCGCTGCAAGATGCTGGTCAAGACACCGTCGAGGCGAATGTAAGCCTTGGGCTTCCGATCGATTCACGCGAGTACGGCATCGGTGCGCAGATCCTCGTCGATCTTGGCATTACGACCATGCGAGCGCTTACGAACAACCCGTCGAAGTACGGCGGCCTCGATGGGTTTGGTCTCGACATTGTTGAGCGCGTTCCATTGGAAACCATTCCGAATCCAGAGAACATCGCCTACCTCCGCACGAAGCGCGAGAAGATGGGTCACATCCTGGAAGGGCTCGACTGATGTCTTCGAATTTCCGTGCGGCGAACTCGCTTTCAAGTAATGTTGACGGTTCCGGAATTCGTGTCGGCTTGGTGTGCGGGCGTTGGAACGATCACATCACCAATCGCCTTATCGAAGGTGCCGAAAACGCACTCGCAGTGCACGGTGTCTCTGAGGCTGATGTGCTTCAGGTATGGGTGCCAGGCGCTTACGAAGCACCGATGGCGGCAAAAAGTCTGATCGATAGCGGCAAAGTCGACATGGTGGTGTGTCTTGGCGCGGTAATTCGTGGCGAAACATCGCACTATGACTTCGTTGCCGGCGAATGTGCTCGCGGAATCATGGACGTTCAGTTGGCAACTGGTGTTCCGGTGATCTTTGGTGTTCTCACAACCGAGAACCTCGAACAAGCGCTGGCTCGTTCGTCCGACGAGGACAACAAGGGCGAAGAGTGCGTTCGCACTGGCCTCGAGATGGTCAACCTTCTGCGATCAATCGCAAAGTAAGTCGCGTTTAACCGATTGCTGCACCAAAGAGTTTGCCGATGGCCATTGTTGCGGCCATGGCAACGATGCCGCCGCCGACCACCCGAAGCATCGGACGCAACGGAGCCGCGCCACCGGCTCGAGCTCCGGCATAGCCGAGTGCGATCAGCGCAAACACGGAGACGAACAGCGTCGTGAGGATCCGCGCACCATTTGGCGCAAATGTGGCGGCAAGAAGTGGCAGTGCGGCTCCGATTGCAAACGATGCCATCGATGACCAAGCGGCCTGAAAGGGTCGGGCACGTGTGGATTCGGTGATGCCAAGTTCCTCGATGAGGTGGATTCCGAGAGCGTTGTGGGCAGTGAGTTCGACGGCGACCTGGCGGGCAAGATCGTGCTTCAAGCCCTTCTCTTGATAAATGGCAGTGAGTTCAGCGAGCTCACGCTCCGGTGTGTTCTCTAATTCCCACACCTCTTTGGCGATATCTGCGTCTTCTGTGTCGCGCTGTGAACTGACCGAGACGAATTCGCCGAGGCCCATGGAAAGAGCCCCCGCTGTAAGTCCTGCAACACCGGCGGTGAGAACGGCGGTTCGGTCTGAATTGGCGGCAGCGACTCCGAGGATCAGCGCAGCGGTGGAGATGATGCCGTCGTTGGCCCCAAGCACCGATGCCCGAATCCAGCCAGTTCGGTGGGTGAAGTGACGTTCGTTGTGCCTTGCCATCAGATCAGCCTACGGCGTGAAACACCGTTTCTGAACGGAAATGGGTTTCGATGTTGAGTGAGGTGGACGGTAGGTTGGTCCGATGCTCAAGCTCGTTCTCCCCAAGGGATCGCTCGAAAAGGCGACGCTCGAACTTTTCGAAGCCGCTGACCTCAAGGTGTCACGCGATTCCTCTGTCCAGTACAAAGCCACAATCGACGACCCTCGTGTCATCGACGTTCGCATCCTGCGTCCGCAGGAAATTCCCGTGTACGTCGCCGAGGGTCTGTTCGACCTTGGCATCACTGGGCGCGACTGGATCGAAGAAACAAGCTCCACCGTCGAGTCATTGGGCGAGCTGAGGTACTCGAAGGTCACCAGCAATCCGGTTCGCATCATCGTTGCGGTGCCGAAGGATTCTCCTTACGAAAGCGTCGCTCAGCTTCCTCAGGGCGTTCGTGTTTCGAGCGAATACCCGGAACTCACTCGTCGGTATTTCGCTGACAAGGGCATCAATGCCGACATCAAGCTCTCGTATGGCGCGACCGAGGCGAAGGTTCCTGACATCGTCGATTGCATCGTCGACATTACCGAGACAGGTAGTGCACTTCGCGCCGCTGGCTTAAAGATCATCGACACGATCCTGGTTTCCTACACCGAGATGATCGCCAATCCGCAGTCGTATGCCGATCCTGCGAAGGCACATGCAATGCGCCAATTGCGGACGTTGCTCGAGGGCGTTCTCGATGCACGAGGCAAAGTGTTGGTGAAGTTGAATGTTCCTACCGATCGCCTCGATGCAGTGATCTCGGTACTTCCCTCGATGAAGTCGCCGACAGTGAATGAACTGTTTGGCGGCGCTGGTTATGCAGTTGAATCAGTCGTCGAGAAGAGCGGCATCAATGTGCTGATCCCGGCACTCTCTGACGCCGGCGCGACCGACATTCTCGAACTCCCAATTTCCAAGATCGTTCCGTAATCGTGTCAATGGCTCCCCAGACCGTGCCGTTGAGTGATGGCAGGGGAGTGGTCGCGTCATTCGACGATCCGCGAGGAATCGGTGTTGTTCGTCGAGATGATGGAACGGAGTACCCGTTTCATTGCACAGCGATAGGGAACGGCACACGAACGATTGCCGTTGGGTCTGCCGTCTCCTTCTCGGTGGCGGCAGGAAGAGGCGGTCGATGGGAAGCAATCGCGATTGTGGAAGTAGGCGACTGACCTGATGGGTGCGCTTGCGATTCGCACCCAGCGACTGACCCTCGCGTATCGACACGGTCGCGGCATTGACAATGTTGACCTCGAAGTGCCTGCCGGCGAGGTCTTCGGATTCCTTGGTCCCAACGGGGCGGGCAAGACAACCACGATCCGTGTGCTTCTTGACCTCATGCGACCAACCGCTGGGTCGGCCTCAGTGCTTGGCCTCGACAGCCACGGCGAATCGCTCAAGATTCGCGAACGCACGGGTTACTTGCCTGGCGATTTCTCGTTGCCTCCCTCGTTAACGGGAGCGCAGGTCCTTGATTGGTTGACCTCGCTCCGACCGAACACGCCA
>WLOT01000178.1 GCA_009699125.1 Actinomycetota bacterium
AACTTGCGTCGAACTGGCGCGTGGCGAACGTGAAGGGATTCTTGGTGATTGATACCGGCGATACCGCGTGGATGCTGATCTCAACGGGATTGGTGTTGTTCATGACGCCTGGCTTGGCATTTTTCTATGGCGGCATGGTTCGAGCAAAGAACGTTCTCGGCATGCTCATGCAGAACTTCTTTGCCATGGGTCTGATGGCAATCATCTGGGTGACGATCGCGTTCTCTTTGGCGTTCGGAAACTTTGGTGATGGCGGATTCATTGGAAATCTTGATTTCGCGTGGATGCGTAATATCAACGCAACGACAGGTAATGAAGCGTTTGCGCTCACCATTCCCTTCGTACTTTTCTGCGCCTATCAAATGACGTTCGCAGTCATCACCCCGGCGCTGATCACCGGCGCTACTGCCGATCGTTTCAAGTTCAAGGCGTATGCCACCTTCATCGCCATCTGGCTCGTGCTTGTGTATGCGCCGGTCGCCCATTGGGTGTTTGGTGGCGGCTGGTTGGCAAAGCTCGGTGCACTCGATTTCGCCGGTGGCGCGGTTGTGCACATCAACGCCGGCGCCGCGGCGCTGGCAGTGATCATCGTTCTCGGCAAGCGCAAGGGTTGGCCGCGTGAAGGCATGCACCCGCATAACCTTCCCTTCACGCTTTTGGGCACGGGCATTTTGTGGTTCGGTTGGTTCGGCTTCAACGCTGGCTCAGCGTTGGCAGCAAACGGCATCGCAGCAACCGCCCTCATGAATACCTTCCTCGCAGCATCGGCAGGAATGATTGGCTGGCTCCTGTTCGAGCGCATCAAGGACGGCAAGGCCACCACGTTGGGTGCAGCTTCCGGTGCAGTCGCAGGACTTGTGGCAATCACTCCATGCGCGGGCTACGTGGGTGGGATGGCTCCAATTCTCATCGGTCTGGCAGCTGGCGTGCTGTGTGTCTTTGCCATCCAGCTCAAGTTCAAGTTCGGATACGACGACAGCCTTGACGTTGTTGGCGTTCACTTGGTCGGCGGTCTGGTCGGGGCACTTTTGCTTGGCTTCTTCGCCGATGCAGCGGTCAATCCTGCGGTGAAGAACGAAGGGCTCTTTACTGGCGGCGACGCGAAACTTCTGTGGTTCCAGTTCGTCGCCTCTGCGGTCACCCTGGTGTTCTCATTCGTCGTCTCGTTCATCATCGCGAAGGCCATTGACAAGACCATGGGAATGCGAGTGACCGAAGAAGAAGAGAACGAAGGACTTGATTACAGCCAGCATGCAGAGACTGCCTACAGCTTTGGCAGCACTGGCAGTATGGATCGACTCTGAACTGCAATCTGAACTGGACGTGAACGCGTTTCCCGCTGATCGGCGGAGAATCTGATTGAAAGGGCTACGGTGCCTCCTATGAAGCTTGTGACTGCAATCATCAAGCCCCACAAAGTTGACGACGTAAAGGATGCGCTGAAGGCCGCTGGCCTTCACGGCATGACTGTCGACGAGGTCAAGGGATTTGGCCGACAGGGTGGGAAAACAGAGATCTATCGCGGCGCGGAATACGTCGTCGATTTGCTGCCGAAGGTCAAGATCGAGACGGTTGTGCCCGACGAGATTGCCGATCAGGTCGCTGATGTGATCGTTCAGGCCGCTCGAACAGGAAAGATCGGCGACGGCAAGGTTTGGATTTCGCCGGTTGAAAAGATCATTCGAATTCGTACTGGTGAGTTGGGTGACGAAGCGGTCTGATTCCGCGACGCACCTGTTCAAACATTCATGACTCCTCAACTCGATCGCCAGGTGTTGCTTCAGGACACCAGCCGTCGGGGTGCAGCCTTCTGTGGGTTACTTTCCGAAAAAGTTGACCAATGGCTTCAGCAACTTTGGGAGAACGCCGGTGGTCCCGGTAGCGGGGCCGCGCTCGTCGCGGTTGGCGGGTATGGCAGGTCTGAGTTATCTCCGGGCAGCGATATCGATGTCTATTTGCTGTATGAGCCGAAGACGTCGGTAAGTGCCCTTGCCGAGTCGATCTGGTATCCGATTTGGGATGAAGGCATAAAACTGGGCCACGCAGTCCGCACGGTGAAAGAAACCCTTGCACTTGCGTCGGACGATCTCGATACTGCGACCGCAATTCTCTCGGCCCGTCACATCGTTGGTGATCCGAAGTTGACCGAGGAACTCGCGGTCAAAGGCGACGAGCTTTGGCGGAAGCGGTCGAAACGCTGGTTGGACGAGATGGACGTACGTGTTCGTTCACGACACGAAGAATCCGGAGAAGTGGCGTTCCTCCTTGAGCCAGATCTGAAAAATGGTCGCGGTGGCCTTCGAGACGCCCATGCGATCACGTGGGCAGAGCGTGCGGGGATGGCCCTTCTTCCGGGTGATCGTGAGACGATTATTGAGGCCTACGAGGTGGTGTTGTCGGCGCGTGTTGAGCTGCAACGACGAACCGGCCGGCATTCAGATGTCCTTCTCCTCGAAGAACAAGATGCGGTAGCTGCTGCACTGGGCTTCGACGATGCCGACGTGTTCATGCGTGCTCTTTCCACCGCAGCTCGAACAATCGCCTGGGTAAGCGATGAACTTTGGTTCCGGGTGCGTTCATCTCTCGATGGCCCGACGCGGCGAAAGTTGCGTCGCGACGAAGAAGCCCTTGTCGGCGTTGTTGTTCGCGATGGTTCCGTTGCGCTTGCTGCTGGCGCTGAACCAGCGAATGATCCGTATCTTGTTCTGCGCGTTGCTGTTACCGCTGCTCGGAACGATGCGCGCATTGAGCGAACCACGCTTGATCGCTTGGCGGAATCAAAGCCGCTAAGTACTCCATGGTCCGAGGAAGCACGCCGACTCTTCGTTGAACTCTTCCTTGCTGGTCGTCCAGCGGTTCAGGTCGTCGAGACGCTCGATCAGCGTGGACTGTGGGAGCCAATCTTTCCTGAGTGGTCCGTCATTCGGTGCCGCCCGCAGCGCAACGCGTATCACCGGTTCACCATCGATCGGCACTTATGCGAAGCCGCGGCGAACTCTGCCGAGTTCGTTGACCGCGTTGATCGTCCCGATCTTCTCGTTGTCGGAACGTTGTTGCACGACATTGGCAAGGGTCGTCCCGGCGATCACACCGATGTTGGCGTTGAACTCATCGCTGAAATTGGTCCGCGCATGGGGTTCGATGCTGAGGACACGCTCATCCTTCAGCAAATGTGTCGACATCATCTCCTGCTCGCCGACACTGCAACGCGTCGTGACCTTTCCGATGACGGAACCATTTCATTCGTCGCTGAATCGGTAGGAACCCTCACGTGTTTGCGACTGCTTGATGCGCTTACAGAAGCGGATTCACTTGCGACTGGGACAGCGGCCTGGGGCTCATGGAAAGAGGAACTCGTCGGCGTACTCGTCGACCGAGTTGCACACGTTCTTTCAGGCGGCTCAGTGGCCGATGCAACCGATTCGGGATTCCCGACCTCGCATCAGCGCGACCTGCTCGCCCAACGTCGCCGGATCATTGAAGCCGTCGACGATCAGATCGTGGTGATTAGCCCCGACCGTCCTGGTCTGTTCTCTCGGGTTGCGGGCGTGTTGTCGCTCAACGGACTCACTGTTCTCGAAGCTGCTGCGCACTCGGCCGAGAACCAAATGGCGCTTGAACAGTTCCGCGTGCAGAGCAATTTCGATTCGGAGATTCCCTGGGACCGCGTGATTCGCGATCTTGAGAAAGCACTCGATGGTCGCCTTGCGCTCGCCGCTCGCTTAGAGGAACGGTCGAAGACCTATCGACGGCCTCGTCGACTTCCCGGCCTCGTCACGCATCCCGAAGTCATCGTCGACAACGACTTATCGCACGATGCAACGGTGCTCGAGGTTCGTGCCCCAGACGGCGTCGGCGTTTTGTGGCGCATCACCCGTGCCCTTCACGAGCTTGATCTCGATATCACCTCGGCCAAGATTCAGAC
>WLOT01000179.1 GCA_009699125.1 Actinomycetota bacterium
GTGTTGTGGTGATGGCCTGTTTCGTCGCGCTCTTCGCTCGGCTCTGGTATCTGCAGGTGTTGGAAGCCCCGGCTCTTGCTGTGCAAGCCACCGCGAATCGAACTCGAACGATTGGAACTGAGGCTCCCCGTGGCCGCATCTTCGATTCGAAGGGCAGAGTCATCGTCGACAATCGCACGTCGCTCATTGTTTCGATCGATCGCAATGAGTTGAAGAAGGTCAAGAAACGCGACGAATTAATCGCAAGGCTTGCCGATGTACTGACGGCGAATGGTGCGCCGATCAAGATCTCCACAATCGAGAAACGACTTTCGGAGAAGAAGGCCGATCAGCTACAGGCAATCCCGATTGCCTCTGATGTCACCGAAGAAGTCATTCATCACCTGTCGGAATACACCGAAGACTTTCCCGCTGTGTCGTATGAACGCAAGACCGTTCGTGTGTATCCCTACGGCGCGGTTGCTTCCAACATTCTTGGTTACACCGGTCGAATTACGGCCGAGACTCTCAAGACACTCGAGCCGGGCACTGATCCTGACGGAGTCGAGAAGTCCTATCAACCAGATTCCATCATTGGACTGGCCGGTGTTGAGTCGACCTATGAAAAGGAACTCCGAGGCACCCCAGGCATCGAACTTGTGCAAGTCGATTCCAAGAATCGGCCTGTCGGCACCGAGTCGTATCAGCCTCCGAAGTCGGGTAACGACATTCAGCTCCACATCGATATCGATGTTCAGATGCGAGCCGAGCAGGCTCTCGTCGATCGCCTCAATGTGTTGCGTGGAACCGCTCAGAAGGACGGAACGAAACGAGCAGCTCCGGCCGGTTCCGTCGTTGTGCTCGACCCGCGAGACGGGGGAGTCGTGGCGTTGGCTTCGGCCCCCGGATATGACCCGCAAGAGTTCGCAAACGGGATAAGCCAAGAGCGTTATACCCAACTCCAAAATATCAATGGCGCGAGTGCGCTTATTGATCGTTCGATTACGGGTCAGTACGCGCCTGGATCAACATTCAAACTCGTGACGGCGACGGCTGCGCTAAGCAACGGTTTGATTGATGGGAATTCATCGATCTACGACGATGGTGTTTATGAAGTTGGTAATCCGCCTCAGAAATTTACGAATGCTGGTGAGGTGAAGAACGGCAATATCAACGTTGTGCGTGGACTTACAGTTTCTTCCGATGTCTACTTTTATTGGCTTGGCGATCGGATGGATGGCACGACGCTGATTCAAGATTCGGCGACCGCGTTCGGATTCGACAAGAAGACTGGTATTGACCTTCCCAACGAATCGGCTGGTTACGTCTTGACGAAAGCCGAAAAGAAGGCACTTCACAACAAGTATCCCGATGCCTACCCCAATGGAGATTGGTACACCGGTGACAACGTTCAGTTGGCAGTTGGCCAGAACGTGATCGTTGTTACTCCTTTGCAGATTGCTCGCGCCTACGCTGCGTTCGCCAACGGCGGAACCGTCTACCAACCGCATGTTGTTTGGAAGATTCTCAAGCCGAACAGCACGGTGACCAATCCTGCTGATGTTCTTAGGGTGATCGCTCCAGTTGTCACAGGCACAGTCACCTTGCCTCCGGATGTTCGCGGTCCCATCGAGTCTGGGCTCGAGGGTGTCACGAGTGGCGCGGGCACTGCAGCCTCGGCATTCGTTGGGTTCGACCAGACGGCCTTCCCCGTCGTCGGCAAGACCGGTACTGCACAGGTGGACGGAATTGCTGACACCTCGCTCTTTGCGTCGTATGGTCCTGCTCTCTCTCCGAAATGGGTGGTCACCGCAGTCATGGAAGAGTCAGGGTTCGGCGCAGAAGCTTCAGGAGAAGTATCTCGACGCGTCTATGAATTGCTTGCGAATCAAACGCTGACTGATGCCGGAACCGCAACCATTGGATCGAGCGACTGATGCTGCCTCAGTCGATTTCTTCTCGGGCATCGAACATGAGTCGGCGTGACCCGACAGCCCCACTTCGACACGTTGATCCGGTGCTGATTGCGTGCACCGTGATCCTTTCGATCGTTGGAGTGATCGCCGTCTACAGCGCAACGCGTGGTCCCGGGCCGGATTATTCGAAGGCGTATCTCTACAAGCAATCGACATTCATGGTGATCGGCGCTGGGGCGATGATTGTCTTCAGCATCGTTGACTATCGAAAGCTCCACGACTGGGCGTGGGTGTTCTACGGAATTACGACAGCTCTTCTTGTCTTGGTCGTTTCTCCTTTAGGCAGCCAGTCCAATGGTGCGCAGTCATGGTTTGCTCTCGGGCCCTTTCAATTGCAGCCCGCCGAGTTCTCGAAACTGTCACTCATCGGGGCCCTCGCATTTCTTCTTTCGGAGTTTCGAGGTGATATCGATATTCGCCGCCTCGTAGCGCTCCTCGCGACAGCGGCATTACCAATGGCGCTGATCATGTTGCAGCCCGATCTCGGTGAGACGTTGATCCTCGTTGCAATCACGATGGCGATCATGCTCGTGGGTGGTCTCCCGACGAAGTACATCGCGGTACTGACGATCGTTGGCGTTATCGGAGTTGTTGGCGCGTTGAATTCCCCATTGTTGGCTGAGTATCAACGAAATCGATTAACGGCGTTTGTAAATCCGAGCGATAAATCGAACGCCGCGCTCTACAACATTGAACAAAGCCAACAAGCCATCGCCAATGGCCAAATCACCGGTCAAGGGCTCTTCGATGGACCCCAGACCAAGTTGGGATTCGTTCCGGAGCAGCAGACCGACTTCATCTTTACTGCCGTCGCCGAACAATTCGGGTTCGTTGGTTCGGCGACGGTGCTGCTCTTGTACGGGCTGCTCTGTTACCGGATCTGGCGAATTGCCCAGGTCTCCAAGGATTCCTTTGGCACCTATCTCTGCGTTGGGGTTCTGGCGATGTTCGCCTTTTCGGCATTTGAGAACGTGGGCATGGCGATGGGAATCATGCCGGTGACCGGCATTCCGCTGCTTTTGATCAGCGCTGGTGGTTCCTCGACCATCACGGCTTTGGCGGCTCTGGGGCTGGTTCTCAACGTCCACATGCGCCGGTTCCAGTAGTCGGGGGCACCACCGGTAGCATCTACGGGTCATGACCGATGTGTGGCCCCAGTTGGAGCCCCTCTTGGCCAAGGTGGCGAAACCTGCTCGCTACATCGGCCTTGAGGACGGAGCTCGTACCCCGCACCATGCCCCCGACAAGGTGGCATGGTTGTTGTCGTACCCCGACACCTACGAAATCGGTCTGCCCAATCAGGGTCTGCAGATTCTTTACGAAATCCTCAACGAGAATCCGCATGCGGTAGCCGAGCGGGCCTATGCCCCGTGGACCGACCTCGAGGGTCTCCTTCGCGATCAAAACATTCCGCTGTTCTCGCTCGACAGTCATCGCCCTGCGGGACTGTTCGATCTCATCGGCTTCAACCTTTCTGCCGAGCTCACCTACACGAACCTTCTCAACATGGTTGATCTCGCCGGCGTGCCGGTGCGCAGCGCCGACCGCCGACCTGAGCACCCGTTGATCGTCGCCGGTGGACACTGCACGTATAACCCCGAGCCAATCGCCGATTTCTTGGACATCGTCGTCTTGGGCGACGGTGAAGAAGTCATCACCGAGATCAACGAAGTGGTGCGCGACTGGAAGAAGTCAGGCCGCACCGAAGGCAGCCGTGAAAACGTCCTCCGTGAGTTGTCGCACATCGTTGGCGTTTACGTCCCGTCGATGTATGACGTCACCTTCGAAGGCGCCAACCTGGTTGCGGTTACACCTCGTTATCCCGATGTTCCTGAACGGGTTGAAAAGCGCACAGTCGCCGATCTCGCCGAGTTCCCGTATCCCAAGACGCAGCTGGTTCCGATTACCGAGGTCGTCCACGATCGGCTGAACGTCGAA
>WLOT01000018.1 GCA_009699125.1 Actinomycetota bacterium
CGGAACACCGTCGCGATCTGACCTTCAAGACTTTCGGCCAAAAGCGCAAGGCGGGCATTGGGGTCGGTGGTTGCGGCAAGCAATCGACCGAAGGTCACAGTTTCGCCGAAGACCGATGCTGTTTCGGCCAACGTAAGCGGAGTTGACTGGTGGAAGACGCCTTGCTCGCGAGCCAGATACGCGTGAAGGCCATGACCGAGTTCGTGCGCAAGGGTGAGCACATCGCGACGGCGACTCGTCCAGTTGAGCAACAAGTACGGGTGTGCGCTTGGGACGGTGTAAGCACAGAACGCACCTGGACGCTTGCCTGGTCGCACGGGTGCGTCGATCCAGTTCTCATCGATGAAGGTGTTCACGACACCGGCTAATTCCGAAGAGAAGGACCCATACGAGTCGAGGACAATGTCGGTGGCCTGTGACCATGAGAACTCCTCCTCCACCGTTGCGATTGAAGCGTTGCGGTCGTAGTCCGCAAGTCGTTCAACACCGAGGAGTTGCGCCTTCAGCCGGTACCAACGCTGCGGAATGTCATAGCGATCGACAACTGCGTCAACCAAGGCCTGAACCGATGAATCACTCGCTTGATTCGCGAGATTTCGGCTCGCCACCCACGACGAATACGCCCGGAGGCGATCATCAGTCGTCTTGTCGGCCATCAGCGTGTTGAACACGTATGCGCGCGTTCGAAGACCAGGTTCGAGCGCAACTGTGACAGCATCGGCAGCGATACGCCGCTCATCGCGATCAGGGGAACCGAGTCGAGAGAGACCTTGTTCGAGACTCGTGGGTCCATCGGGAAGCTCGACCACGATGGCCGACGTCAACTCATCGAACAGCCGACTCCACGCTGATGAACTCGTGATGTCCTTCTCGGCGAGAATCTTCTCTTCAGGTTCGGTGAGCAAGTGCGGGCGATACCGACGGGCCGACTCGAGGTAGTAGCGACAGAAATCGAGATCATCGGAATCGAGGAGTTGCATAGCTCGAGTTTCTGGAACCTCGGCCCACTCCAGCTCAAGAAAGATCAAACGAGTTGAGAGTTCGGTGGATTGCTCTTGGAATTTCTGCATCGCCGCACCAAGCGCAGGGTCAGAGGTGTCGACCGAAAACTGCAGCGATACCCACGAGCCGGCACGACCAAGTCGATCTTGGATCTCACCCAGAGTCGACATTGCTTGAGCCAACTGTGGTGCGTCGAGATCACCGATGCGACCGCGCCACTGTTCGAGTTGCCCAGTGAGCACTTCGGCTTGGTCAAGAAGCCGATTCACACCCTCTTGACCTGCACCCCCGACAAGGGTGTCGAGGTCCCAAGCGACATCGGCGGCGTTGAGGTCAGCGTCTTCATGCAAGGTCATGAGCACACGCTACGGAACCGCGAGACCTCATTCCACCAACGAGCGAAGAGTTTGTTTTGAAGACTCAATTTCATCGGCCAAAAGGCGCTCAAAAAGCCCAGCTCCGAACGAGCCGCCGTAGTGCAGACCCATCGTCAGCCGAGTTCCGATCTCGATCGATTCGAGTTGGGCATCAAGTACCCATGGTGAGTGACTACGACCATCGGTTTCCGCACGCTCGAATCGAATGTGACCAGCCTCATCAATCGTCCGGATCATCCGCAGTCGCTTTGAGCGGGAGATTGGACCCACCTTGGCCCGTAGCTCCACGGCCCAAGCGCTGGGGTCGCTGCCCTCTTCGAGATCTGCCCGCGGAACGATCGTGAGCCATTCGGGATAGCGAGAGAGATCTCCCACCCAAACCCGCAACTGCTCGAGTGAGCACGAAGCATCGAGAGTCGCAGTCAGGTCCATGCTTCCATTGTGTCCCAAGAACAACGCTCAGCGGTGACCGAGCAGTCGGGCAACATGTTCGGTGGCCGGACGTGCGTCGAGGACTCCAGGAGTGTCGAACTGCACCACACTGCCCTCGTCGAGAACCGCGATGCGATTAGCCAATTCGAATGCCTCTGATCGGTCATGTGTGACGTAGAGGGCAGTGAGACCAAGGTCGTCGATGAGTTCCCGGAGTTCGGGCACGAGTCGATCTCGTAGGACTCGGTCGAGCGAGCCCATAGGTTCGTCAAGGAGGATCAGTCGCGGTGACAGCGCAAGAGTTCGAGCAAGCGCGACGCGCTGGCGCTCTCCCCCAGACAACGACGCCACATCGCGCGTTCCGAAACCGGCGAGGCCAACAAGTTCGAGTACTTCGGCCACTCGAATCGAACGTTCGGATTTTGGGGTCTTTGCCATTCGCAACCCAAAGGCCACGTTGTCGGAAACATTGAGATGAGGGAACAGCGCATGCTCTTGAAACATCAGACCAACCCCCCTCAAGTGCGTTGGAGTGGTGGTGACATCGAGGCCGTCGAGAATGATTGAGCCTTCCGATGTCGCGTGGAGACCCGCAATGACGCGCAACAGAGTGGTTTTACCGGAACCAGACGACCCGAGCACACCGATGACCTCACCGGCGTTGATTCCAACGGAGATGTCGTGGAGGGCGTCGTCATCGCTCCCGCCATAACGAGCACTCACGTGATTCAGCGAAAGGAACGGGCTGGTCATGTCAGAACTCCGAAACTCCGGCAGGACGAAAACGGTCGATGATCAGCATGACGACAACCGTGAGCAGCATCAAAATTGTCGACATCGCCATAGCTTGCCCAAAGTTGTACTCGCCCGGTCGGCCAAGAGCCCGGTAGATCGCAATCGGCATGGTGGGCCGGTCGGGACGAACAAGAAATGCTGTTGCTCCGAATTCACCGAGCGAAATTGCAAACGCAAACCCCGCAGCAGCAGCGAGGGCTTTCCCGACAATCGGTACATCGACACTCCACCAAACTCGGCGAGGTGAAGCCCCGAGCGTTGCTGCCGCTTCACGTAGACGCGGATCAATTGATCGCAGCCCAGGAACAAGCAAGCGCACCACAAACGGAAGAGCGACGAGTGCGTGCGCAATCGGAATCAGCCAGATCGATGAGCGAAGGTTGATGGGCGGTTCGTCGAACACGATCAAAAACCCAAAGCCCACTGTGACCGCCGAGGTGCCGAGCGGGATCATCAGCGCAGTATCGGTCCATCGACCAAACCGGGAGTCGGAACCAGCAGATCCGTCACCAACGATCGCCCACGCCGCGCAGAGCCCGAGAACAAGCGCGATGACTGTGGCAATCGACGCGAACAGGAGCGAGTTTCCAATCGCGTCAATCGGCGGCACGAACGAGGTCGACCCTCCCCGACTGTCGGTGAGTGCCCGATAGAAACCGAGCCCCCAGCCTTCTGGAGTCGAGAACGATCGCACGACAAGAAGAACAAGTGGGGTACCGAGCAACACCGCCATGAAGACGAGGTTCGATCGGATGAACCAACGCTGTCGTGCAGTTTCGGGAAGATGCTCGGTTTCAGTTGCAGACCGCTGATCGAAAAGCACCGACCGACGTCGTTGTGATCTCCCGAACCACACGAGGATCGCCACGACGACGAACAATTGAACGATCGCAAGTACTGCAGCGATATCAAGATGGAGGAACTTTGCGGTTTGATCGTAAATCTCGACTTCGAGTGTGCGATGCGAGATACCGCCAAGGATCAGAATGATTCCAAACGATGTGAAACTGAAAAGGAACACGATTGACGATGCCGCCGCGACAGAAGAGCGAAGCAGCGGCCACGTGACCTCGGTGAACACCCTCCAAGGTGGAGCACCCAGTGCACGCGCCGACTCTTCAAGTCGTGGATCAATCGTTGACCACGTTGATCCAACAGTCCGAACCACGACGGCATAGTTAAAGAACACGTGGGCAATCAGGATTGCCCACACTGTTCCCGTGAGATTCACCCCGGTAAGTCCTCCGCCGCCGATGACGCCGAGCATTGAGACACCGACGACGACGGTCGGGAGCACAAACGGGACGAGAAGCGCAGACCACAGCAGTCGCTTGCCACGGAAACGGAACCGAGCAAACAGTGCGGCTCCGGGAAGCGCGACGAGCACGCAGAGGACCGTCGACGCAACCGACTCCCAGACGGTGAACCATAGAATTCTCTGCATCGTGGGGTCGGAGAGCACGTCACCGAAAGCTCCGAAGTTCCATGTTTCCCCTGGATGAAGACCTCGCAGAAGAATTGCGCCGACAGGCCATGCGAAGAACACCCCGAGAAAGACAAGCGGAGGTGTGGCAGCAAGCAAACGCCACCACACCTTTCGCTGCGAGCCCCCGGAAGGCGCGGGCCTGTTCAGCGGAAGAGCGCTGACCACTGGGCGATCCACCGATCACGATTCGCCGCCACTTCGGCATACGGCAGCGTCAGCGGCATCGCCACAGGAGCCGTGTATTTGGCAAACGTGTCAGGCAAGGCTGTGCCCTTCACAACCGGGTAGACGTACATCTGTCCAGGAACATCGGCCTGGAATGAGTCACCAAGCATGAACTCGATGAACGCAGCCGCAGCTCGCGGATCTCTTGCGCCCCTTAGTATTCCGGCAAATTCCGTTTGGCGATAACACGTATCGGTTAACACTCCCGTCGGCGACTGATCGACCGGAAGCGTTGTATCCGAGACCTCTGCTGGTGGACTTGATGCGTAGCTGACGACAAGGGGACGATCACCTTTACCGCTCCCGCCAGAGAAACTTCCGTAGTAGGCCGTTTCCCAACTGTCGACAATGCGTACTCCATTGGATTTCAACTGCTTCCAATAGGAGAGCCATGAAGCATTTGCGGACGTGTCGTTTCCGCCTCCGAACTTGGCGATCGTCGCAAGCATGAAGGCAAGCCCTGGAGTCGAGGTCGAGGGGTCTTCAACGACAAGGTCGTTCTTCACTACTGGCTGAGTGAGGCCATCGAAAGTTGTCGGAACAGGAACTCCGTCCTTCGCGAAAGCTCCCCGATCAAAATTCACACAGACATCGCCATGGTCAATTGGAGTTGCCATGCCGGATGAATCAACGACGTACACGGGGTCGACACCAACCAAACGTTCCGGCCGGTACGCCTGAAGGAGATCGTTCCGGAGTACCGAACCCAAGAGATTTTCGTCGAAGCCAAAGATCACGTCGGCGACTGGATTACCCGCCGTAAGTATGGCTGCATTTGTCATCGCCACGGCATCGCCGGACGGAACGAGTTCGACCTTGATATTTGTCGCAGCTTCAAACTCGTCGAGAACGGATTGCGTGACAGCGAATGAATCATGCGTCAGGACCTTCAAGGTTTGTGGCTGGTCGAAATGCGGAAGTTGTCCGTTTACGAGTACGGGTGCAATTGCCGTCGATTGCTTCGACGACGACCCCGAAGATCCGCATGCGCCAGCGAGAGCCACCACCGAAAGAACTGCAAAAACAAACATGCGCTTCATTACATCTCTCCATCTTGTTGAAAACTCACTTCGGGACCCGGCCGGACAACGAGAATCGTCCCTCCATCGAGAGAAACCGTTGCTTCGCGGTCAACCAGAACATTGCTCACACCACGAGTGGTGCCCGACGGCAGGATCTCCCCACGAAGCGGATACTCAAGACCTTCGGTGCGCACACCCTGGGCATCGCCATGCAGTGGGAGGATCGTCACGACATCGCCGGGAGCTCCCACGAAAGTGACTCCTCCCCCGCCATGCACAACCGAGACGAGAGCGGAATCCAGAATCGCATGCATAGAGATATGTGCATACGACGGTGAGGCGATGACGAACACATTCGCGAATGACTGGTCGACCCGGCCGCCATGTCCACCGACGATTGTGATGGCGTCAGCACCTTCTCGAATCGCCACATCGATCGCGAGTTCGAGGTCCGTCGCATCCTTGGCCCTGGGATGACGTTCAACCTGCACTCCAGCGGTCTCGAGTTCGAGGAGCAGTGCTTGTGGGATTGAATCGAAGTCTCCAACCGCGACATCTATCGCAAGTCCCGCCGCTTGTGCGTGAATGGCCCCCGAGTCGGCAGCGATAACGAGGACACCCTCAGAGTCCAATGCTGCGGCCAACGCCACATCCGGGCGCACCCCACCCATCACGATGATCGCCGCCTGTGGTGATTTTTCATCCGATTTCGACATGTCGATCGCCTACGAAGAAACGACACGAACGAGCACAAACCAAGTGTGAACCGAAAACTTCCTTCGCCGGCATGACCCGGATCAGGTGCAACGGTCGGAAGAGATCGGCTCTTCCCTCTCAGCCCGGCCTCCCGGACTCCCGTGTTCGTTTCGAAGGGTACACAGTTCCCTGACCGGATGGACGGATTGGACCAAGAGATTCCGCCGTCGCCACCTACGATCTGCGCATGCGTAGATCCATCTTCACCGAAGACCATGAGCTGTTTCGCCAATCGGTCCGCACGTTCATCGAACGCGAGGTCACTCCCAACTTCGAGCGTTGGGATCGAGACGGGATCGTGGACCGCGCGCTCTTCACCTCCGCTGGTGCCGCAGGGTTTCTCGCCATGGATGCGCCCGATGAGTTCGGCGGTGGCGGCGTCGAGGACTTTCGGTACAACGCGATCATCAGTGAAGAGTTTGCCTATGCAGGTGCAGCCCCAGCCGGCATTGGCATCACCCTCCACAACGACGTGTGCCTCCCGTACTTCTTGTCACTCACAACCGATGAACAGAAGCAACGCTGGCTCCCCGGTATTTGCTCCGGCGAACTCATCACTGCGATTGCAATGACCGAACCTGGTATCGGCTCTGACCTTGCATCAATGTCAACCTCGGCTCTTCGTGATGGCGACGACTACGTGGTCAACGGAGCGAAGACATTCATCACCAATGGCATCAACGCCGACCTCGTCATCGTTGCGGTGAAAACCGACCCCAAGGAACGTCACAAGGGGATGAGTCTTCTGGTGATTGAACGCGACACTCCCGGATTCGAGCGCGGCCGAAATCTTGAAAAAGTCGGACTCCACGCCCAAGACACTGCCGAGCTGTTTTTTACCGATGCTCGAGTTCCGGCAGCCAACCTTCTCGGGAGCGAAGGCATGGGATTTCTACACCTCGTCGAGAACCTGCCTCAGGAACGACTCTCGATCGCTGTCGGCGCAGTCGCGGCTGCGCGTCAGGCCCTGCGGTGGACTCTCGAGTACACCCACGAGCGAACCGCCTTCGGTCAGCCCGTGGCCGCTTTCCAGAACTCGCGCTTCGTCCTCGCTGAGTGTGCGACCGAAATCGAAATCGCCGAGGTGTTTCTCGACCGCTGCATCGAGGCACTGAATGCCAAGGAGCTCACCGCAGAAGAAGCGGCTATGGCGAAATGGTGGACGACCGAATTGCAAAAGCGTGTCGTCGATTCTTGCGTGCAACTCCATGGCGGATATGGCTACATGCTCGAATACCCGATTGCCCGGGCCTACCTCGACACCCGAATTCAAACGATTTATGGCGGCACAACCGAGATCATGAAGGAGATCATCGGGCGTTCGTTACGCCCATGATCCTCGTCTGTGCATGACTCCGCCTAGGCTGACTCCATGATCCTCGTTGCGATCTTTGCCATCCTTGCCGTGGTCTGTGTTGTGGCCTTTGCCGCACAGATCAACCGACGCCGTCGCTACGAGCGCGGCGAGTACGACCCCGACGACGTTTGAGTTTTTCGTCGTTCTAACGAGACGACGAGCGGCGAGCGGAAAACTCTTTTGCGAGAGACGCCGCCGTAATTGATCCGAAAACGTTCACGCCACTCGTGTCGAGCACAACGATGTTGCCCTGTCGCTGCACGCGCCATGCGTCTGCGCCCAACGAGTTGCGGGCCTGCCACAACAACGTTCGAAGCCGGGCACGTTGACGTTCCTCGGGAATGCCGGGCCAGAAGACGTCACTGAGTTCTTGCGCACTCATTCCATTTGATCGAGACATCGCAAGCAGTCGCACCGCTGCTTCTGCATGCCGTGTCAAGAATTCAATGGGCGCTCCGTCACGAAGAACTGACGCCGCTGATGAGACATCAATCGTCAATGACCCTTCGGGAAGAAAGAGCCTGTCGTAGGCGGGATCTGGAAGTGAAAGTTCACGAGCGAGTTTGAGCCAGCGCCCGCCGCGGTCGCGATCGATGGCGCCGGTAAGCAGTACTGCCCGTGCACCCCAGTATCGAGCTTCGGCTTCGAGCAACGTTTCGCGAGCGGCATCGACTGTTGCCCTTGCCGTTGCCCGATCGCCCATACGCAACTGAACCTCCGCCAAACGGAGTTGGGCAACGGATCGTTCGAGGTTGCCTGGCACCTCAGCGGACGCGGCCTGAAGTACCTGCGCCGCTTGATCGAGTTGCCCCAATTCGCCGTGGGCCCAACCCTCGCCAATCGCCGCGACCGCAGCTAGCTCCTGTTTGCCGAGAGCGGAAGAAAGCTGGCGGGCGCGCTGGACATCTTCAAGAGCGCGTTCCGGTAACCCGTCGCTCGCGAGCGCTGCTCGCATTGAGTAGGCAACGACGCGAGCCTCGTCGACCGCCTGTCCACCACTTAGAGCGAGGGCCGCCGCGAACTGGTTCTCGGCTTCTTCGCGCTGGCCCCGCAGGGATGCGAGAACCGCCGACAGTGAACGCTGAAGAATGACTCGAGCAGCGACCTCGTCGGACCATGGACCAGGCCCGACGAGCTCCGAGGTTATCTCCAGCATTTCGTCGAGCGCAGCAAAGTCCCCCGACCAAAAGGCACAAAGACCAAGCAGCGCATAGAGGCCAGAGGCATCAACGGTTTTGCGTCCGCTTTCTCCGAGCTCAATCAGCTGATCTTCCGCCCATGATCTGAGTAACCGAGGGTCGCCAACCGAAAGGGGGCGATGACGCAGACCTGCGCCGTTCTCGTTCGCTTGACCATCGCCACCCTGAGAATTTCCCGCCATACGCCGCCAGTTCAGTTGGACCAACTCACACATCGGCGAAGGTCGAAAGATCTCTGGGAGAGCCTCCCAACCATAAGATCAGACGTCAATGAGCAGTGATGTGTGGTTCACTAGACACTTCTGTCCAATCCGGCACCGTAAAGGGTCAACCACATGCCGACATCCACAGAGAAACAATCGGCAACCAGAGCGAAAATTCTCGATGCAGGGATCGCTATTTGGCGAGACCAAGCAACGTCAGTTCTCGTGAACGGATTCACCGTCGCTCGAATTGCCGGCGCCGCTGGCGTCACCCGATCGACCTTCTATTCCTACTGGCCCTCGACCGAGGACTACGTCACCGACCTCGTGACCCACCTCATCGAGCTTGACGCCACGAACTACCCATCGATCGTGGCCAACCTCACCAGAGGCACTCACCCGAGACCAGCGACCACGGACCTCCCACAAGCAATCGTTGCAAGTTGTCGGGCTCACTTCGAAGTAGCAGTCAACGATGAAACATTCGGCTTACGTCTCGGATTTCTTTCGAAAGCAGACGACCCGGCGATTGCGGCCCCGCTTCGTGAGCTCTATCGACAAGCGGAAAATTCTCAATATGCCCCATTTTTGCTCAGCCTCGAGAGCTGGGGCAGGACACTTCGGGATCCACTTGATGAATCGATGATGCAAATCATCTTCAGCTCGCTTCTTGAAGGACTTGCCGCTCGCTATCGGGTCGATCCCGAAGCATTTCCAATCGACCTTTACGGCTTGGCTCTGCTTCCTCTGCTCGTCACCCTCACTCGGAGACCTGAAGACAATCGAGACCTCTATGAAATTGTCGACTCACTCAACAGTTGGCCAGCAGTTGGGTTGTCCTCAAAGTTGCGAGAGCGCGAAACGGCAAGCGACCAAGGATCTGCATCAATCGCCGACACTTCGATGCGAGAAGTAACAATCGCCATTCGACGCCTCCTGGCACGAATCGGATTCGGCGAGCTCTCGATGTCGGAAATCGCTGCAGTGACGGGATACTCCGAGTCGACCCTCCAACAAATGTTTGGGTCCCGACCCGGCATTGCCATGTGTCTTCTCTTCATCAATTGCTTTGAGCGTTACCAATCCGTCGATCCTGAACTTTTCGGGATCGAGTTGGTTCGAGTTCTCAACGACATCACTACCGATGAGGTTCAACGCAACCCAGTGATTGCTCAAAACATGATGCTGCTGCTTAGCGGTCACACTGCTCAACCGCGCTACGAACTCATTGATTTCGACTCCCGTCCAATTTTCGACGCCGCTATAAAAGATGCATTCGACCGAGGCGAATTGCGCTCAGGCCTCGAACCGCAGCAATTTTCCATGGTGTTACAGCGAACCCTGCTCTTCGAGGCCGGACCACTCGCCGCCGCGACGCCTGAGATCGATGCAGTCGAACTGCTTCTTCAGGCCGCTGGGGCCCCTCCCCGAGAAGTTGCTTGCAACAGCACTACCGTTTGAGCGTTGTGACGCAGACGCTCCCTCCGCCCATTTCGGATTCTCGAACGACAAGCGAGTCGGCCCCACGATGGTGGCGCGATCCGTGGACCATCGCGACCGCCATCGTTGCAGTTGCTCTCACCGCACTTGTGATCTGGCCCATCGTCGACGCAGGGAGTGCAGCGCTCGATCTTGTTTGGCGACCCAGTGGCGACTGGGCGGTGTTGACGATGCGAGTCGAAGACGTTGGGCGCCACACACCGCTTGTGGGTCCGTACTCACGCTTCGGATGGAATCATCCCGGTCCGCTCATGTACTGGCTTCTTGCCGTTCCGTACCACTTCTTCGGCGATAAGCCAGAGGCCATCCTTGCAGCGGCGGCGACGCTTAATGCATTGACTGTCGCCGCACTCAGCGCAGTCGCATGGCGACGTGGTCGGCTCCCCATGGTCGCGCTCACCATGGCCGCGATTGCGATCCTCGTACACGCGATGGGCCCGGTGCTAATCCGCGATCCTTGGAATCCGTTCATCACGCTTCTTCCGTTGGCACTCACGGTGTTTCTCGTTTGGTCCGTGATCGAAGGCGACCACTGGATGTGGCCGCCTTTGGTGTTCGTCGCATCGTTCGAACTTCAAAGTCACATCGGCTACCTCCCGATGCTCGCGATGCTCGGAGTGGCAATAGCGGTTATCACCTGGCAGCGAAAAGCGTTTGCTGATCTATTGCCGAACTCGCCGAAACAACGTTGGTGGGTGCTCGGCACCTCACTTGCGGTCCTCGCCGGATGCTGGTTTCCGGTGGTCGTTGACCAAATCGCTGGCACCGGGAACCTCGGTGCAATCGCGCAGTACTTCCTCTCTCCCGGCGATCGGCCAGCTGGATTCGGCACGGCCCTTCATGTCGCAGCCGATCAATTGCGCTTTCCCGCCGCTCCTTGGCTTGGGCGCAGCGAAGTCGCAGGACTCGATGGTGCACTCCTTGGTTCTGGCCTTACTGCTTTCGTTCTCCCGGTTCTCGCAATGGCCGCCTCGTTGTGGCTTGCAATTCGCCGACGAACTTTTGCCGCAATGCGCTTTCAACTTGTTGTCCTCGCTACCGCCATCGGCGGGCTGATCGCCACGGCTCGTGTCATCGGTCCGTTGTTCGATTGGGTGGTCCGTTGGTGGTGGGTCATCGCGAGCCTCTGGTGGCTTTCCGTCGCGTGGGTTTTATGGTCAGCGATTTGGTCATGTCTCGAATCGCGATCGCTTCAACGGATCGCAACCGGAGTACTCGCTGTCGCAGCGACCATCGTGACGTTGACGGCTACCGGACCAGTCATCGATGCCGCATCGTCCGCTCAACCACCAAGCCCGTCCACCGGCACCGTTCTCAACGGGTTCCTTCAACAAACTCTCGATGCACTTCGTGGTTCCGGCCCTCTACTCGTCGTCACGACCGGTTCGGTCCGAGGCGACTATGGCGATGCACTTCGACTCCAACTTGAGCGCGCAGGTATCCAGGTTGTTGCCGAATCGAACATGGTCAGCCACCTCGGCCCGGAACGCTCCGAATCGAGACGCACTCCCGTTGGCACACTTTGGATCGTCAGCGCTGACGAGATCGCTCGATTCAAGGCTGACCCGAGCATGAACTACCTCGGAGGCTGGGATCCGCTCACTCCGGGACAGCGAGAACAGTTCTTCATCGACGAATCGATCCTTCAGGATCAACTCATCACTGCAGGACGCGTTGATCTTGCCGAGGCTCTCACGAACGGATCCGGTGGCGTCGACACCGAGGCCAATGGCCTCGACGGAGTCGACCCGCTTCTCGTGGCCCGTGTCGAAGCACTTCGCCGAAAAGGAGACCCCGTCGCGGTCTTCCTCGGACCACCGCGTTCGTCCTGATCCCACATCGGAACCGATTACGCAGCCACAAGACGGCGATGTCGGCACCCGCCCTCAGGAGTGGTTGACTTGATCGGTGCTGAACGTCCGGAACCTCGTTGTTGAAATCGGGGGGAAGACCATCGTTGATGGCACCACCTTTCAAGTCAGGGCGGGCGACAAGGTCGGACTCGTTGGCCGAAATGGCGCAGGGAAGACCACGCTCTTCCGTGTCTTGGGTGGTGACAACGCTCCCAAGAGCGGCTTTGTCGAACGGTCCGGCGGTACTGGCTACCTGTCGCAGGATCCTCGTCAAGACGCCGTCGATCCGGAGACGCTCGCCATCACCCATGTGCTTTCAGGCAGGGGCTTCGACATCGCCGCAAAGCGTCTTGAGACGCTTCGCGAAGCGATGGAAGTCGACCCGTCCGAGCAGAACATCACGAAGTTCACCAACGCTCAGGAGCGATTCGAGATTGATGGTGGCTATGCCGCCGAATCTGACGCCCGGAAACTCGTCGCCGGCCTTGGGCTGCGCTCCGATCGCCTCGAGCTTCCTATCGGGGCACTCTCGGGTGGCGAACGGCGTCGCCTGGAACTTTCTCGCATCTTGTTCGCCGGAAGTGACTTGCTCCTTCTCGATGAGCCGACAAACCATCTCGACGCCGATGCTCGTGATTGGTTGCTGTCATTCCTTCGCTCGTACCGAGGCGCGCTTCTCGTCATTAGTCATGACCTCGATCTTCTCGACGAAGCAATCACTCGCGTCATCCATCTCGACCGTGAAGCCGAAGAAGCGACGGGCGAAATCGTCGAGTACCGGGGCACCTACAGCCAGTACCTCGTCTCACGCGAGCGCGATGAAGAACGTCTGAGCAAAATGGCGGAACGCCAACAAAGCGAGATCAAGCGATTGTCCACGCTTGCCGATTCGATGCGTGGCCAGACGGCGAAACGCGCACGCGTTGCCAAAAACCTCGACAACCGCGCCGAACGAATTCGCACAAACCAGGTTGAAGGTCCCGCAGCGCGCCGAACCATCGAGTTGCGCTTCCCTCCCCCACCGAGTTGTGGTCGGACAGTTCTCACCGCGAATGGACTCTGGAAGAGTTACGGAGCAAACGACGTTTTCGCCGATGTGTCATTTGATGTCGGTCGCGGTGAACGCTTGCTCGTCATGGGGCTCAACGGTGCGGGAAAGACCAGTCTGCTGAAAATTCTCGCCGGAGAGTCGGAAGCCGATCTAGGCGACTTCGAGCTTGGACTAAATGTTTCTGCGGGTTATTACGCCCAGGAACATGAGGGAATCGATTCGGGCGTTTCGATGATTGACCACATGCGTCGCGACTCGGAACTTGGCGACGAAGGTGTTCGTGCGCTTCTCGGGATGTTCGGACTTAGCGGCGACAAAGTGTTCCAAGACGCAGGCACGCTCTCCGGTGGTGAAAAGACAAAACTTGCTCTCGCCCAACTTGTGGCCGGCAATCACAATCTTCTGCTGCTCGACGAACCCACAAACAACCTCGATCCGATGTCGCGCACTGCAACAGGGACAGCGCTTGCTGCCTGGCCCGGAACAATGGTCATCGTGAGTCACGATGTTGAATTCGTCGAAGCACTCGCACCCGACCGCATTTTGCTTATGCCAGACGGCCAACTCGATTACTTCTCGGCAGAGTCCTTAGAACTCGTAGCGCTCGCCTAAGCGTTATTCGCCTGCGGTATCGGCACCGCTGCGCTCCCATTGGAGGTAGGCCTCCATGAAGCCATCGAGGTCGCCGTCGAACACTCCATCGACGTTTCCAACTTCGTAACCCGATCGAAGGTCTTTCACCATCTGGTAAGGCTGTGTGACGTACGAACGAATCTGACTTCCGAAACCCACCGAGCGCTGTTCGCCACGGATATTGGAGAGTTCGGCTAAACGTTCTTCACGCTGTCGTTCGGCCAACTTCGCACGAAGAATCTGCATTGCGCGGTCTTTGTTTTGATGTTGGCTTCGTTCGTTCTGACACGACGTAACGATTCCGGTTGGCAAATGGGTGATGCGGACTGCTGAGTCGGTCACGTTGACGTGCTGACCACCCGCACCCGAGGAACGGTAGGTATCGATGCGGAGATCCTTCTCATCGATCTCGATGTCAGGAACATCCTCAAGGAACGGCGTCACCTTCAGGGCAGCGAACGCTGTCTGGCGCTTGCCCTGCGCGTTGAACGGGGAGATTCGCACGAGACGATGCACGCCGTGTTCAGAACGGAGCCGGCCATAGGCGTGGCGACCATTCACTAAGAACGTTGCTGAAGAGATCCCCGCTTCATTTCCGGCAGACACTTCCTCGAGTTCGACATCGAAGCCGCGCTTTTCGGACCAACGGAGGAACATGCGAAGGAGCATGTTCGCCCAGTCCTGAGCGTCGGCACCACCTTCGCCGGACTGAATTTCGCAGATTGCGTTGGTGTCGTCGTACTCGCCAGTGAAGAGTGCTCGTAGCTCGAGTTCGCCGAGGTCGGAGGCAAGCGCCGCCATCGACTCCTCAACCTCCGCTTCGACAGATTCATCACCTTCTTCGCGACCAAGTTCATGCAGCGTCTCGGCATCCTCGAGTCTCGACGAAAGCTGTTCGTAGAGTTCAAGATCTTCGGTGCAAGCCGACAACTCACCGTTGATCTTCCGTGCGAGATCAGGATCGTCCCAAAGGTCGGGCCGACTGGCTTCCGTCTCAAGTTGAGGTCGCGAAAGTAGGAGTTCCTCGATGCGCAGGTAGACCCGCGCTTCGTCGATCCGACGATGAAGGTCGGCTAGTCCGTCGGAGTAATCCCTCATGCGCCGTGACAGACCTTGAACTTCTTGCCCGATCCACAAGGGCAAGGAGCATTGCGTGGGGTCTTGTCCCAGTCGCTCTTGACCGTTGGCGTATTGGAGATCTCTTCGATGGCCTGCTCAGGGACGTCGAGCCCCTCAGCGGCCGCCTGAGCACGTGCTGCGGCCTGCATGCCGCTCGGTGCTTCGCTCGGGTCGACTGGAGCCGTGTACTGAAGGTTCGAGACCTGCGGCTCGTTCTCGCGGCTCTGCTCGGTGACGGTGACATGGGCATGCATGACGTAGGTCACGAAGTCAGTCGCAACAGCAGCCATCATCGAGCCGAACATCTCGTAGCCCTCGCGCTGCCACTCGACGAGCGGGTCTTTTTGTCCCATCGCTCGGAGGTTGATGCCCTCTTGGAGGTAATCCATCTCGTAGAGATGCTCACGCCACTTCTGATCGATGATGCGGAGCATCACCTGGCGTTCGACTTCACGCATGGTGTCTTCGCCGAACTCGGCCTCGCGACGCTCGTAATAGGCCGTCGCTTCACCCATGATGATTTCGTAGAGATCATCCGTTGTGAGGGCGTGATGAAGCGCATCTTCGGTGAGTTCGGTCGGCCACATCGCAGCAACTTCAGCATGAAGGCCGTGAAGGTCCCATTCGTCGCGTTCGTCGCTGACACAGAAGGTTGAAATGGTGGAGTCGATTGCTTCTGCGAGATAGCCCATGGCTTCGTCGCGAAGATCGGCATTGTCGAGAATCTGGTCACGGCGCTTGTAAATGACCTTGCGCTGCTCGTTCATGACCTCGTCGTACTTGAGCACATCCTTGCGGATTTCAGCATTGCGCTGTTCCACCGTGTTCTGAGCTCGCTCGATGGCTTTACTCACCATCTTTGCTTCAATCGGAACGTCGTCATCGAGCGTCTTGCCCATGACCCAATTCATTGCCCCGGTCGCGAACAGACGCATGAGGTCGTCTTCGAGCGAAAGGTAGAAACGACTTTCGCCGGGATCACCCTGACGACCAGAACGACCACGCAACTGATTATCGATTCGACGACTTTCATGACGCTCGGTGCCCAGAACGTAGAGACCGCCAAGCTCGCGAACCTTGTCGCCACCCTCACGACATTCGGGCTCGTGGAGAGCGATCAGTTCGGCGAGCCGGTCCTGGCCTTCTTCGGTTTCAGGATCGAGGCCTTCGGCTGCGAGATCTCGAGCAGCGAGACCTTCGGCATTGCCTCCCAGCAAAATGTCGACACCTCGACCGGCCATGTTGGTAGCCACAGTGACGGCGCCAAGTCGACCGGCCTGGGCAACGATGTCCGCCTCGCGGAAATGGAGCTTTGCGTTCAGGACCTCGTGAGGAACGCCTCGCTTATTGAGGTAGCGCGACAGCGTCTCGGATTTTTCAACAGAAATCGTGCCGACAAGTACGGGCTGACCCGCTTCGCTTCGTTCTGCGATGTCATCGACAACTGCATTGAACTTCGCGTCTTCGCTCTTGTAAATGAGATCGCCCTTATCGAGGCGGACCATTGGCCGATGGGTCGGAATCGGCACGACATGAAGGTTGTAGGTCGCAAGGAATTCCGATGCTTCCGTTTCGGCAGTACCGGTCATGCCGGCCAACTTGTCGTACATCCGGAAATAGTTCTGCAGCGTGATCGTCGCGAGAGTCTGATTCTCTTCCTCGATCTTCACGCCTTCTTTGGCTTCAACGGCTTGATGGAGGCCTTCTGACCAGCGGCGACCATCGAGAATGCGTCCGGTGAACTCGTCGACGATCTTCACCTGACCGTGTTGAACGACGTAGTCCTTATCGCGCTTGAACAGTTCCTTGGCACGCAGAGCGGCCTGCAACTGATGCACTAGATTCTGAGAGACCTCGTCGTACATATTTTCGACACCGAGTGCCCGTTCAACCGCTTCGACGCCTTCGTCGGTCGGCGCAACTGTTCGCTTCTCCTCGTCGACGTCGTAATGGACATCGCGCTTGAGACCCCGAACAATCGATGCGAACTGGTAATAGATCTTGGCGGCGTCGGCGATGCGTCCAGAGATAATGAGAGGAGTTCGGGCCTCGTCGATGAGGATCGAGTCGATTTCATCGACGATGCAATAGGAGTGTCCGCGCTGCACCTGTTCGGCACGGCTCATCGACATGTTGTCGCGCAGGTAGTCGAAGCCGAACTCGTTGTTCGTCCCGTAGGTGACGTCACACGCATATTGAGCGCGCTTCACAGCCGGGTCGTTCATTCCAGGGATGACGAGACCAACGGAAAGTCCGAGGCGTTTGTGGACTCGGCCCATCCAGTCGGAATCTCGGGTGGCGAGATAATCGTTCACGGTAACGACGTGGACACCCTTACCTGCGAGCGCATTGAGGTACACGGGAAGGGTCGAGACAAGAGTCTTTCCTTCACCGGTCTTCATTTCACCGACCCAGCCAAAGTGCAGCGCCGCTCCACCCATCATCTGAACGTCGTAATGGCGCTGGCCGATCTCACGACGCGCTGCCTCACGAACCGTTGCGAACGCCTCAACAAGGATGTCTTCGAGGTCGGCACCATTGGCCAGTTGCTCCCGAAATTCCACCGTTCGATGGGCCAGCGCCGCATCAGAGAGCTTTTCAATCTCGGGTTCGAGGGCGTTGATCTCAGGCACGAGAGCTTCGATAGCCCGAACCTTCTTGCCTTCGCCGGCGCGCAGAATCTTGTCGAGGATGCCCATGAGATTGGCAAGTGTACCGATGCCTTCCTGAGTACACGGTCAGAGGAGGGTGAGGACGGGGTGAGAACCCTCAGAGAACCCCCATCTCAGCCATTTGGTCGCTCAGGAGTCGCCGCAAGGGTGATTCCGACCACCGCCTCTGCACCCGCTGAGCGCAGAGCGTGTGCGGCTGCGCTCAACGTGGCCCCAGTCGTGACCACATCATCGAAGACGATGACGGTGCCTGCGGCCTCGAACAGCGGGTGAAAGGAGACGCCACGAGCACGCTCCAGACGGCTGCGACCGGTTTGCTGGTCGCCCGGACCACGTTCAAGGAGTTTGCGAACGGGACGCCCGGCTTGACGACCCACTTCCCGGGCAATGACTTCTGCCTGATCGAACCCACGCTGACGGGCCCGTTCTGGCGTCGTAGGCGCCCACGTCAGAGTCAGACATCGCCCCTCATGACCTATGCACTCCTCCAACAAAACCGCGAGCGCCGGAGCGAAGGTTCGCGCCGTCGCCCATCTGCCTCGATATTTGAGATCAGCAATGAATGGACGGGACACCTCGTCGTAAACGACGAGTCCAATCACCGCATCAAGGTTGTCGATGTCGTCGAGTACATGAGCTGGAGTGAAGTCCTGGCGACACGAAGGACAGGGCGAACCACCTTCGGCGCCGCAACGCGCGCACGCAACAGGAAACCAAGGCACGAAGAGGGATTCGACGTAGACGCGCAACCAATAGAGCATCGACGCAACGTAAAGATCTGGCTCTTCGGCGTGATGGGCCCCACGGACCCTTCCGCTCACACGGCGATCCAGACGCGTGAGCGCTCGGTGGGTTTAGTGCATCAATTGCGGAGGGTTTGTACCTTCGAGGATCGATCGAGTGCGAAGCGTGACAGCCGCAGGCGTGTCGTCATGGGTGATGATCCAGAACTCTTTGTTCTTCACCGCAGTAACAACACGATCAGCAACGAGATCGGGATCAATTCCGCCGTCGATCATCGGCTGCACGAATTCCGAAAGCGCATCGGCTTCTTCGGCAGTTGCGCCCGGCTTGTTACGCACCGAACTCGCAATCTTCGTCTTGACCCACGACGGGCATAGGACTGAAACGCCCACGGGCGACTGCTGCATCGCGAGCTCGTTACACAGCGTTTCGGAGAGAGCGACGACGCCATACTTCGCGACGTTGTACGGCCCCATGAACGGAGCAGAAAACAGACCCGCCACGGACGCGGTGTTGACGATATGCCCCTCGCCCTGTTCGATGAAGCCAGGAAGGAAAACGCGGACCCCGTGAATA